>JAZOMW010000013.1:0-5715 GCA_045654225.1 Christensenellaceae bacterium | reverse complement strand
TATTTTTTTAAATACAAGCCACCGTTCAAAAAGGTTTTTTGCATTGACAAAAATAAGTAAAAGATGTAATATGTTTTTATGATTAAAAACGTTATTATAATTACAAGCATTCTTTTAGCACTTGCTGTAATTTTTGTTTTTTTAATTCCGTACGTTTGCTTTAAAATGGCTTTTTACGTTAGAAACAAAGACAAAAAGTTAAAAGAAGAATACGATATGCCACCCGGCAAAATTTACAAGCCTTACCATAGCCAAATGAAAATTTGGATGCAAAAAATGCGTAACATAAAAAGTGAAGACGTTTATATTACGTCTTTTGACGGGCTTAAACTTCACGCTAAATACTACGAAGGTATAAAGGGCGCGCCGGTTGAAATTATGTTTCACGGTTATCGCGGTAGCGCGGAAAGGGATTTGTGCGGTGGCATACAAAGAAGTTTTGAAATTAAAAGAAACGTTTTGCTAGTTGACCAACGTGCAAGTATGCAAAGTGAAGGCAACGTTATTACTTTTGGCATAAACGAAAGTAAAGACTGTTTAAAGTGGATTGAATACGTCAACAAAAAATTTAACGGCAACGTTCAAATTTACTTAACCGGCGTTTCAATGGGCGCTTCTACCGTTATGATGGCTACGAGTTACGACCTTCCAAGTAACGTTGTTGGCGTTGTTGCAGACTGCGGTTATTCAAGCGTAAAAGACATAATTTGTAAAGTAATAAAAGAAATGCACATACCGCCAAAGTTAGCCTATCCGTTTTTAAAACTCGGTGCAAAAATGTACGGCAAATTTAATTTAGACGAGTTAAACCCCGTTGACGCGGTTAAAAAATGTAAAATTCCTATAATATTTTTCCACGGCGATAACGACGCTTTCGTGCCTTGTGAAATGAGTAAAATAAACTACGACGCGTGCGCTTCTAAAAAGCGATTAGTAATAATAAAGGGCGCGGGTCACGGCTTAGGCTACTGCGTTGAGCCTAAAAGATACGTGGAAGAACTTAAAACTTTTGAAGAAGAGTGTTTAAACTACAACAATTAAAACAATATTAAACAAAAAAAACTTGGACAAATAAGTCCAAGTTTTTATTTATTATCTTTTACTTTTTATTCGCCTTTTTGCGAACCCGTTGGGTTTACGATACTATAACCAACGTTTACCAAGTGGTCGGCAACACGCTCTAAACCAGACACGGTTGAAGTAAAGTATGGGCTTAACTCAACTTTACACTTGCCTTCCGCCAAACGAATATAGTGGCTTGAAGAAAGTTCGCGCTTTTGCTCGTCAACCTTATTTTCAAGTTCAGTTAAGTTAGATAAAACGGTTACGTCTAATTCCTTAAACGCTTTTTCTGCAAAATTAAACATATCGTCAATATTTTTAAGCATTTCTTTAATTTCTTGCTTTGCAACAGGTGAAAACTCTAAACCTTTTTCGTTCATTTCTAAACAAATTTCGTGGAAGTTTTCAGCGTGGTCGCCTATGCGTTCAAGGTCGTTTAAAACGTGGAAATAACCACCTATTAAAACTTCTCCGCTTTCTTCTAAAGAAGTAGATAATTTAATAAGGAAATTTGTAAGCGCGCCGTTAGTAAAGTCAATAACCTTTTCGTTTTCAACTAACGCCGTATCATAGTCTTTTGAGCCCGTTTCTAATGCGTTAAAGCAAATTGAAATATTGTCTTTTACTAAATCCATCATGTAGTTAATTTCTTTTTTAACTTGCATAAGTGCAATCGTTGGAGATTTTAATAAACGCTCGTCAACAAATTTTAACTTTCTTATTTCTTCGTTTGCAGGTTTTTCTTTAACCACCTTTTCAGCAATAGCAACTAATTGCGTAACGAAAGGAAGTAAAACTATTGTTAAAAGAACTTTATAAACTATATGGAATATAGTAATTTGCCACATAACGTCAGGTATTTTTATAAGTAAGTTTTCTATTACGCCCGAAAGTGGCCAAATGAAAGCGGTAAACACACACGTTCCAACAACGTTCATTAAAAGGTGTATAAAAGCCGTACGCCTTGCGTTTACGCCCGCACCTAAACTTGCAATAGTTGAAGTAATACAAGTACCGATAGTTGCGCCTAAAACGATAAACATTGCTTCGCCTATACCTAAAACGCCTTCGCCCGCCATGATAATTACTATACCCGTTGCGGCAGATGAAGATTGTATAAGCGCCGTAAAAACAACGCCTAATAAAATTAAAAGTAACGGGAAGGAAATTTTAGCAAACATATCCGTAAAGAAGGCGTTTATTTCCTCTCCGCCTAACGCGCCACTCATAAGGTCAAGACCGATAAATAAAATACCAAGACCGCTTAAAATAGCACCAACGTTTTTAATTGATTCTTTTTTTACAAACGTCATAACAACGCCAACGAAAGCAAGAGCCATCATATAAACGTCGATATCAAAATCAGAGCCCGAAAGCGCAACGAGTGCGTTCGTAACGGTAGTGCCAACGTTTGCACCCATTATAATTGACGTTGCTTGCGATAAAGTCATTATACCAGCGTTTACAAAACCGATAACGATAACCGAAGTTGCCGAAGACGACTGTATAATAGCCGTAGCCGCAATACCCGTTCCAACACCTGCAAAGCGGTTTGTTGAAATTCTACCAAGTAAGGTTTTCATACCCCTACCCGCACACTTTTCTAAACCTGCGCTCATCATATTCATGCCAACTAAAAATACGCCTACGCCGGTTAAAAGTGTAAGAATACTAATCCACATAAAGTTTTCTCCTTAAATATCGTATATTAAAAGATTTTTCATTTGATTTTAATAGTATTATATCACGAAACCTTTTTCAATGTAAAACGAATTAAAAGAAATTTAATAAATTCTATTCCCCTTTTTGAGAGCCCGTTGGGTCAACTATACTATAACCAACGTTTATTAAATGGTCGGCAACGCGCTCCAATCCAGATACTGCCGAAGTAAAGTAAGGGCTTAATTCTACGCTACACGTGCCTTCTGCTAAGCGTGCAAAGTGATTTGAAGAAAGAGTTTTCTTTTGCTCGTCAACCGCGTTTTCAAGTTCGGTCAAATTAGAAAGTACGCTTGCGTCAAGTTCTTTAAACGCCTTTTCCGCTAATTTAAACATATCATTAACGCTTTGGCGCATATCGCTTATTTCTTTTGTTGCCATATTTGAAAACTCTAACTTTTTAGCGTTCATTTCCAAACAAATTTCGTGGAAGTTTTCAGCGTGGTCGCCTATGCGTTCTAAGTCGTTTAAAACGTGGAAGTAACTACCTATCGTTGCTTCATCGCTATGACTTACAGTTGTTGATAATTTTATTAAGAATTTTGTTAAAGCTCCGTTAGTAAAGTCGATAATTTTTTCGTTATTAGCCAATTTTTGGTCGAACTCGGTAGTGCCCGTTTCTAACGCGTTAAAGCAAATTCCGTAGTTTTCATTAACCAAATCCATCATATAATTCATTTCTTTTTTAACTTGCATTAAAGCAACTGACGGCATAGATAAAAGCCTTTCGTCAACGTATTTTAAAGAAAGCGCGTCTTCTTCAACTTTCTTATCTTTAATAACTATTTGAGAAAGTTTTACGAGTTGCGATACAAACGGCAAGAGTAAGCAAGTTGTTGTTACGTTGAATATAACGTGGAATAAAGATACTCTCATTTGAAGTGAAGTTACGTCACCATTTGGAAATACGCTTATTAGTAAGTTTACAATAACGTCTTTAAACGTCCAAATTATTATAGTAAAGAGAGCCGTTCCTATAACGTTAAACGTAAAGTGAATAAAAGCAACGCGCTTTGAGTTAGCGTTAGCGCCGATTGACGCAATTAACGCAGTTACGCAAGTTCCTATGTTTGCGCCAAGCACTATAAATAACGCAAGGTCAAGCGGTAAAACTCCCGTGCCTACCATCGTAATAACTACGCCCGTTGCCGCAGATGAACTTTGTATTAACGCGGTAAATATAACGCCTATTATTATTAATAATAATGGAAAATCTACTACTTTAAATATATTTATAAAAAGTTCTTCAACTAGCGAATTTCCAAACGCTTGCTCGCTACTCATTATGTTAAGACCTACGAAAATTAAGCCTAAACCGCAAAATAAATTACCAAAAATTTTAACTTTTTCACTACTGAAAAAAGTCATCATAACGCCGGCAAACGCTAATACGTACATTACCATTTCAAAATAATCGTTTTTAAGCGCTACTAAAATACCCGTAACGGTTGTACCGATGTTAGCGCCCATTATAATTGACGTTGCTTGAATAAGCGTCATAACACCCGCGTTTACTAAACCTATAACCATAACCGACGTTGCCGAAGAACTTTGAATTATAGCCGTAACACCCGCGCCTATTCCTACGCCTGAAAAGCGGTTACCGCTTATTTTTTCAAGCATCTTTTTCATGCCGCTACCGGCGCTTTTTTCCAAAGCACCGCTCATAAAATTCATACCTACTATGAATACCCCTACACCTGCAAGTAACCAAACTAAACTTGCAATTAATTGAACTATTTGTTCTGCTGTCATAATAACCTCCTACTGTTTTTGTGTATATTAAAATTTTTCATTTGTCTTCAACGTTTTTATTATAGCATTAAACTTTTTTCGATGTAAAACGAATTGAGTGCTTGACACATTATATTGAAAATAGTATAATTTAATAAAGTTTATTAAAATTTTATATAGGTGTATTATGACGCTTAGACATTTAAAAATATTCGTTGCGGTATGCGAGAACGGTAGCACCACGAAAGCAAGTAAAGCGCTATTTATAGTTCAACCAACAATATCACACACTATAACCGAACTTGAAAGGTATTACAAAGTACCGCTTTTTGAAAGAGTAAACCAACGTTTAGTTTTAACTGAAATAGGTAAAGAACTTTATAAAAAGGCAAAGGAAATTCTTGCAGGGTTTGAAGAATTTGAAGCGCTTGCTATTTCAAACGGCGATAATCCACGCGTTAAAATAGGAGCGTCGCTTACGCTTGGCCAAACGCTTATTCCTAAATTTTTAGAAATTATTGAAAGAGAAAAATATAATATTTCACCGCAAATTTTAATAAGGCAATCAACAAGAATTGAGCGTGAACTTGAAGAAAGTAACCTTGACTTTGGCGTTATTAGCGGAAATTTTATTTCTCCGCATCTAAAAGGAATAGCAATTTCGCACGAAAAGTTCGTTGCCGTATGTAACGCAAATTATATAATTAAAGATAGCCTTACTTTTAATGAATTAACCACTCACCCACTTCTTATTAGAGAACACGGCTCTTCTTCAAGAGACTTTTTAGAAAAATTAGCGCTTGATAAAAACGTTACGCTTTCGCCTAAAATCGACTCGTCAAACAACCAAGCAATAGTAACGGCAATAAAAGCGTCGGTAGGAATAGGCTTTTTACCCGAAAACTACGTTAGCGAATATATTGAGCGCGGTGTTTTTAAAGAAATTAAAATAACCGATATAGTTGCCAACCAAACAAACTACCTAATAATACACAAAAATAAAAGGCTTAATAAACCACAACAACAAGCCTTTGATATAATTAAGAATTTAAAATAAAAAATAAATATCCACGGGTGAAAACCCGTGGTATTTCATTTTAGGGGTAAAACCCCATGTTCTAGCCACGCGTAAACGCGTAGTCCACACTTGCGAATTGCAAATCAATTACTTTTTAGCAAACGGGTTTTTTATCTCTTGCA
>JAZOMW010000012.1:0-50280 GCA_045654225.1 Christensenellaceae bacterium | reverse complement strand
AACAAAGCCATAATGAGTAATCCAAACAAAGTTTTAGGCGAGTGGTTATTACGCAAAGTATTTGAATTACCTGAAAAAACACTTTTAACTTATGAAATGCTTGAAGTATTTGGCATAGATTGTGTTGTGTTTACAAAACTTGGTGATTTAAGATATTCGGTAGATTTTGCCGAGTTAGGAACTTATGAAAAATTTAATGAAAACGAAACAGCGGATGAAGAATAACAATAAAGGTGCATCAAATTGATGCACCTTTAACTTTATTTTATTGCATTTTTTATTTCTTCGGCTATTCTATGAATAACGCTTACCACAACGGAATTTCCTGCTTGTTTATATAACGCACCATTGCAAAGATTATCGGGTAAAATAAAGTCACTTGGAAAGCCTTGCAAGTTAAAGCACTCTCTTGGTGTTAATTTTCTAATTTCGCCATTATACATCCTAATTAAAGGAACATTATGTCCGCCTGTTCCCATATTTGCAGTTAAGGTAGGGCACATTTTACTTTTATTTTCTCTTACGTAAATCCTACGCCATTGATAGCAAGTGTCTGACTTTGTAATACCTGCTACAAGTTTATCATAGAAACCACATTTTTCAGTATAATAGTATCTATCGTCTTGCTTATTTTCAAAGTCTATCAAGCTAGCAAGTGTTTTTTCTAATTTTATAGGCTTTAAGTGTTCAAAATTCTTATAATGTTCTTTGTTTCTAAAGCAAACAATATAAATTCTTTCTCGTGTTTGCGGTATATTACCATAATTGCAAGCATTTAAAGCAAAAGGTTTTATATAATAGCCTAATTTTTCTAATGTATCACTAATTACAGCAAAAGTGTTGCCATTATCGTGAGAAACGAGGTTTTTAACGTTTTCAAGAAAAACTACTTGTGGCTTTTTTTCTTCAATTATACGGGCGAGTTCAAAAAACAAATTGCCTCGACCTTTTTCGTCATTAAAACCTTGTCTATACCCTGCAACGGAAAAGGCTTGACAAGGAAACCCTGCAAGCATAATATCAAAATCAGGTATGTCCTTTTTTTCGTCTAAATCACGAATATCACTTAAAGAAAATTGAACGTTTGGGAAATTTGCTTTATAGGTAATAGAAGCATTTAAGTCAAATTCATTAGCAAAAATTGTTTTAAATCCTGCCAATTCAAATCCTTTGTCTATACCGCCAACACCTGCAAAAAATGAAGCACATTTCAAGTTCATTTCATTAAAACTCCGTTTAAAGATTGCATTTGCGGCACGCCGCAAATTTTGTTTAATTATAACATATAAAATAAAAAAAATCAACCATCTTTTGTTTCGTCACCTAATTAAAAAAGATAGCGAATTTTCGCTATCTTTTTTAGTTTGCTATTTTTATTTTACTATATCTATAATTTCTTTAAGGTCTTTAATTGTGTAAGTTACTTTAAAGCCGTCCTTTAAAGGCGCACCGTTACGGTTAAACCAGCAAGTGTCAATTCCTATTTGGTTTCCGCCTTTAATGTCGCTTGTTAAACTGTCGCCAATAATCAAAGTATCGCTACCAAAAGTGAGCCCGCATTTTTTTTGCGCGTTTTCAAAAAAGCCGAGTTCGGGTTTAGGAAAGCCCATTTCTTCGCTAACGAAAATTCCGTCAATAAATTTTATAAAGTCTTGCGCGCCAAGTCGTTTTTCTTGAACTTTCGTAATGCCGTTTGTTGCGATGTAAATAGTTTTACCTAATTCTTTAAGGGTTTTTAAAACTTCAAAAGCGCCGTCAACGGTTTTAGTGCCGTTTGCAAGGTTAGATAAAAAAGTTTTGTTAAACTCTTCGGGGTTAATTTCAATACCTGTAAGGTCCAAATACTCTTTAAACCTTAAAATTACTATTTCTTCTTTTTTATATAAGCCTTTTTCGTACCTTTTCCACCAACCGTCGTTAATAACGTGATATTTGCTATAAAGTTCTTCCGTAAACGGCAAACCAAATTTAAGGTTGGCGTTTTTAAACGCTTCGTGCTCCGCGTAATCAAAATCAAGTAAAGTGTTATCGGCATCAAATAATAAAATATTGTAACTCATAACGCTATTTTACAATATTTTTAATAAATTTTCAACAAAAAATTAAACGTTGTTAATGCAGTTTACTTTTAAATTCAATTCACAGTCATCTAAAAGCGTTAATTTATGTTTTTCATACGCTTTCGTGTGGCGTTTGTACGCCTCGTTTTTAATTTTAAAAAGGTCGCAACCGTTATTTTTACTATTTTCAAACACGGTTTTAATAGTGTTTTCTATATGAGTTTTGCAGTCGTAAAGCATTTTATCGGTCATTTCGCCAAGGTTAGAAACGCTGTCTATACTTTCGGCAAAGTTAGTGTCTATTATAGATAGCCAAACGTTAAGGTCAATATTTAGCGTAGGTTTATCACTATCAAAAGTTAAATATTTATTGCTTTGCACTTTTTCAATGCCGAATAAAAAATTTCCGCGTATGCCGTCGTCGTTAATTGAGTTTACGGAGATATAACTATCTTTTGCGTTTCGTATAGTTAGGGCGTAGCAAAGAGATTCGTCGTTTGTAAGTTCGCCTTTAACTTCGCCTTTATAAAAGTAAAGCGACGTTGTTGCATCGTATATAACCGGCGCTTTTTTGCCTTCTTGCTTGCCCGCGCCACCGCTACTTGGCGTAGATAACGTTGAAGCGCTTTGCTCTCCGCTTTTAGAATCAATATCAGTTTCAACCGTTTTTACTTTCGGCATAAAACCGCTTTCGGAGCGCGAATAATAGCCTATTGAAAATTCTTTAATTGAAGTAGTTAAAATTCTACTTGCGCCGTTATAGTCTCTTACGAATATTTTTGCAAGCGACAAGCCCGAAATATTATCAAGCGGGGAGTGTGAAAGCAAAACTTCTTTGGCTTGACCGTAGCACGCGCATAAAATGGCGGAGTCTTCTACTTTATAAGAGCGAATAAAAAAGTCGATAACGTTAAAAACGTTTTCCGAAAGCATACTTTCGCCTAAAATAATCAAATTACAAAAACTCAATTTTGGATACCAACCCGTCATTTCGCCTATTTTAGTAACCGCGGAATATAAAGTTTTTCCGCTTGCCGTTATAACAGACTCGTCGTTAGAAGACTGGCCAATAGACGATTCCGGCACGGCAATTTGAGCGGTTACGGAGTATTCTTCGTTTTCTTTATCAATTCCAAGCGAAACTATAAACGCGGTTTTTTCTATATTTAAAAGCGAAAAGTCCGACGTAAAGTAAAAAACGAAAATTGCAATAAATATTAAAATAAAAATTTTAGCGCGCTTAAATACCATTTTTTCTCCTTTTTAATAAAATTATTAAAGGCGTTAAATACGTCATAAAAATAAAGAAATACACCGCGTAGTTTTGAATAAAGGAAAGGCTCTTAAAAAAGTCGTTTTGCGTTAAGAGTGAAAACGTTACTTGAATAATAGTAACTATTAACGCGGGTATTATTTTATTTTTAAAGTTAAAGCAGTAAGAAAGCAAAATAGACGAAAAAATTAACGGCAAGCAAACTTGAAACACGTTTATTCCCGAAAGTAAGAACGCTCCTAAATAGTCAAATCTACCAATATCTGAAAGCGAAATAGAATACTTGCTCATTTTTAAGGAAGCATAATACTGCCTTTCGGCAATAGTATCAAAAATCGAGTAAAAAACTATTAAAAACGCAAGCGTTACTACTGCGTAAACTATATAAGCAATTATTATTTTTTTATTATGGTTTTTGCTACGCTCTATTTTGCCCGTAAAAAACAGTAGTAATAATGGGTCGCCAAACCAAATTAAACTTTTAAACGAGCCGTTTAAAAACGACGCGTTATTTGGAATAATCGGTAAAAGCGCGCTATAACTTCCTGAAAACGCCGAAAGCAAAAATATAATGGATATGCCTAAAATAAAAATCCATAGCGAAATTTCCATACTTCTTGCATACGGCTTAACGCCTTTTAAAACTATATAAAACGCCACTATAAAAAAGGGCATAAAGGTTAAAAAGGTTGGTTGAGTTTCGTAAAAAGTTAGTTCAATAGAGTTTTTTTGCTCGTATATAGGAATAAACGTTTTTAGCATAAAAAACAAGACGTACAAAAAGCATAAAAATTTTGTAAAGCCTTTGCCAAACTTGTTTTCAAAATAAAGAATTATATTTTCGTTTTTAGCATTGCTTGTAATTTTTAAAACGGCAAGCAGTAATAAAAAGTCAATAGCAATATTTATTAGTGCCGAAAGCCATAGCGCTTCGCTTGAAAAGTGCGCAAGCGAAGCGGGTAAAATATGAAGTTTTGTTATTGTAAAGCCAACGGCGGTAATAACTGCAAGTTGGCGTGTGGTTACAGATTTATTCATCAATCTTTTTCCTTATAACGTTTTTTGGTTTAAATGATACGGGTCTATTTTTCATTTCCGCGTAAAACGATTTAGTTAACGCGTCTTGTAAATCGTTTTTAACTATCGGCGAATAAGGCGATAAATACGGCACGCCGAAACTGTCAAAATCACTTAAATAGGTAATTAGCGCGCAACCAAATAAAATAATTCCAAAACCGCCGAAAGAGCCTGCTATTATTAAAAAAAGTATTCTTAAAACGGAAAGTGTTTCCGTCATATCGGGAACGGTATATAAGCAAATTCCCGAAAGCGCCATAATCATAATGGTAGGCGTTGAAACTATGCCCGCGTTTACCGCCGTTTCGCCTAAAACGAGCGCGCCTACTACCGACATTGCAATACCAACGTATCTTGGCATACGAATACTTGCTTCGTTTAAAATTTCAAAAATGAACAACGTAAAAAACATTTCAACGCTTGGAGATAGCGGTATTCCCTTTATGCTACCAACAATGGTTAATAAAAAGTTTAGCGGTATAATTTGCAGGTGAAACAACTGTGCCGCAACGAAAAACGACGGCAAAATTATAGCAAACACGACTGCTAAAACTCTTAATATTCTTGAAACGTTTGCTCTATAAGTATTAACGTAGTAGTCCTCGCTTGATTGAAAATCTTCAACTAGTAAAAACGGTACGGTTAAAACGATAGGCGAGCCGTCAACCATAATAGCAATTCTACCTTCAAGTAGTTTTGCCATTAAAATGTCGGGTTTTTCAGTAGTTCCAACTTGCCTAAAAAGCGTAGTTTTTCTATCGCTTATGCACTTAATAATGTAGGAACTGTCTATAATTCCGTCAACGTTAATTTGTTCGATTTTTTCAGTTACGGCTTTTACGATTTTATCGTTTGCGATAGAAGAAATATAAAACACGCCTACCGTAGTAGAAGAATATTTTCCAACCGTAAATTTTTTAAAGCAAAGGTCGGGTGATTTTAAACGCTGTCGAAGAAGTGAAACGTTAATTTGTAAATTTTCAACAAAACCTTCACGCGGGCCTTTTAAAACTGATGAGGTTGGAGGCTCGGTAACCGCGCGCGAAGTAGGTTTTTTACACTTAACGTTTATAGCCTTGTTAAAGCCGTCTATAAAAATTATCAAATCGCCTTCGCACACTTTTTTAGCGCAGTCGCTAATATTTAAAACTGCCTCCGTTTCGGGAGCGTTTACTGAATTTAAAACGCTTTCAAAAGTAGTATCGTCGTCTATGTTTTTAAACGGCTCTATAACTTGCTTTCCTATCATTACTTTGTCGGCAAGCGTTTCAATAAAAATTGCAACCGCTTTTAAAGTTTTAAGTTTAAAATTATATATAAAAACGTCGTCGCTTTTTAAAAGATTTTTTAATGTGGAAACGTTTTCGTTTAACGATTTTGTAATATTCATAAAAATAGAATTAGCAAACAGCAAAAAAATATACAAATAAAAAAGAACGGCGTTTTAAGCCGTTCTTCTTCATTTTTAGTGCTGTTTTTTTACGTTTGCATTAGTGATTTCTTTTAAAACTATTCCCGTAATAGTTTGACACTCACTTTGACTAATAGAAGTGTTAGACGCAATAATTTCAGCAATCTTTTGTCTGTTTTGCTCATCACTGTTTTTGGAAGAATAAGTATTTAAAATCGTGGAAGCAACCGAAGATATAGATTTTGTTTTCAGTATGCCTTTTAGAATATCGGAAACCGTGCTCTTTAAATTTCCGCTTTTTGAAAGTTGTTTTATAACGGCGTAATAAAAAGTTGCAACGCCACCTACTTGTAAGCCTTGTTTCACGGCGTATAAATAGTCAGTGCACTTTAAAAGAAAATATGCGTAAATAAAAAACAGTAAAACGCCTAAAATAAAAGGCATTATTGAAACGACCTTTTTAGCGTTATAAGGCAGTAGTTTTTTAACTACGCTCGTAATTAGATAAGTGATAAAAGCAAGAATAAGCGTTTCAAGATTGAACTTTTGCAAAACTTGTAATATTTCTTCTGTGCTCATTATAATTTCCTTTGGAAGAATTAAATATTATCAGGTTTTTGCAATAGCCGTATTTTGCAAAGTGCAAACGCAGTAAAAATTTAGCGTCAAGTTTAGCCCTTTTTATAAAATCCCTCCCGTAAAATTTTTTTCCAGACGCAACTTTATTATAACTTACGCTTTTTTTAAAATAAACGGTTTATGACACCTTTTTAAAAATTCTCACCGCCAAAACGGTCATATCGTCCTTTTTGTCGCCGTTTTCTAATTCCACGGCTTTTTTAAGTATTTTATCGGCTATAAGTTGCGGGTTTTTATTGTCTAGCGTTCGTATATAGTCAACGATGTCGGTAGATGACGAGAACGCGTCGCTAATTCCGTCGGTAATCATAATAACCACGTCGCCTTCGCTTATTTTATAATTGCAACCGGTTGGAGTAAGGTCGTCAAGTATTCCAAGCGGAAGGGAATTGCCTTCGATAATTTTAATTGAACTATCGTTTAAAATAAAACTATACGGCGCGCCTATTTTTATAAAATCCGCAGACAAATCAAATAAATTTACGGTTAAAATATCCATTGCGGAAAAATTATCGTCCGTATTAAGCGCTAAAACTTTGTTGACCATATTTAAAATTAAATTGCTATCAAGCCCGGCCTTATAAAACGATTCTATAAGCGAAATTGCGGTGGACGAAGTGTCGCTTGCTATTTTTCCGCTACCCATACCGTCCGAAAGTGCAATTAAAAACTTGCCTTCGTCAATTTTAGTAAGGGCGTGCGTATCGCCACTTTTTATAGAGCCGTTTTTAACTGCGGAAGAAAGCCCGAAAGCCGCGTCGAACGTAGGCGACGCTTTTATGGAAATTGCAACCATTTTACTTGAAATTGCCGTTTTTGACACTATCGTGCAAGGCCTATTTAAAGACTCGCTAATTGCTAAAAGCAGTCCGTTATTATACAATTCATCTTTATCAATAACTAAATCAACTTCTACGCTTTCGCCTAAATTAAACACCATAATTTCGCTAATAGAAATTCCTTTTTTACGCAAGTTTTCGCCTATGATTTTTTCTTGTTTTCCGTAAAAAGAAAGGCTTTTAGAAAATTCAACCGCTATGCCTTTTAGCATATTTGCAACGCCTTCGCTTTGCATTTTTATCAGTTCTTTTCCGCTTAAAATATCTTCGCTTTCCTTAACTTTTTCACGATATTTTGTAATTAAAGCGTTCATTTCAAATATAACGCCGTTTACAAAACCGCAGTTTTCGGTAAAACTTTTAGTAAGGTCTATAAGCGAAATTCTATTTTTTGCAACGCCTATCGAAAGTATTTTTATAAGTTCTTTTTTATCGGGATATCCGCGTTGTTTACATCTTAAAAACGAAGGGCATTTTTCACACACTTCAATTAAAACTTCGTCCGCCATTTTGTAAAGCAAGTCTTCGTCGCTTGACGCGCTATTTTCAAGAGCCGTAAAACTGTGTTTCATTTGCATAAAAACGTCGGCTATTCCGTAAAGTTTACTTGAAATTGCAATTCTGTTTCGGTTTATTGCGTGTTTTGATAAAACTTTATTTTCAAGATTTTGCGTTTTTTTGTTGAGCGCTTTTATAATAGGCGACGGTAAAATTAAAAACAGAACGCAAGGAATAATTGTGTAAAAAACGTCGGTATATGAAAAAGAGCCGTAAACTTTAAAAAGTAGTAAAAACGCAAGGTCAACGAGTATTAAAGTGAGCGCGCTTAATAATTTTGACTGCCTATAAAACACGGAAGAACAAAGTATCAAAAGCGGGTATATAGCAAGCGGGTTAAGCGAAGCGCCTGAAACCGCGGATGAAAGTGATAAAATTAAACTCGTGCAAGTTGCAATTTTACCGTTAAAAACTGACAAACAAAACAAGCCTATAAAAATTATTATCGACTTAACTAAATAAAGGTTTGATACGTTTGCAACGCCTAAAAGTAGCAAAACTGCGAATATTGAAAGGCATAAAAGTTCGTCTTGACTACATTTATAGTTAAACCGTTTTAAAAACACGACTTTTGTAGAAGATATAAAAACGAACACTAAAATAATACAAACGCACGCTTCAATAAGGTTAAAAATTATAGACTCTGCTTCTACTATAAAAACGAAACTTAAAAGCGAAATTGTAGAGTACAATATAATTTCCGCACCCATCGTTTTTTTCTTTTTAGCGTAAATTAGAAAAACGAATAAGCAAAAAGCCGAAGTGATAGTGGACGCAAGTAGTAATTTTAAGTTAAAAAACGGCAAAAAACTTAAAATAAAAACGGCGGTTGAGGAAAAAGGGTTTAATCCGCTATATAGAAGCGATATGTAAAACGGAACGCTAAAAAACGTTTGCAAATTCAAACTTTTTGAAAGTAAATAGCAAAAAAGTAATTGAAGTAAAACGTTAAATACGTCGTTATAAGTAACTTTCTTTTTAAACATAAAAAACACCGCCTAAATTAGATATAAAATATATACCATAATTTAAGTGGTGTATTTTGTTAAATTATAATCGTTTTTGTAAAAAAACTGCTATTTTATTAAAGTTGTTCCAACTTCTCTTATCGAAGTTTTAAAAACGTTTTCCTTGCCGAAAATATTTTTTAATACGCGAACGTAATTATCAACTTCGTTATCGCTAACTATTGCAAGTATAGAACCTGCAAAACCACCGCCGTGAATTCTAACCGCGCCGTCTTTAATAATCGTGCGCGAAGTTTCAATAGCAAGAGAAACGGGTTGTTTGTCATCTCCTGGAACGTAGCAGTTTTGTAATAAACACATACTAGACACGCCCGACTCGTTTACGGCGTTTAAAAACGCTTTACTATCGTTATTTTTTAAAGCGTTAAAAGCCTTAATTACGCGTTCGTTTTCATTATAAAAATGCATTGCGCGAAGGATTGCTCTACCGCTAAAATGAGTTTTTAAAGACGGTAATTTTTTAATAAAATCTTCTTTTTTAACGTCCCTTAAAACTTTTTTACCAAAGTAACTAGAAATGCTTTCCATATCTTTTCTAATTAAGGCGTAATGCTCGGTTAAATTGGCGTGGTCGCCACCCGTATTAGTAATAACTATCGAATAATCTTTTAAAAAGTTTACTTTTTCAACAATAGGGCTAGCGCCGTTTATAAAATCGAGTTTTACAAGATTGCCTATTGAAATTCCGCACTGGTCTAAAAGACCGCAAGGCTTGTTAAAATAAACGTTTTCCGCATATTGCGAAACTACCGCGCGTTCAACTTGATTCATAGCGCCGTCGTTATAAAGCGCGTTAAAAATTTCGCAAATAAGCACTTCAAAGGCGGCGGAAGAAGAAACGCCCGCGCCCTTAAAAATATTGCTCGTAGTATAAGCCGTAAAACCGCCTATTTTTAAGCCACGGTCTAAAAACGCTTTTGCAATTCCGCGAACTAGCGCGTTAGACGTTGCGTATTCGCTTTTATTAACGGCTAAATCGTTTAAATTTACTATTACGGGCGAGTATTCTTGCGAGTAAATTTTTACTATATTTTCTTCGTTTTTATCTACCGCGCTCAAAATATCGCAAGAAATACTTGCTACCATAACAAGCCCGTTATTATGGTCGGTATGATTTCCTAAAATCTCGGCTCTACCAGAAGAAGAAAATAAGTAATTCGGCTCTTTATTTTCACCGCTATAAAAATAGCGTTTTAAACCGTCAATTCTATCGCTAACTTCACTTTTATTATAATTTTCACCGTATAAAACTTTTAAATCCATAATATCACCGCTTATATATTATCAAAAAGCCATTGATTTGTAAATATAAAAAATAACCTTTTTTAACTTTTTGAAAACAAGTTGCAAAAAAAAGTAGTTGCGTGTATAATTAGTTTAAGGAGAAAATTTATGTATCTTGTAGTAGGGCTAGGAAACCCTGATAAAAAGTATTTAAATACTATGCACAATATGGGCTTTATGGCATTAGATTTGGTTGCAAAAAGTTTAGGCGTTGAATTTAATAAAAAGGAATTTAAAGGCGTTACTTGCCAAACTGCCGTAAACGGTCAAAAGGTGGTTTTATTAAAGCCTTACACTTATATGAATTTGAGTGGTAGTAGTTTAATAGAAGCAGTCAACTTTTATAAAATTCCGCTTTCTAACGTAATAGTGGTTTACGACGATATTGATTTAGATAAAGGCGTTTTGCGCATACGCGAAAAAGGCAGTGCGGGAACGCACAACGGTATGCGTGATATTATAAATAAATTAGGCAGTGGCGACTTTGCAAGAATAAGGGTCGGCATTAAACCTACGAATTTTTTAGGCGATTTAAAAGATTACGTTTTATCGCAAGTTACAAAGGAAGATAAAGTTTTAATTGACGACGCGTTACTTCGCGCGCGTGACGCAGTAATAGATTTTACGTCTGGCGTGGCGCTACCTATGGTAATGCAAAAATATAACGGCTAATATGCTAACAAAACTTTTAAAGCCGTCTTTAAAAGACGGGATTATTAAAAATATTGAAGATTCGTTCCGCGGTGGCGTGCCTACCGCGGTATTTGGCGTTTCAACCGAACAAAAATGCGCCGTTACCGCGTGCTTTGATTTTCCTACCTTAACGATAGTAAGAGACGGTATAACCGCTGAAAAAACCGCCAACTTAATAAGCCAAATTAGTGGTGAAAAAGCGGTGTTTTTACCCGCAAAAGACGACGTTTTATTGTTTAAAACCGCCTATAATAAAGAAAGTTTATATAAGCGTTTAACCGCACTATATAGTATTAGTTTAGGCGCAAAAAAAGTAGTTACTACGTTTGAAGCAATTTTGCAGTTATTTCCTAAAAAAATCGAGAGTGTAACAATAAAAACGGGCGAAGAATACGACCTTTACGCTCTAATTGAAAGGCTTGTAAAAATAGGCTATAAAAGGTTAGATTTTAGCGAGGCGCAAGGCACTTTTTCACTCCGTGGCGACATTTTAGAAATTTTTCCTATAAACGAAAATCAAGTTTATAGAGTGGATTTTTTCGGTGATTTAGTAGAGAAAATAGTAACGCTTAACGGCGAAGTATTAGATGAAATAACCGCCGTTATGGCAACGGACGTGGTAATTTGCGAAGAAGAAGTTGAAGGTATAAAAACCGAGATAAAAAAAGCGTATAAAGAGTACGGTAATTTACTTATAAAAGACAATGCTAAAAACCTATATTCAAAGTTGATTGAAAAACTTGAAAGTGACCTTTTTGACGACTCTTTACAATACGTTTTTCCACTTATTAAAAATTCAACGAGTAACGTGTTCGACCTTTTGCAAGATGATTGCAAAGTTATTTTAGACGAAGCAAAAACGATAGATAACGTGCTTGAATATTTTTACAAAGAGCACGAAGAAAGGGTAAAATTGCTTTTTAATAAAGGAGAAAGTTTATCTTTTTGTAATAAGCAAATTCTTAAAAAAGAAGAACTTTTAACTTTATTAAACAAAAAGCCGATGCTTGCAATGCAAACTCTTGGCTCGATTATTCCGTTTTTTAGTCCATTAAAAACATATACTATAAATTCTTCGCCTATAAACAGGTATTTTTTAAAGCCGAGCGAACTTTATAGCGATTGTTTAAACTGGCAAGTTACGGGTTATAAAGTTATTATTTGTGCGGGCGACACTCGCTTTGCAAAAAGCGTTTATAGCGACCTTATTCAAAATAAAATAAACGCAACTTATTTAAGTGAAATTACGGAAAACGTAAAGGGTATAAACGTTTCGTCGCTCTACGTTGAAAGCGGTTTTATTTTTCACGATGAAAAACTCGTAATAATAGGAACTAGCGATATAACCGCTAAAAAGCAACGTGAAAAAACCGTAAAACGCAAGCGTGGCGACGTGTTTTCCGCGCCAGTCGTAGGCGACTTTGCCGTTCACGACACCTTTGGCGTTGGCATAATAAAAGGGCTTAAAAAAATAAGCACTATCGAAGGTACGCTTGAATACGTTGAACTTGAATATGCCGGTGGCGATAGGCTATATATTGCAACCGACCAAATGGACAAACTTTCAAAGTACTTAGGCGGTAGCGAAAAGCCTACGCTAAACAGAATAGGAAGCGGAGATTTTGAGCGTATTAAAGAAAGGGTTAGAAAATCCATATCCTTAATGACCATAAACCTAAAAAAATTATACGCCGAAAGAAAGGAAAAGAAAGGCTTTATATTTTCAAGCGACAACGCCTTAACGGAAGAATTTGAAAATTCTTTCGGCTTTGAAGAAACGGAAGACCAACTTTTATCGCTTCAAGAAATTAAGCAAGATATGGAAAGTAGCAAAGTTATGGATAGGCTACTTTGCGGTGACGTTGGCTTTGGTAAAACCGAAGTTGCTTTCCGCGCGTGCTTTAAAGCCATAATGGACTCTAAGCAAACGGCAATAGTTACTCCAACCACGATTCTTTGCGAGCAACACTATCAAACGGCGCTTTCACGCTTTAAAGATTTTGGCGTTAGAATAGCGGTGTTAAACCGTTTTAGAACGCCTAATCAAGTAAAAAATACGCTTTCCGCGCTTGAAAACGGCGAAATCGATTTAATTATAGGCACGCACCGCCTATTTTCAAAAGACGTTAAGTTTAAAGATTTAGGACTTCTAGTTATCGACGAAGAGCAAAGGTTTGGCGTAGAGCATAAAGAAAAGTTAAAAGTTTTAAAAGAAAACGTTGACACTTTAACTTTATCTGCAACGCCTATTCCAAGAACTTTACATTTATCGCTTTCGGGAATACGCGATATAAGCACTATAAACACTCCGCCAAAGGAAAGGATACCCGTTCAAACGGTGGTTACCGAACTTACTGACTCTCTTATAAAAACGGCGCTCAACCGCGAACTGTCACGCGGGGGACAAGCCTTCGTTTTGTATAACAAAGTTGATAGCATTTATACTTTTGCATCAAAAATACAAGAACTCGTAAAGGACGCAAAAGTCGTAGTTGCGCACGGTCAAATGCCGGAAAGAACACTTGAAAACAACGTTTCCGCTTTTTATAGGCAAGAGTACAACGTTTTAGTTGCAACTACTATCATAGAAAACGGCATAGATATGCCAAAGGCAAATACGCTAATAGTTGCCGATGCCGACGCGCTCGGTCTATCAACACTATATCAGTTAAAGGGTAGAGTTGGTAGAAGCAATTTAATGGCGTACGCGTATTTTACCTATTCTCAAAACAAAATTTTAACCGACGTAGCGTATAAAAGACTAACCGCGCTTATGGAATTTACCGAAATGGGTAGCGGATATAAAATTGCCATGCGTGATTTAGAACTTCGTGGCGCGGGTAGCGTTTTAGGCAAAGAACAACACGGGCACATGGACAAAATAGGCTACGAACTGTACAGTAAACTCTTAAAAGAAGAACTTTATGAAAGAACTAAACTCGACGGTTTAGCGCTTGATATTAAAGCCGACTCTCATATACCGAGCGAGTATATAGAAAACGAAAGCGCAAAAATGGACGCTTACAAAATTATTGCCGAAATTACTAGTGAAAGCGAATCTAAAAAAGTTCGCTCAACGCTAATAGACACTTTCGGTCCTATTCCGCCTTGCGTTCAAACGCTTATCGACGTAGCGCTACTTAAAAGCCTTGCAGGGAGCGCGGGCGCAATAAAAATAAAGGTGGCGTTAAACGTTGGCAAGGTTACGCTTGCTAATTTAGATTGCTTAAAAAACACTCTATTAACGAACGCTTTAAAGAAATTTAGCGCTAGCGTTACGCTGTCTTTTGACGAATATCCGCAACTTGCCTTTAAAACCGAAAGTGGCAAACCGCAAGAAATTATAAATAAAATGATTGATTTTTTTACTTTTAGTTAAAAAATTCGACAGTAAAGCAACGGTTTTAAAGTGAAATTCTTGTAAAATTAGTTTAAAACTATTGCAATAAATATAAATATTATGTATAATATTGTTATTATTTAAATTTAACGTTTAAGGCTGTAACCTTAAATTGCTTATACGGAGAAAATAATGAAAAAATTTTTTGCTAAAATTATATCACTCATAACGGCAGTAATTTTATCAACGGCAGTTTTTTCAGGTTGTTCGCTTATCGTAACCGACGCTGAAAAAGACATGGCACTCGTTGTTGCTACCGTATCTCTTGACGAAAATTTGAAGGAAGACGTTATTAAAAGGGATATGGTTTCCGCATATTCTTCAAACGCTTACTATTATCAATATTACGGAACTTCTAATAAGGACGCGTACGAACAAATTTTAACTTCGTTAACGCAAAATTTAATAGTAGTTCAACAATCAATGAAAGCGTTAGTTGACGCTACGGAAGAGGAAGGCAATACGGAAAAGGGTTACTTTGACCAAGCAACGGAAGCGGTTGAAGAAGGCGACCCTACTTCAAAAGAAAGAGTTTTAGCAAAAAACAACCATGAAAACAATCCCGTTAGCGAAGTTAACTACACCGGTTACAAAGATAAAACTATTTTTGAAAAACTCGAAGTTTTAGACGATTATTTAACTGAATACGAATACGCGCTTGCTCGTTACAATGCGTTACTTACTATAAACGACTTTATAGTTGAGTTTATGGACGAAGAAGAAGCAAAAACTTATTCATACGAAACTTTCAACGTAACGAACCGCGCTACTTTAACTATTCCAAGCGATTTAAACGGTAATGAATACGAACTTAAAAACGATAGCGAAATTTCAAAAATTTCTGAAACTTACAAAAAGAGCGTAGAGCAAATTAGTAAAAAACATAATTTAGGTATCGTTATAGGTGAAAACGACACTAAATACGACGTTGCTTTAAGAGTGTATCAAGAACTTGAAAAGAAGTTTGATATTACTTCACTGGATAGAAAAAAAGCACTCACAAAAGTTATAAGCCAACTTAAAAAGGTAGGTTATATCAAGGCAAACGAAGCAAATACTCCTAATTCGGTTAGCGAAATATTTACTTCAAACACTTTCTTTGCAAGCGTATTAAAAACTGAATATGAAACTTTAATAGTTTCAAAATATAAAATGGCGCTTGTAAACCAACAAGAAAACAAAGTTACTGACGAAAATTTACACGAAGAATATAAGACCTTGTTTGAAAGCCAAAAGGCAGATTTTAATAAGTCGAGCGCAAACTACGAAGCAAAACTTGAAAGCACTAGCGCAAACTCGTATATTGCATATCATCCAAATTATAATAAGGGCTCGAATTACGGTTACGTTGCAAACCTTTTAATAGGCTTTAATAAAGAACAACAAGCGCTTATCGACGCTTACGAATCAAACGTTAAATTTACCGACGCTGAAAGGCTTGCATACCGCGAAAGTATGCTTCAATATATAACCGCAAAAGACTTGCGTCAAACTTGGGTTCTTTCAAATTTAGGCGACTACGATAAGGCGACTAATAAATTCACTTTCGGTAACGACTACGTTAAAACAGACGCTTTAAAAGTTTTTGGCGGTACTATAAGCGGTGCAACCGAATATACTTATTTAGACGGTGAAGACGAAAAGACTTC
Organism: Christensenellaceae bacterium; assembly: GCA_045654225.1. GTDB lineage: Bacteria > Bacillota > Clostridia > Christensenellales > Borkfalkiaceae > HGM11412. Next base: position 34,369 of record JAZOMW010000012.1, on the reverse strand, counting down.
ATACACCTATAAAGGCGTTAAAGAAGTTGAAATTCCGTTTGACACCTTTATCAACGGCATATTTAAAGACGTAATGGGCGTTAGCGCAAACACCACGAGCATTACAACCGTTCCTGGCGCTACGGCAGTTGACGGCACTATTGACGACGCTACTATGGATAAGTTTAGAGACCTTATTTACGCTTTCTCAACCGACGGTGGCTCACTCAAAGAAAACTACGGTTACTTATATTCACCTATGGGAACGAGTTTTGTTGAAGAATTTGAAAACTGTCAAAAAGACCTTATTGAAAACGGCGTTGGCAGTATGAAGATTGCCGTTACAAAATACGGCTACCATATAATGCTTTGCACCAAGGTTATTACTCCAACTGAAAACCAAGAACCTATGAGTTTACAAGACTTTAAAGACAAAATTGAAGTTGAAGGTTCTATGCCTTACGAATTTAAAGAATATAAAGTAGAAAATCTTTCAACTACAACCGTAAACGACATCGTTAACTCTTTCATTTCAAGAAACGATAAAAAAGACGGCGTAGTTACGAAATTTGAAAAAACTTATAGCGATTTATTAAAGTAATATATATAAGGAAAAGGCGGGCAAAAAGGATTTTTTGTTAAGAATTTTTTAATAGAGTAAAAGTATAGCGCACTATATTTCACTAAAAGTGAAACGTAGTGCGCTTTTCTTGTTCGCAAATAATTAAAATGTTATTATTATATTTTTAGCTTTGTGGCTAAAAGTTATATTGTTTGCGCAAGCAAACAGTTTAGCCGAGCGAAGCCAACGCCAACTGCGCAAGCAGTTATATTGCGACTTAAAGTCGCAGTTATATTAAATAAATCCATAACTTGCCATAAGGCAAATATCACCGCCGTAGGCGATATCACCCGTCGTTAGACGGATATCACAAATCCGTAAGGATTTATTTAGTTGTCGCCAGTTCCCTATGGGACGAGCGACAAGCCCGCTTTTAGTTTTGTCTAAAAGGTTATTGTGCGCGCCGTATTTAGCGTTAAAATAGGCATAATTCGGCTTAAAAAGCCATAATTTATAAAAAAGAAAAACAATATGTTGTTGCTTAAATTTTAACGTAAACACAATATGTTGTGGTTTTTTTGAAATATTTGTGAAAATGTTGCAAAAACAACAAATAAAACCCATATAAATGTGATATACTACCATTACATCACTAAAAAACGACTTTTAAAATAGAGGAAAAAGATATGAAGATTATCAAAAGAAGTGGCTTGGAAGCAACCTTTGATTTAAGCAAAATCGTAGGTGCGGTAAAAAAAGCAAATAACGAAGTAATCGAAGCAGACAGGCTTACGGAAGAACAAATTAAAGAACTTGCAACAAACGTAGAAAAAATATGCGCCGGCAGAGCGCGTTCTTTAAGCGTTGAAGAAATTCAAGACCTTGTTGAAAACGAAATTATGCGTTACGGTGCTTTTAACCTTGCTAGAATTTATATCACCTACCGTTTTAAAAGGCAACTCGTAAGAAAGTCAAACACTACTGACGACCGTATTTTAACTTTAATAGAGTGCAATAACGAAGAAGTTAAGCAAGAAAACTCTAATAAAAACCCAACCGTAAACAGCGTTCAACGCGACTATATGGCGGGCGAAGTTTCAAAAGATATTACGAAGCGTATATTGCTTCCGCAAGATATTGTAAACGCGCATGAAGACGGTATTATTCACTTCCACGATGCCGACTATTACGCTCAACACATGCATAACTGCGACCTTGTAAACCTTGAAGATATGCTTCAAAACGGCACGGTTATTTCGGGCACTATGATTGAAAAACCGCACAGTTTTTCAACTGCTTGTAATATTGCTACTCAAATTATTGCGCAAGTTGCGTCGTCACAATACGGCGGTCAAAGTATTTCGCTTACTCATTTAGCGCCTTTCGTTCAAATTTCTCGTGAAAAATTCTTAAAAGAAGTTAAGCAAGAATTTGACGAAGTTGGCATTGAAGTTAACGATGAAAAAATTGCTCAAATAGTTGAAAAGCGCGTTAGAGACGAAATTAGGCGTGGTATTCAAACAATACAATACCAAGTAGTTACTCTTATGACTACTAACGGTCAAGCGCCGTTTATTACGGTATTTATGTATTTAGGCGAAGCAAAGAACGAAAGAGAAAAGCAAGACCTTGCTATAATGATAGAAGAAACGCTTAAACAACGTATTCGCGGTGTTAAAAACGAACAAGGCGTGTATATTACTCCGGCTTTCCCTAAACTCATTTACGTTTTAGAAGAGCAAAATATTCACGAAGATAGCCCTTATTTTTACCTTACTAAACTTTCTGCGGAATGTACTGCAAAGCGTATGGTACCGGACTATATTTCTGAAAAAGTTATGCTCGAATTAAAGAAAGATAAAAACGGCGAAGGCCATTGCTATACTTGTATGGGTTGTCGCTCGTTCTTAACTCCTTTCGTTGATGAAAACGGCAATCCTAAATATTACGGTAGATTTAACCAAGGCGTTGTAACGGTAAACCTTGTTGACATTGCTTTATCTGCTGGTAAAGACGAGGATAACTTCTGGAAGATATTCGACCAAAGAATGGAACTTTGCCATAGAGCCTTACAAGCGCGCCACGAGCGTTTAACTGGAACTTTAAGTGACGCAGCTCCAATACTTTGGCAACACGGTGCGCTCGCACGCTTAAAGCCGGGCGAAAAGATTGATAAACTTTTACACGGCGGTTATTCTACAATTTCACTTGGTTATGCAGGTCTTTGGGAAACGGTTTATTACTTAACCGGCAAAAAACTTACGGAACAAGAAGGCAAAGAAATGGGTCTTAAAATTATGCGTAAGTTAAACGAATATACTAATAAGTGGAAAAAGGACGAGAATATCGACTATTCTTTATACGGCACTCCGCTTGAAAGTACTACTTATAAATTCTCAAAATCACTTCAAAAGCGTTTTGGCGTTATAGAAGGAGTTACTGATAAAAACTATATTACAAACAGTTATCACGTTCACGTTACCGAGCCTATCGACGCGTTCGAAAAACTTAAATTCGAAGCGGAATTCCAACAACTTTCACCAGGCGGTGCAATAAGTTACGTTGAAGTTCCAAATATGCAACACAATATTCCTGCGGTAATTAAAGTTATGCAGTTTATTTACGATAATATTATGTACGCTGAACTCAACACTAAGAGTGACTATTGTCAATGCTGTGGCTATAACGGCGAAATTGAAATTGTAACCGATGCGGGCGGAAAACTTATTTGGAGATGCCCTAAATGTGGTAACCTTGACCAAACTAAAATGAACGTTGCACGCCGTACTTGTGGTTACATCGGCACGCAATACTGGAATCAAGGCAGAACGCAAGAAATAAAGGAAAGGGTGCTTCACCTTTAAAAGTACAAAAATCTTTTAGCACTCCGCTAAAAGATTTTTAGTTTTATTAAGTTATGAATTATGCAACTATAAAATTTAACGATATAGCAAACGGTTTAGGCGTAAGAACGTCGCTTTTCGTTTCGGGATGCACGCACTTTTGCAAGGGCTGTTTTAATAGCGAAGCGTGGAGTTTTTCATATGGTAAGCCTTTTACGAAAGACGTAGAAGACGAGATTATTTTATCGCTTAAAAATAGTTACGTTGACGGGCTTTCGCTACTTGGTGGCGAGCCTTTCGAACCGCAAAACCAAAGCGCGTTACTCCCGTTTTTACAAAGGGTAAAAAAGGAAGTGCCAAATAAAAATATTTGGTGCTATACGGGTTATTTGTTCGATAAAGAATTATTAGGCGAAAGCCGTGCAAAAACGAAAGACACTTTAAAAATGCTTGAACTTATTGACGTTTTAGTTGACGGTAAATTTATTGAAGAGTTAAAAGATATTTCGCTTATGTTTAAAGGCTCTTCAAACCAACGCATTATCGACGTAAAACAAAGTTTAAAAGAAAACAAAATTATACTATATAATTTATAAGGAAAAGAATATGAATAAAACGGTAATTAAATTTAAAAAATTAAACGAAAACGCAGTTACTCCAACGTTTGGAACAGAGTATTCCGCCGGCGCAGACCTTTATAGCGCGGAAGAAGAGTTAGTTATAAATCCAAACGAAACGGCTTTTATAGGCACGGGTATAGCCGTTGCAATTCCTAATGGAAAAGTAGGCTTAATTTACGCTAGAAGCGGTTTAGCGTGCAAAAAAGGTTTAGCCCCTGCAAATAAGGTAGGCGTAATTGATAGCGACTATCGTGGCGAAGTAAAAGTGGCGCTTCATAACCACGGCAAACTTCCGCAAACCGTTATAAAGGGCGAAAGAGTTGCTCAAATGGTTATTGTTGACTACTACGCTTGCGAATACGAAGAGTGTGACAGTTTAGACGATACCGCCCGCGGTGAAGGCGGTTTCGGCTCAACGGGTAGGAAATAAGGTTATATTACTTTTGGCAATATAGTCTAAAATATTAAAGAATAAAGTTTAGCGTGAAAAATGCTAAATTTTTTTAATGCAAAATTTTTTATTTTTTACTCATAATATTTTTATGAAAAAATATGATAGGGAATATAAAAAGGTTTTAAACAAGTTAACTTACGCAGAGCCACAAGAAGTAGGCGCAATTTTAAAAGAATATTTTGATTTAAGGCGAAAAAATAAAAAGTAAAAGGCGTTACAAAGGTAACGCCTTTTAAACTATTTAATAATCCCATTTAGGTATGTATTTTATTGAAGATGACTCTAACTCTTGCGTAAACACTTTGCTTTCGTCAAGCCCGTTTAAACTATTTAAAACTTTTTGATATTCGCGCTTTGTTATAGGGCGGTTAAGTTCTTTATAGTTTTGAATATCTCCGTAAGGCGTGTATTGACTCATAAGCGAAAAATACGCGCCGTTTTTATTATTTTCTTTAAACCAATTTACAATTTCCACGCTATCGTTTTGGCACATAGGAAGTATTAAATGCCTAACTATTACGCCACTTTTCATTAAGCCCTTTTCAACGACCGATTTTTTAGAGTTAAGCATATATAAAACGGCTCTACTTGCTACGCTAAAATAATCTTCTTTATTAGTATATCTTTTAGAAATTAGCGGGCTAAAAAACTTTATATCCGCCAAATACACGTCAACGTATTTATCAATAAGGTTAAGCGTTTCTATCTTTTCATAAGAGTGAGTGTTATAAACGATAGGAATTTTAGGTTTATAAATTTCAAGCGCTTCAATTATTTGATAAACGTAGTGTGACGGCGTAACTAAATTTATATTATGCGCGCCATTTTCTTCAAGTTCTTTAAAAATTAAAGAAAGTTCCTTTGGCGTAATTTCTTTACCCGTTTTTCCGCGTGAAAGTTCGTAGTTTTGGCAAAACGCACATTTTAAACCACAGCCCGTGAAAAACACCGTTCCCGAGCCGTTTTTACCGCTTATTATAGGTTCTTCAAACGGGTGAAGATAATATTTTGCAATTTTTAGTTCGTTAGAAACTCCGCATTTACCTAAAACGCCGTTACTGCGTAAAGCGTTACAGTTATTTGGGCAAATATTACAATAATTATTCATAATAACATTTTAACATTATTCTTTATAATTGACAAACGTTTAAAAAAAATATATAATGATTTTACTATTATTTAATTGACCACAAATAATTAAAAAGGTAGATAAAAACAATGAACAAATTTTTTACAAGTGAAAGTGTAACCGAAGGTCATCCCGATAAAATTTGCGACCAAATTTCGGATGCGGTTTTAGACGCTATTTTAGAAAAAGACCCTGACGCTCGCGTTGCGTGCGAGTGTAGTTGTTGCACGGGCATAATTTTTATAATGGGTGAAATTTCTACTAAATGCTACGTAGATATTCCTGCCATTGCAAGAAAAACCGTTGAAAATATAGGTTATACGCGCGCAAAATTCGGCTTTGACGCTAAAACTTGCGGAGTGCTTACTAGCATAAACGAACAAAGTGCGGATATCGCGCTTGGCGTTGATAGTTCCGTTGAACACCGCATCAGTGGTGACGTTGCCGACGTTATAGGCGCTGGCGACCAAGGTATGATGTTTGGTTACGCTACCGATGAAACGGAAGAATATATGCCGATAGCCATAACGCTTGCGCATAAACTTACAAAAAGATTAAGCGAAGTTAGAAAGCAAAATATTTTAGACTATTTACGCCCTGACGGCAAAGCGCAAGTAACCGTTGAATACGACGGTAAAAAGGTTAAGCGTATCGACGCGGTTGTAGTTTCAACTCAACATAGTGAAACGGTTACAACCGAACAACTTCGTAAAGATATTTTAGAAACGGTTATCAAAGCCGTTTTACCAAGCGAATTACTTGACGAAAACACTAAATACTATATAAATCCAACGGGCAGGTTTGAAATAGGCGGTCCACACGGCGATAGTGGTTTAACGGGTAGAAAAATTATAGTTGACACTTACGGCGGTAGTTGCCCACACGGTGGCGGTGCTTTTAGCGGTAAAGACCCTACGAAAGTTGATAGAAGCGCGGCGTATATGGCAAGATATATTTGTAAAAACGTTGTTGCGGCGGGGCTCGCAAAAGAGTGTACGCTTGAACTTTCTTACGCGATAGGCGTTGCTAAACCGCTTTCAGTATTTATAAATACGCACGGAACGGGCGTGCTTGCTGACGGCGAAATTGCCGATATAGTAAGCAAAGAGTTTGATTTAAGACCTTATTCAATTATTAAAACGTTAGACCTTAAAAAACCGATATACTCTAAAACGGCAAGTTACGGCCACTTTGGTAGAAGCGAGTTTAGTTGGGAAAAACTTGATAGGGTAGAAGACCTTAAAAAATATATAAGATAAAATTTATAATTTACGGCATAGCCTAAAAGAAAAATAAAGAGCAGTTAATTAAAACTGCTCTTTAAATTTTGCATTAAAAAAACGCTAATTTAATTAGCGTTTTTTCTTTGTTATTCGTTCGTAGTTTCTTCGCTAGCAGTTTCAACTACTTCTTCGTTCGTAGTTTCTTCGCTACCGCCGTCTTCTTGTAAATCTTCTGGATTTTTGTTAAGTTCTTCTACGTCAATAACGTTTTCTTCAAGGTTTTGTGCTTGTTCGTAATCGTATTCGCCGTCGCTACTTTCGTCTAAAACAACTGCGTTTTGTTTTTCTTTAATCTTTTTAACGGTTTTATCACGACTATTTCTATCGTAGAAAGATGAAACGTATTCTTTTCTCTTTTTCCTATTTTTAAAAATAGTTCTAACGAATACTATAACCATAACGATAATCAATACAACCGAAATTATAATTGATGAAATTTGAAGCGCAACGTCCGTTTTAACAACGTAACCGTCTTCTTCCGTTTCGGTATCGGTTTCAGTATCTTCCGTACTTTCAGTATTGTCAATTTCGTTCTCGGCAAAAATAGTAGTGTAGTCAACAAACTTGGTTAAGTTATTACCGTTATAAATTTCTCTTTCATTGTAGTATTTAGTAGTGGTAACTTCTTCACCGTCAATGGTTTCTTTAATAGTCGTAGGTGCGCGTAAGTGTTTTTCGCTAGCGTAATCGCTATCTTCGCTATAAGCATCAACGAATAAGTCTTTTGCGTATAAGAAACTTGCTTCGTCGTATTCACTAACGATAACGTTTTCCATAAATACCGTGCCCGCAACGCCGTTACCCGTTCTGTCGCCAAGCCAAATTTCAACCTTATAATCAATAGGCTTATTACCGCTTGCTATATAGAAAGCAACTTCCGTCCACTTACCTTGATTTTCATCTGTGCCTACTACCGTAGATTTAAGCTCGTGTGACCAAGTGTAATTTTCGCTATTAGGAGCAATCTTTAAAACTTCGTAATTGCCGTCTACTATTTTATTAGTAGAAACGTAAACGTTTGCAGTTGCGCCTTTGCTTACGTTTAATTTAACCGCAATTTTTACAAAACTGTTTTCAACAAGTGTTTTTGCGCTTGAAATTAACGCGCTGTTTAACGCTTCGTTGTTTTGTAAAACTACTGCTTGCGCGTAAGTATTGTCGTTAGAAGTTAATTTTGCAAAATTTTCAAGGTTGTTTATGCCCGTGTAATTAGCGTTGTATTTACTGTTGATTATACCGCTAACAACTTTTTCGCCACAGTTTTTACGAGTAAAATCTGAAAGGTTAGTGGTAGGTTTTGAAGATATTTCAAGTTTACCAAGACTGTCAACGTTGGTGTTGTAAATATCGTCGTTACTTTCTTCTACTTCTTCACCGTAAGCCCCGTATTCGCCTTTTAGCGAAACTTTTGAAAGGTTAGAGCCGGTAGAGCAGAAGTCGTATAATTCTTTATCAATTTTGTACGCTTGTAAATCTGCAATCAAAGCAAAGCCTTTTTGTAAGAATAAAGCGTCGCTTTTAATAGCGTCTTTACTAGGGCCGAAAGTGATTTGTAATTTATATTGAGCGTCTTTATCAGTAACGTTGTCAACTAATACGGTGTATTTAACCCACTCGCCGTAGTTGCCTTCGCTAGCGTCTTGCGTTGTAAACGATTCAAACGCGGATTTAGTTGACTTTTTATCTTCATTAACAAAGTCTATAACGTTTACTTTAACCTTGTCGGAATTAAGTCTTACAGCGTTAGATTTAACGTAGAACGAAATTAAATTGTAAGAATTGCTCTTTAATTCAATTACGCTACTTAAATAAGTTGCCGAAGTAAGTTCGTTAAAGTTAAAGTAAATTACGTTCGTATCGTTATTTCCGTTAATTTTATCAATATCGCTAACCTTATCAGTTAAAGAAGCGGGAACTGTGCTTTTTGTTGCAACGCCTACCGTGGTGTTAGTAGTAACGTTATCTTTGTTATACTCGTCGCTTGTGTTAAGCGTAACGTTACCGTTAAACGTTATAGGAGAAGTAAGCGCGTCCGTTTTTCTTAAATTAAGTTTATAAGTAAACGTTGAAAATTTAGTGTTGTTATCCGCTGAAAAATCCGTTTTTTCAGTAGGGTTTGTTTTGTAAGTTTTTGAAGATAAATCGATAGCGTCGTTATCTTCTTTTTTAGCCGTTATAGTTTCGTCTGCCGTAGCGTCGAATTCTTGTTTGTTAAACACTTCAAAATGAGCGTTATCAAAATAAGCAAAGCCTTCAACGTAGCCAGCCTTTCCAAGAGCGTTACCTTTACCAAGACCGAGCGTTACGTATGCGGTAGTGCTTGCGTATTCAAAGCCTTGAATTTTTGCTTGTAATAAAGCCCACTGACCGTTAGTGTTAATGTTGTTAAAATAAATAGTTTCGTAAGTTACGGAGCCAACTTTAAAGTCGAGCGCAACGTAAGCGCCTGGATTAGACGTAAACGTTGACGCTAATTCCATAGTTTTTACCCATACGGAGAATACCGCGTAAGAATCGTTATCAACGGTAAGGGAAGTTGAACTCTTAAACTTTTGAGCAGTACCTAAAACGTTTTCGTTGCTCGTTTTGTTTTGAATCATTAAAATTTTAGAGCCACTTGCGTTTGCGTTGGTTTTATTTGCTTCGTAGTCAGTGCTTTCTTTATCCGCAACAAACTCATTTTTAACTAAACCGTAATAATAAGGCGTTTGTGGATTGTATGAATTTGCAGGCTTATAACTACTGCTAATTTTAGAATAAGGCTCGCTACTCGTATCGATAATACCGCTTTTGCCGTTACTTGAAGTGGAAGGCGCAGTGTTGCCGTTTAAACCAGAGTCAAGCGAATTTGACCACGCGATAGACGAAGACTTTGGAAATACCGTTTTATCATCAGTCATAAACTCAAAGTCGCCGTTCTTTAAAACTTGATAGTCTGTCAAAGTGGTTTCCGTGGTATTGTTATTGCCGTTACCGTCACCACCGTCACCATCGTCACCGTTATCAGTAGAGCAAGCAGTTGCAAAAGCCATAGTAATAGCCATAAGCAACGCAAGTAAGACTATAAAGAAATTTTTAGTTTTGTTTTTAGTTAATGAATACATAAGCCACCTTATTTTTTATAGTTGCGTACGCATATACGCGCGTTTACATAATAATACATTTATTAGTATAATATATTTCCATTAAAAAAGCAATAGTTTTTTTGAACTGTTTTACCATTTTTTAAGTCATATTAAATTTTAAAAGGCAAAAATGTTACAAAAAACGTAGTGTATTAAACAAAATTTTTAACTTTCGTTTAATATGCGTAAAATTGCTTAAACTGTTTATATGAAATTAAAAAACAAACTTTTACTAATTTTAATAGGCGTGTTGACGGGGTTTTGCAACGGTTTTTTCGGCGGTGGTGGCGGAATGGTGGTAGTGCCTATGCTAACAATGCTTTTAAAATTTGAGCAAAAGAACGCTCACGCAACGGCAATAGCAATTATTTTGCCTACGTCTATTATAAGCGCAATCGTAAATTTAATTAACGGAAATTTTGAGATAGGCGTAGGTTTGCCTACCGTAATAGGCGTTTTTATAGGCGGAATTATAGGTGCGTTTTTACTTAAAATTATAAACAATAAAACGCTGGTTAAAATATTTTACGCGGTAATGTTTATTGCGGGAATTAAACTTTTGTTTTTTTAAAATTTTGTACATATTATGACCTTAAACGTAATTTTTTATTTAATAGCCGGCGCGTTGGCGGGAGTTTTAGGCGGTATGGGCATGGGTGGCGGAACTATACTTATACCGATACTTACCATATTTTTATCTTGCTCGCAACACCTTGCGCAAGCAATCAATTTAATTTCCTTTATACCTATGGCGATAGTAGCGCTAATAGTTCATGCAAAAAACAAACTCATAAAAACAAAAGGTTTGCTTTTCGTTATAATTCCCGCAACCGTAATAAGTTTACTTGCAAGTTTACTATCTAACACCCTTAACGGCGACCTTTTACAAAAATTTTTCGGCGCGTTCTTGCTCGCGTCGGCGATAGCGGGTTTTATATTGTCTAAAATCAAAAAGCCGAAAAGCGAGGCTAAAACGGATGAGGTAAAAATAAAAAAATTGTAGATATTTGCACATTTTTTTAAAATTACTATTGAAATGCTTTGAATTTTGGTGTATAATGCTCATAAGGCGAAATTTTGCTCGACTTTTTGAGTAACGGGCTTGTTAAATATTCATATAGAGCGAGGTGCAAATTTTGGAAAAAATAGGTATTATTGATTTAGGTTCTAATACGGCAAGGCTTGTAATTGTAGAAATGCTTGGTGACGGTCACTTTGTTGTTATTGACCAAATTAAAGAAAGCGTTCGTTTAGGCAAAGATATGGAGCGTGACGGATTTTTAAAACCGCAACGTATTGCCGAAACTATTAAAACGCTTAAAATGTTTAGAAAATTATGTGATGCGTACGAAATTGAAAGGATTATTGCCGTTGCTACGGCAGCGGTTCGCCGTGCAAAAAATCAACGCAGTTTCCTTGATGAAATCGTAGCAAATACTGGTATAAAATTAAAGGTATTATCTGCCGAAGAAGAGGCAACTTACGTTTATAGGGGCGTAATAAATACCATGGACGTACCAAAAGGCTTAATCGTAGAAATAGGCGGTGGTAGCACCAAAGTAATTTACTACAATAGGCGTAATTTATTAAATTATGAAACGCTTCCTTTCGGCGCGGTTACTTTAACCGACCTTTTCGGTGGAGACGGTATGTCTCACGAAGAGCAAACTCAAAAGATTGAAGAGTTTATTTTAGAGCAACTCGAACGCATTGAGTGGCTTAAAACTATCGACCCTGAAACTCAACTTATAGGTTGCGGTGGCTCGTTTAGAAATTTATGTAAAATTGTTAAGATGAAAAAGAAATGTCCGCTTTCAATTTTACACAACTATAACATTACTACCGAAGAGTTTGACGACGTTTATTCTATGTTTAAAACGCTCAACCTTGAAAATAAGCGCATTAAAGGCATATCTATGCAACGCGCGGATTTATTGCCGTCTGCTTTTGCTATTGCGCACTCTTTCGTTAAGCATTTAAACTTTGAAAAAATGGTTATTTCCGCTTGCGGTTTAAGAGAAGGCATAATGTTTAACTACGCTGTTCCTTTAACTGCGGAAAAACCTATTTCGGACGTGTTGACTTATAGTTTACAAACTCTCGTTAAATACCACGGTTGTAATGAAAAGCATAGCGAACAAGTTGCAAATCTTTCCGTTCAATTATTTAAGCAACTTCGCGTGTTACATAAATTCCCGCGTCAATGCTTAAAGATTTTAAAAGTTGCGGCGTACCTTCATAACGTTGGTACTACTATTAAGTATTACGACTATCAAAAACATACGGGCTATATTATATTAAATTCAAGTTTATACGGCATATCTCAAAGGGATATAGTGCTTGCCGCGTTAGTAGTATCTAATTATAAAAACGACGATTTTACTTTGGCAGAACTTGCAAGGTATAGAGAGTTTATTGCGGAAGAAGACGTTGAAATTATAAGGAAACTCGGCGTAATTTTAAGAATTGCGGTAAGTTTAGATAGAAGTTTATCTTCTTGTGTTCAAACTATTAACTGTGACGTTTTAGGTGATTCCGTTATAATGAAAACCGAACTTGATAGCGACGCTTCGCTCGAAATTAAAGACGCGCTTTCCGCTCAACCTGATTTTAGACGCGTATTTAAAAAGAATTTAGAAATTTTATAATATAGGCTTATTCACAAGACTATTAAATTTGCCTTGCTAATTTTAGCAAGGCTTTTTTTATGTCATTTATCCCTTTTATCTAGAATAAAATGTATAGGTTAGTTATGAAAGTTGTGGATAAAGACGGAAGCGTAACCGCTTTTACTATTGCAATATTTTTTATAGGATTATTTGTTGGCGCGGGATTTATGTCCGGTCAAGAACTGTGGCAGTTTTTTGGCAAATACAAGGGTATAGGCGTTATTTTTTTAATTTTAGGCGCGTTTTTACAAGGGTTTTTAGGCTATTTTATCGTAAAAACAGTCAATAAAAATCAAGTTTATTCTCTTTGCGATTTGCCTTTTAAACGCAATAAAATTTTTAATTTTGCTTTTTTATATGCCGAACTCATTTTTACGGTTTTTACGGTTGGAATAATGATTGCGGGTGTAAATTCTTTATACGAAAGTTTATTTTTAAAAAGCGGGTTTTGGTTCTCTATATTATTTACTTTTTTAGTAGGCGTAACGGCGTATTTTGGAATAGATGGAATAATTTTAATTTTTAAGGTTGTTATGCCGATGCTTTTAAGCATTTGCGCAATAATTTTTTTAGTGGTTGTAATTCAAAATCAACGCATTTGCTTTCAATTGTTTTTTCAAAAAACAAGCGTAAAAGATGCGTTTTGCGCGTTTAAAGATGCAGTAGTTTACGTATTTCACAACGTTTATTTAGGGCTTTTAATACTCGTTCCGTTTTCTAAAAAAGTAAAAAATAACGAAGTTAGTATTAAAGGTTTTTTACTTTCAAGTATAGCGTTTAGCATATTTTCAATTTTTATTTTAACACCGCTAACGATAAAACCTAATTACGCACTTTTTCCGCTACCGTTACTTGAAATTTCCAAAACCGTTTCGCCGTTTATCTATTACGTTTTTGCTTTCTTTTTATGCGTTGCAATGTATTCGTCTTGCCTATCCAGTAGCGTTTCAATAATCGACTTTTTAAGTGAAAAAAAGCCTACTTTTTTTAAAAATAAAGTGCTTGTAATTAGCGTTTGTATGGCTATATGTTTTTTACTTTCTTTAATCGGTTTTAAATCTTTAATTTCAATAATGTATCCTATATCGGGCTATTTAGGTATTATTTTCGTAATTTGCCTTGTTTTTTATAGCCGTAAAGCCAAAATTAAATAAAAAAACCTTTACAAAAACGGCAGTTTAATATACAATGTAAGTATATTAAGTTAGTATAAGGAGTAATAATTATGGCAATGGATATTGAAACGTTAGAAATGATGATAATGGAATGTGAAGAAAGGATGGACAAATCGCTTGACGTTTTAAAAGCGGACGTTTTACAAATTCGCGCAGGTAGAGCAAATCCACATATTTTAGATAAGGTTTTAGTTGAAGCGTACGGCGGTATGTCGCCTATCAACCAAATAGGTAATATTTCGGTAGTTGACGGTCAATGTTTAATGATTTCCCCTTGGGACAAATCGCTTTTAAAAAGCGTTGAAAAGGCAATACTCGTATCAAACATAGGTATCAACCCAACTAACGACGGTAACGTTATAAGGCTCGTTTTCCCGATGCTTACGGATGAACGTCGCCGTGAAATAGTTAAACAAGTTAAAAAAATGGGTGAAGATGGTAAAGTTGCTTTAAGAAACATTAGGCGTGACGTTTTAGATTCGTTTAAAAAACTTAAAACTTCAAAAGAAATTACGGAAGACCAATATTCTCAATACGAAGCGCAAGTAGAAAAAATTACTGCTAAAACCGTAGAAGCGGTAGATAAAGTTATTCAAGATAAAGAAAAGGAACTTTTAACTTTATAATGGAAGGTTTAAAAATTCCACGCCATATCGGCTTTATTATGGACGGTAACGGTAGGTGGGCAAAACAAAGAAACAAACCGCGAAATTTTGGTCATATACACGGCTCGAATAGAATTGACGAAGTTGTAACCGCTTGTTTAGACCTTGGCGTAGAGTGCGTTTCGCTTTACGCGTTTTCTACGGAAAACTGGGCAAGGCCAAAGGAAGAAGTTGACAAGATTTTTGACATTTTGCATAAGTTCTTATTAAAATTCGGCAAAAAACTTATGGCGAATAAAATTCGCTTAAAAATCAGTGGCGACTATACTAAATTCCCTAAAAAAACCGTAAACTTAATTGAAAAACGCCTTGAACAAACTAAAATTTTTGAAGGTAGAATTTTAAATATTGCAATAAATTACGGCAGTAAACAAGAAATTTTAAGAGCGGTAAATACTTTAATTGAAAGTGGCGTAAAAAACGTTACGGAAAGTGATTTTGCGTCCGCTTTATACACGGCGAATATTCCCGATATCGACCTTGTTATAAGAACGAGTGGCGAAATGCGCGTTAGCAATTTCTTTTTATGGCAAATTGCTTACGCAGAACTTTATTTTACTCCCGTTTTATGGCCGGACTTTGATAAAGGGGAACTTTTAAAGGCTATCGAGTGGTACACTAGTCGTGATAGAAGATACGGCAAAGTTTAATAAAAATTAAGGAGTTTTATGTTAAATATCGCTTTAATAGGCTCAACGGGCTCTATCGGTAGGCAAGTTTTAAACGTAGTTGACAGATATCCAAATAAATATAAAATCGTATCAATGGCGGCGGGTTCAAACGTCGCCCTTTTTGAAGCGCAAGTAAACAAGTATAAACCGCAAATTGCGTGCTTATCTAACGCGGAAGTTGCGCATACTATAAAGAGTTTACCAAAGGAAACTTCTTTTTATTACGGCGAAAATTCACCCGTTCACGCAGTTTGTGATAGCGCCGATATAGTTTTCGTTGCCGTTTCGGGCTTTGCGGGTTTAAAGGTAGTAAAAAGGGCAATAGAACTTAAAAAGAACGTTGCGCTTGCTAACAAAGAAACGTTAGTTGCAGGCGGTGAACTTATAATGCCACTTGCAAAAGAAAACGGCGTAAAAATTATTCCCGTTGATAGCGAGCATTCGGCAATTTGGCAATGTTTAGATTTTGACGAAAGTAAACAGTTTAAAAAGTTAATAATAACCGCGTCCGGCGGGGCGTTTAGAAATTTAACCAAAGAACAGTTAAGTTCCGTTACCGCAAACGACGCGTTAAAACACCCTAACTGGCTAATGGGCAAAAAAATTACGATAGACTGTGCAACAATGATGAATAAGGGCTTTGAAGTTATTGAAGCAATGTGGCTTTTCGGTGTTCCGCACGAAAAAATCGACGTGTTAATACATCCGCAAAGCATAGTTCACAGTATGGTAGAATTTAGTGACGGTGCAATATTAGCGCAAATGGGCGTTCCGTCAATGGAAATTCCTATTCAACTTGCTTTAACCTATCCAGATAGGCTTGAAACCAACCTTGAACCGTTAAGTTTGGCTGGAAAAAGTTTAGATTTTAAAGAAGTGGATAGAGATTTTTATCCTTGCTTTGCGCTCGTAGAAAAAGCAATTAAATTAGGCGCGAATTATCCTTGCGCGTTAAGCGGGGCGGACGAAATGGCGGTTGACTTATTTTTAAACGGCAAAATTTTATATAACGATATTGCAAACGCGATATCTTACGCGCTTGAAAAAACACAAAAGTTAGACGTTACTTTTGATAATTTATACTATACGGATAAAGAAGCAAGAAGACTTGTTTTAGAGTATTTTAATAGGAGATAGTATGCTTTCACTTTTATCGGTTACTTCCGTTTTAAACTCAATAATATCCGTGCTACTTGCAATTTTAGTTCTTTTAATAATGATAACCGTTCACGAATTCGGGCATTATATCATAGGCAAATTGTTTAAGTTTAAAATAAACGAATTTGCAATAGGTATGGGCCCTGCAATTTTTAAAAAGACTAATAAAAAGACTGGCGAAGTATTTTCCGTGCGCGCTTTACCGCTCGGCGGTTTTTGCGCGTTCGACGGTGAAGATGAAGATAGCCAAAACGAAAACTCGTTTAACAGTAAGCACCCGTTAAAAAGAATTGCCGTTTTAGTAAGCGGTGCGTTAATGAATTTAATAATAGGCGTTTTAGTTTTGGTGCTTTCGGTTGGAATATACGGTCAGTTACTTTTACAAGTTCACGATTTTAAAGAAGATAAAAATTATAGCGGATACTCGCTCGTTGAAGGCGACGTTATTTTAAAGATTGAAGATAAAGATATTTATATGTCAACCGACGTTATAGACGCGTTAAACGGCAAAAAACAAGGCGACGTAGTTAAAATAAGCGTTCAAAACGACGGTGAAACTTGCGATAGAATAGTAAAATTAAGAAACGACGTTACTTCTTTAAATTTAACCGATAATCTTTCCGCTTTTACCGCAATAGGTGTAGGTACGCTTGCTCAAATTACGGAAACCACGACTATTTCAAAATTTACAAACGGCGATTATATTTTAAAGTTCAACGACGGCGTTGACTATAAAACTAGCACTCGCATTTACGATATTCAAGAAGTTATCTTAAAGGCAAAAACTTTAAACGCGGGCGATACTTTATCGCTTTGGATTTCATCAAAAGGCGAAAGAAAGGAAATTTTTATATCGATTACGCAAGACCTTTCAAGTTTTTCTACCGATGATAGCGTTTTAGAGCATTTAGGCATATCAAAAAGTAAAACGGTGCTCAATTACGGTAGTCAAAACGTAAAATTCGGCTTTTTTGAAACTTTAAAGCGTGGCTTTGTTTATTCGTTCAACGTTGGAACTTCTATATTTAGAACGCTTGGCGAGTTACTAACCGGTAAAATCGGTTTATCTGCAATGGGCGGACCTATTACTACAATTACCACAACTAGTTCGGCAATACAAGCGGGCGGTTTTAACTACTTTTTAGAAATACTTGGATTTATAGGTATAAACCTTGCTCTATTTAATTTATTGCCTATACCTGCGCTTGATGGAAGTAGAGTGGTATTTTGCATAATTGAAGCAATACGCAAAAAGCCGTTAAATAGAAAGGTTGAAGGTATAATTCACGGCGTTGGCTTGCTAGTGCTATTAGGTTTTTGCGTTTTGGTTGACGTTTTGCAATTATTATAAAATTTAGCAAAAAGCACTTGTAAAGTAAAACGAGTGCTTTTCAATTTGTAAATCTTTATTTATTTACTTGTTAAAATAGTTATTAAATGTTATAATTTAAAAATATGGAAGCAATAAAATTTGAAAACGTATCATTTAAATACGGGCAAAGCGATAAGCCCGTCATAAATAATTTAAACCTTTGTATAAATAAGGGCGAGTACGTTTGTATGCTTGGCAAAAACGGTAGCGGTAAATCTACTATTGCAAGGCTTATGAACGGTTTACTTCTTCCCGAAAGTGGCAAGGTTACCGTTTTTGATTACGATACTTTAAACAAATCAACTATCTTTGAAGTAAGAAAGCGCGTTGGTATGGTCTTTCAAAATCCAGACAATCAAATGGTTGCCACCATCGTTGAAGACGATATTGCTTTCGGTCCTGAAAATATAGGCGTAAAATCGCAAGAGATTGGCGAGCGTATCGACTTTGCTTTAAACTCAACTAAAATGCAAGATTTTAGGTTTACGGCGGGTCAAAAACTTTCGGGCGGGCAAAAGCAAAGAGTTGCTATTGCCGGCGTTTTAGCAATACTTCCAGAAGTTATTATTTTAGACGAGTCAACTTCTATGCTCGACGCGGTTGGTAGAAAAGAAGTATTGTCAGTTATAAAAGAACTAAACGATAAGGGAATAACGGTAATTTCCGTTACGCATTATATGGACGAGGCGGTTGAGGCCGACAAAATTTACGTTATTTCTCACGGTGAAATTGCTATGCAAGGCACTCCAAGTGAAGTTTTTAAGGACGTAAACGAACTTAAAAAATTCGGTTTAGAACTTCCAAAATCGGCGTATATTGCAACTAAATTAAAAGAAAACGGCTTACCTATTCGCGACGGCGTTTTAACGGGTGAAGAGTTAGCGGAGGAATTATGCAAATTGTTTCAAAAGATTTAACTTTTGCTTATAACAAAAAAGCAGAATTTAACCGCCAAGCCCTTAACGGCGTAAATTTAGTTATTGAAGAAGGCGACTTTTTTGGTATTATCGGTCATACGGGTAGCGGAAAGTCAACTTTTATTCAGCACCTTAACGGCCTTATAAAAACGCAAGGCGGTACTTTAAAGGTAGGGGGTTACGACCTTTCTTACGGCGTAAAAAACAAGCCAGACGTGCTTAAACGCTTGCGTAGTGAAGTAGGTATGGTTTTTCAATACCCAGAATACCAACTTTTTGCCGAAACCGTTTATGAAGACGTTGCGTTTGGCGTAAAAAATTTCTTTCCTTCGTTTACTAATGAAGAAGTTGAAAACGCGGTTAAAGAAGCGCTTTTACAAGTAGGGCTTGATTATAACGAAGTAAAAAACAAATCTCCGTTTGAACTTTCGGGCGGTCAAAAAAGAAGAGTTGCAATAGCCGGCGTTTTAGCAACAAAACCGCAAGTTTTGGTTTTAGACGAGCCGGTTGCAGGACTTGACCCGCAAGGTAAAAAAAGGCTTATGGACTTGATTTTAAACCTAAAAAACGATAGGCTTAAAACGGTTATTATAGTTTCGCACGACCTTGACGAAGTTACGGAAAACTGTAACAAAATAGCCGTATTTTGCGGTGGCAAAGTAGTTATGTGCGACACGCCTAAAAACGTGTTTAAAGACGCAAAATTACTTGAAAGTTACGGTTTAGGCTTGCCTATAACGGCAAAATGCACGGAAAATTTAAAAGAACTTGGCGTTACGATAGATAGTAACTATAAGGCAAAAGACTTTATTGAAAAAATAGTAGAAGCGTATAAAAACAAATAAAAGGGTAAAAAAATGCTTGCAGATATAACTTTTGGTCAGTATTACGAAGCAAAATCGTTCGTTCATAAAATGGACGCGCGCGTAAAACTGCTAATACTAATTTTATATATCGTTTTAATTTTCGTAGTAAAAAATTTCTACGGATTTTTAGCGGTGCTTGCGTTTTTATTTATTGCAACCATTTTTGCAAAAGTTCCTATTTTAGAACTTTTAAAAAGCATAAAAGGCGTTGTTTTTATAGTGGTTTTAACTTTCGCTTTAAACATCTTTTTTTATAGGGCAGACGATGCTAAAATATTATTTTGGTTTATTACGGACAAGGCTTTAATATTCTCGTCGTTTATGGCGCTTCGAATAGTAACTTTGGTTTTAGGTAGTATGTTACTCAACTTAACGACAACCCCCGTTGCTTTAACCGACGGTATCGAGAGTTTACTAAAACCGCTTAAATATATTAAATTTCCAGTTCACGAACTTGCGCTTGTTATGAGTATTGCGCTTCGCTTTATTCCTATACTTATGAGCGAGGCGGACAGAATTATAATGGCTCAAAAAGCGCGCGGGGCGGACTTTGATAGCGGAAATATTTTTAAGCGCGCAAAAGCGATGATTCCCGTTTTAATACCGCTTTTAATAAGCGCGTTTAGGCGCGCCGAAGAGTTAGGCGACGCTATGGATAGCCGTTGTTACAGTAGTAGCGCCGTTCGTACTAAATTTAGAAAAATGAAACTTACTTGGCGTGATTTAGTTGCCGGCGTTTTATCGCTTACGGTGCTTGCAGGCGTAATTTTATTAAATATTTACGGCGGTGTTATAGTATGAGAATTTTATTAACCGTAGCATACGACGGAACTGACTTTTGCGGTTATCAAGTTCAAGTAGATAAAAGAACGGTACAGTTAGAACTTGAAAACGCGTTAAAAAAAGTTACGGGAAAAGTTATTAAAACCGTTGCAAGCGGAAGAACGGATAGTGGCGTTCACGCTAACGAACAAAAAGTTCACTTTGACTACGACGGAACAATTCCCGTTAAAAACTTTACGCAAGCGTTAAACTCCGTTTTGCCAAGTGACGTTAAAGTTTTAAAATCGCAAAAAGTAAAGGGAGATTTTAGCGCGAGATATAGCGCAAAAAACAAAACCTACGTATATAGGTGCTGTATAAGCGAAGTTGAAAATCCGCTTAATAGCCGTTACGTTTTAACTTTAAAACACGCGCCTGACTTAAATAAAATTAAGGAGTGTATATCGGTTTTACTTGGCACGCACGACTTTAAGTGTTTTTTAGCAAGCGGTAGTTCGGTTAAGGACACGGTTAGAACCATTTACGATATAAAAGTTAAAAAAAGCGGTAAAAATTTAGACTTTTATTTTACGGGCAACGGCTTTTTATACAATATGGTAAGAATAATGGTAGGAACGCTTTTAGCGGTTGGTGAAAATAGGCTAGATATTGAAAGCGTTAAAAAAGCAATAGACACGGGCGATAGAAAATTAGTTGGCAAAACGATGCCCGCAAAAGCCCTTTGCTTATACAAAGTTAAATATTAAAAACTGCGTTACTAAAACGCAGTTTTTTAGTTTGTTTGACATATTTATTAAAAAGGAATATAATTAAAAAGGCTAATTCACAACGCCATATAAAAAGTTTTAGGAACTTATATAATGAAAAGGGATTTACATAAGGAATTTAAATTTCGTAAAATTAAAAAGCCAAGCAAATGCATTGCAAAAATTGCTCA
This sequence comes from Christensenellaceae bacterium, assembly GCA_045654225.1. GTDB lineage: Bacteria > Bacillota > Clostridia > Christensenellales > Borkfalkiaceae > HGM11412. Next base: position 13,161 of record JAZOMW010000012.1, on the reverse strand, counting down.
ATTTATTTTAAAAATAATTTGCAAAAAACGCGGTGTAACTTTTGAATACGATGCCGACTATAATAGGTATAAAAAAGAACCTATCGTGCTTTTATCTCAACACGCTTCAAAAGACGATTATATTTACGTTTTTGCAGGCACAAATAGGCAAGATACGCACATAGTTTGCGGATATCAAAACATATTTAACAAAGGAATTTACGGCTTACTTAAAAAACTTGGAGTAATTGCAAAATATTTATACCAACCGGACGTTACTGCAACTAAGCAAATGCTTGAAGCCGTAAAAAACGGCGGTAGCCTTGCAATTTTTCCAGAGGGAATACAGTCAACAAGCGGTAGTAACCACCCTATAAATCCCGCAACGGTTGCACTCTTAAAAAAACTTAAACTACCCGTAATTTTAACTACGCTTAAAGGCTCTTATTTTACAAGAACGCGATATTCTACCGACGTTAAAAAGGGTAAAATAACAGTATCGTTTAATACGTTATTTACAAAAGAAGATTTACAAACTTTAAGCGTTGAAGAGTTAAACGTTAAACTTTTAGAAAGGTTTAGTTACAACGAGTTTGACGCGCATAAAGGCGATAAAACCGAGTTTATAGGCAAAAAACCTAATATTTACGGGCTTGATAATATCATTTACAAATGTCCACATTGTGGAGAAGAGTTTAATTTTAAAGTTGAAGGCAGTAATATGTTGTGCCAAAACTGTAACTTTGAAATTACTATGAACAACCGCTATGAAATTTCAGCGGTAAACAAGGAATTGCCTTTTGAAAATATTGATAAGTGGTATAAGTGGCAAAGAAAGGTTATAAGTAGCGAAGTAAAAAGTGATGACTTTATATTAAACACTACCGTAAACCTTTGCACTCTTAACACCGAAAAATTAGATAACAATTTATCTAAAAAGCAAATAGGCGAAGGTGAACTTACTTTAACTAACAAAGGCTTAACGTACGTAGGTACTAAAAACGGCGAACAAGTAACTATGTTTTTTGACCCTAAAATAGTTTACTCGCTAACCATAATGCTTAAATACGGTTTAGATTTATACTATAAAAACGAATATTACTACTTTAAACTTACAAAAAACGAAAAGCATATGACGAAGTGGATGCTTGCAAGTGAAGAAATTCACAACCTTTACGACGACGAGTGGAGAAAAGCAAGTGAAATGGTTTACGAGTACGAAAGTTAAGAGGCTTTTTCACAATATCCGTTTGTTTTTTTGGCGGAAAAATACTTTGCGTTTTGTTCAGTTACAGACCGCACGGGTATGCGCCCTCACAAGAACGCTCGTCTTTCCTGCATTTTTCTCGTCAATCGCAAAAAGTGAATTATTGCTAAAACCAACCGTCTTTTGTTCCAAAGCCTTAAAAAGCGTGCCAAACGGCGCGCTTTTTTCATATAATAAAGTATGTATGATAGGCAAAAAGCGGTTGATTACGCGCTAACTTGGGCATTAGATAGAAACCCTAAATTTTACGATTTTTCTTCACTTGGCGGGGATTGTACTAACTTTATATCACAATGTATGTACTACGGCGGGTTTAGACAAAATTATAATCAAAACGGCTGGTTTTACGTAGATATTGATAGGCGTTCGCCAAGTTGGACGGGCGTAAACGAGTTTTGGAATTTTGCAATAAATAACGACACTAACTTTGGCGTAAAACTAAAACCGTGCCTTTTAAACGAACTTGAACTTGGCGACGTTATTCAACTTTATAACGGCAATAGATATTATCACAATTTAATTGTAACTAATTTATTTGGCGGTATAAGAGTATCGGCGCATACTAGTGACCAAAAAAACGTTTTGCTTTCAAATTATTATTATCAAAGTTTAAGATGCGGAAAAGCCGTAATATATTAAAAATCCCTAAACCAAACTCGGTTTAGGGATTGTTTTTTATTAGTCGTTATCACAGCGTTCTATATAGTAAATAAAGTCGTGCTTTGCTAAAATATCGGTTAAATATTGTGAAGAAAACTCGCGTGAGGTCGTTACCGTTGCGCTATAAACTACTTCGCCGTCTTTACGCGTTATTTGAAGTTTATTAAGCCTATCCGTGCCAAAAATTTCCTTAATAATTAAATTTTCGTTACCCGTATATCTAAACTCAATTTTTACCGAATAAAACTTTTTAGACCTAAATATTTTTATGCGAGAGTGTAGTAGTGACTGTGTTGCAATAATTAAAATGGTTGCCAAAAGCGCTAAATAGTAAAGTTTTGCACCGCACGCCATACCTACGCCAGCCGTTGCCCAAATGCCCGCGGCGGTAGTTAAGCCGTGAACTTGATTTTGTTTGTAAACTATCATACCCGCGCCTAAAAAACCAACGCCCGCAACTATTTGAGCGGCAATACGCGCGCTGTCACCACTAAAAGCGTTTATTGAAATAACCATCATAAGCGCAGAGCCTATGCAGACTATCGTATGCGTTTTTACGCCCGCTTCTTTAAACCTTAACTTTCTTTCAAAACCTATTAACAAACCTAAAATAGCGGAAATTAAAAGGGGAAACGTCATATATAATTGCTCTAAAAATTCCTTCATAATAAACCTTAAAAGTAATATATTTTTAATATTTGAAAATTATAACATTAAGGCGTAAAAATGTCAATATTAATTGAAAAAATGTTGGCAAAAATCTTTCAAAAAAGCATTGACTTTTATTTTATTTATGGCATAATAGTAATGTGAAAAACTGCCGACTTTTAACGTAGTTAAAAATGGCAAAATTTAAACAAAGGAATTATTTATATGAGCGAAAAGAAAGTTGAAAAAGTTACCGATAAGTTCGTGTTAATGGCAACAAGTGGAAAAAAGATGGATGGTGAAGTTAAAAACCTTCCGCAAATTCCTCCAATTAATTACGAGTTTAAGCCATTGCCGGAATTTGATTGCGTTGTAAATAGAGCGCCCGAATTTGATGAAGAAAAGGCGTACGCAAATTTCTTAAAAGAAAAAGAAGAATTAAAGGCTTACTATCGCCCGTTCTTTAAAAAATATTCAAAAACGGTTGAAACTCCCGTTACGCGCACTCGTTTAGTTGACTTTTTATATAGAAAAGAAGATAAGTTAGATAAAAAGGACTTTTCAAGGGTATTAAACGGCGAAGGCGAGTTTGAACAAGTTAAACTTCCACACTACGTTGGCCCAGAATATAGGTGGAACGCTTTTTATAGAAAAGAATTAGTATTTGATAAAATTGATGAAAATAAATTCTATTTAATAGAATTTGAAGCGGTTGATTATATCGGCGAAATTTACTTAAACGGTAGGTTAGTTGGTCGCCACACAGGCTTCTTTGCGCCTTTTACGGTTGATATAACCGACCAAGTTAAAGAAGGCGTAAACGTACTCGTAGTAGTAGTTAAAAACGACATTATTACTATGGGAACGGACGTAAACGGCCACCGCAGTTTCGGCGATAAAATTTACGCCGCAACTAGTTTAGGTTACGACGAGCCTTACGAAGGCTGGCACCATTGTCCTGCGGGTGCGGGCATTATAGGTGACGTAAACCTTATAGTTACGGGTAGGCAACGCGTTGTTGATATTTTTGTTAGACCTAACATTGATAACGCTACGGCAACCGTTTATACAACGGTATTTAACTATCCGCTCGACTGTGAAAAGGTTAAACTTTCATACCGCATCGAAGGTAGAAACTTTGAAGAGTTGGTTATTGACGGCGTTGAAGAAGAATCTAATAAATTAGCCGTAAACACTAACTACTTCGTTCAAAAATTCGACCTTCCTAACTTTAAAACGTGGACGCCTAAAACGCCGTATTTATACGACGTAACCGTTAAAGTTACCACGCTTGACGGCGTAGTTTTAGACGAGTATCAAACTCACTTCGGTATGCGTAAATTCCACATGGATGAAAACAGCACGCCAAAGGGCAAGTTCTATTTAAACAACGAAAGAGTAGTTTTGCGCGGTGCAAACGAAATGGGTCACTTGCCACGTTGCGTAATGGAAGGAAACGACGAGCAACTTTTAGACGATATTATGATAGCAAAAGTTGCAAATATGAACTTTTTTAGAATGACTCAACGCCCCGTATTTAAAAAGATTTACGACTTTTTTGATATGACGGGTATGATGTGTCAAACGGACTTTCCACTTTTCTCATACTTAAAATCAAGCGCGCTTGGCGACGCAATTAAACAAGTTGACGAAATGGAAAGGCTTGTAAGAAACCACCCTTGTTGCGTCGTAGACACTTTCTGTAACGAAACGCTTGACAAAACTTGTTGGGGTCACGAACAATACAACCTTGGCCGTTATGAGTTAGAGCATTTCTTTAACGCAGGCAGAGAAATTATCCACATTTTAAACCCAGATAGAGTTATTAAATATAACGACGGCGACTATTCTCCACTTGAAGAAACTTACGGCATAAGCGACTTCCACACTTACACTTATTGGTATATTTCTCACGGTATTCCAGGCGGTATGCTTAACAAGGGCTATTTGCCACCTATTAGAAAGGGTTGGATGTCTGGTTGTGGCGAATACGGTTGCGACGGTCTTGATAGATTTGAACTCCTTAAAAAATACTGTCCTAAAGAGTGGTTACCTGAAAAGGATACCGACCCTTGGTCACCAAAACCTATTGCAAAATCACAATGCTTCTTAAATCACGGCTTCTTCTTCCCTGAACAAGAATGCGCAAGAGATTGGATTAGAGAAAGTAGAAAGCATCAAGCGTGGGCAACGAAAGAACTTACAACTCAACTTCGCCGTAGGGCAGATATAGTTGAAAGCACTGCGCTCCACCTTTTTATTGACGCTTGGCCTTGCGGTTGGACAAAAACCGTTGTTGACGTTGATAGAATTCCAAAACCAGCGTTCTACACCTTTAAGGAAGCGTTAATTCCTGTAAGAATTAGTTTAATGCGCCATAAATACGTTGTATATAGTGGCGATACTATTAAAGCAGAATTATTCATTTTAAACGACACGCCAAATAAAGTAAACGTTGAAACAAGGTTAAATCTTTTACTTGACGGCAAGTTAGTTAAGTCGTATAAAGTTACGGCAGACGGCGAAGGCGCTATTCAAACTTACGTTGGCGGTATTGAATTTAAAGTTCCTGAAAACTTCGTTGGTAAAATTGAAATTTTAGCCGAAGACAACAACGGCACTTACGATAGCGTTGAATTCTATTCTAAACCGCACAACAAAAAGGCAAGCAAAACTCCTGTGTTCTTAGGCACGGGCAACGAGGCAATTAAGCTTATTTGTGACGGCCCTGAAGATAAAAACACAATTATTGCCACTCGTGATTATTTTGTTGACCATCAACAAGAACTTGAAGATTTTGCGTATAACGGCGGTAAGTTAATAGTAACGGTTGACAAGCCTTTAAACGTTTTAGGCGAAGATATCGGCTTTAGAGTTCACGTTAGCGCGGAAGAAGTAGAAGCAAACGTTTGGGTTGCAAGAAGTGAAGAAAGCGTTTACACTAAAGAATTTGATGAAATGGACTTTAAAAACTTCTATAACCAAGAAATGGACTATCAAGAACTTACTAACTGGGTAAAATTCTTCTGGACGGACAGCAAAGAAATTTTATATACTTTTGAAGATACTACCGACCCTAAATACGCTTTACACAAAAAGCATAAAATGGTAGTTGCGGAAAAAGCGCACGGCAAGGGTAAAATTATTCTCAACTCACTTTCTTGCTACAAAGGTTGCGTATCCGTAAACCCTGTACTTGATAAATTCTTAGTAAACTTAATAGAATTATAATTTAAAAGGTAGGCGTTAAAGCCTACCTTTTTTACGTGTAAAAAAAGAGTAAGCAAATTTTGCTTACTCTTTTACTTTTTTATTTAACTTTTTTAAGTTTAGCGGTGTAGCAGTTAAAGTCAACCGTGTCTTTAAAAGTAATACCGTTTGCTTTAAGTTCTTCTACCGTGTAAACCTTTCCGTCGTATTCGTACTTACCACTCTTTAATGCTGGGTAAAGCGTAATATGTGGTTGATATTTGTTTTTAGCAAAGAGCCTTATTACAACTTCCGTTTCGTCTTTATCGTTATATTGAAGGGCAACCATATTTTTATCGTCTAATAAAATATGCGTGCAAGCCGTTCTATAAAACTCTCTCGTAACTTTATATTCGCTAATAAGCGCTTTAAGTTTATCTTTGTTTTCTTGTGGGAAACTTGCAATATCGCAACTTATGCCCATAGGTCCGCCTTGTAAGAAGCCGTGAATATAGTCTTCTGAAACGGCGGCAATATTTTCCCAAGTTGCGTTGTTACAAATAAGCGGTAAAACTTGGTCAACAAAGCCTTCTTCGTGTACGTTAGGAATAGGGTTAGAATAAGTCCAAACACCCCAGCGTTCAAGTAAGCAACTTGGCATACGGAGCATAGTGTTTTTAAAGATATCTAAACCTTCAAATTGACCTTGGTTATCAGTTGGCCAAGTGCTATCCATATATCTATGATAGTTAAGGTCAAGCCTTGAACCACCGCCCGCACAGTTACAAATGTAAAGGTTAGGGTATTTAGCCTTTAACTTTTCAATAAAGTTTCTATAACCCCTAATGTATCTATGGAAGCCGTTCCAAGAAGGGTCGAAAGACATTGTGCGGTTAAAGTCAAACTTAATAAAGTCAATGCCGTATGCGTCGATATTTTTAGATAATACGTCAAGAATATAGTCTTGCGCTTTAACGTTAGCATAGTCAACAAAATAGTCGCCGTCGCCACTCGTAAAGTAGAATTCAGGGTGCTCTTTAACGCACTCAACTTTTTCCCAAGCGCGTTCAGTTTCAAACCATAAACCGAATTTCATACCTAAACTATGAATTTTATCGGCAACTTCTTTGAGTCTACCTTTAAAGCCCATAACGCTACTTTCGTACCATCTACCAACGTTTTCAAAGAACATTATGTCTTCACCGAACCAACCGCAGTCAACGTTAAAGTATTCAATACCTAAGTAAGCCGCAGTTTCAATTTGCTTAAATATTTTATCAATATCAAGTTCGTTAAACCTATAAAGCCAAGTGCTAAAAAGTATAGGAAGCGGGAATCTTCTTGGATATTTAGCGTTGTAGTAGTTGTGTAACTTATAAGCGTCAAGGTCGGTTTTGTTTTCAGCGTTAAAGTAAATAATTTCAGGCATTTCAAACGTTTCGCCCGGTGCAATGGTTATAGCAATAGGGTTATCGTTACCTAAACTAAATTCTACAACCGTATTGTCGTTTTTACCGTAGTACGCCTTTTTCATAACCGTAATTTTCCAAGCGCCTTCTGGTATAAGGTGGAAAACGGTAGTTTTTTTAGATTGCCTATTGTAAATAGCAGTCATTGGCGTAGCGCCGTCACCCGTTCTAATACCTGCGTTTTGGCAAGTAACGCCCGTTACGAGTGGTTGCCAACCGCCCGTACTTTCGTGTGACCAAGCGTTGTGTTGAGTATATACGTCCGTTTCAAAGAAAGGGAAGAAAAATCTACTTAAATATTTGTTTAAAGTTATAGGTTTGTTAGAAGTATTAGTAAAACTATCTTGCCTTGAAACTACGCCGTCTTCATATTGAGTGTAAACGCAGTCAATGGTAAAACCGTCACCCGTAAATTTAAAAGCATTATCAGTTTCAGTAAGTTTAGGCATATTAGCCTTGTCACCGTCAATCCAGCCGAAAGAGCCGTACGCCGCAAAAGGACCGCTTAAACCTGTAAAATTATATTCTAAATTAACGTGTTTATCCATTAAAATTCCTCCGATTTTTTATATTTTAGTAACTTTAATAATGATATCATACGCAAAGCGTAAAGTCAATATTTTTATTTGATTTTTTGCTTACTTAAATTGTATTTTTTAACTATATTTACCGTTATAATCGTTAAACAAATAGTAAGCATTAAAACTGCAATTAAAATTCCACAAGCCATAAAAAATTCTTCGGGTAGTATTAAAATTATAGGGTCTAAATACGGGTCGAAATACCAGTTCGTTTTGCCGGGGAATAAAATTGTATGAAAAAGCGTAAAAGCAACGTCGAAATTAATAACGGCAATAGTTCCAAGTATTAGCGGAATTAAAAGCGCTATTATGCTTGAATAAAACGCGGGCGAAAATCCTTTAAATTTTATTAGCGTTAATTTACCCTTTTTATTTAGAATAAGTAAAATTATAACTAAAATTAGCGATATTATAAGCGCGTAAAAATTTAGCATAAACAACGCTTTACAGTCTTTAAAATGTAAATAACCGTCGTTAGAATAAGTAAGTTCTCCTACTGAAAATTTGGTAAACGGAATAGTTAAATAATTAAGCACGCTATTATAAGCCGTTATTATTTGCTCAAAGGTGTAACCGGAATAATATTCAAGTTCAAGCGGTTTAATTTGCATGTAGTAAAACGGCCTAAAATATATAGGTAGTGCTATTGAAACCGTTAAAATTAAAACGGCAACTGAAATTATATATAGCGTTGTTAAAATTTTGTTTTTCATAATAAATTTATTATATCACAATTTTTAAAAAATTGCATAAAAAATGCGGTTGTTTTTTAAACCGCATAATTTTATTAAAGTTTATCAACGTTAATAGTGTCGTCAATAACGCCTTGCTCGTCAACAACGAAAGAGTGTGGGTCGTAGCCAGCGTAAACGTCTTTAACAGGCTTGTCAAAGGCAATTTCAAAAATAGTGTCGTAATCTTTTTTTGCTTCCGCATTTACGGTAGCGTATAAAACGCCGTTTTTAATTTCGTAACGGCAACTATCGCTATTAAGCGCACGTACGCTTTTAACGTTACCGCTTAAAATAGGGAGCATAGCGTAGTCAAGTTTCCAATCTAAAACGTGCAAGAATACGCGGTTGTCTTTATACGTTGCACCGCCCCATTTACCATTCACAATTGGGCCTGCTTCGGTATCGTATATACTGTCGCCGTATTTTTGCATAAATTCGCCCATTTCTAAAAGGCGCTTAACGTGTGACGGTTCAAGTTTACCTGTTTGGTCTGGGCCAACTGAAAGTAAAAGGTTGCCACCGCCCGTAACTACGTTAACTAAAAGGTTTATAAGGTATTTAAGCGACCTTGGTTGAGCGTTTGGTTTCCATTCCCAATATTCTGTTAATTTATCGCAAGTTTCCCAAGGGTGAGAAGTGTCGAACACGCCTATTTTACACTCCGCGTTTTTAAAATCGCCTAAAACTTTCATGCCTACGCGTTCATTATATATAATGTCGGGTTGATTTGTTCTAACAATTTTATCTAAAACTTCTTCTTGCCAAAAACCTTTCCACAAAGGATTAGTTTTAAAGTCTGGCGGGCGCTTAAAATCTTGCGTAGGGAAGTGACCTTGGCATAAGTACCAGTCTTCGCCCGCGTCGTACCACAAAATGTCAACTTTACCGTAGTTTTTAGTTAATTCGTCAACTTGCTTATGGCATTGTTCACGCATTTCAAGCGCGTTTTTCTTATATAAAAGTGGCATAAAGTAGCCTGGGAAACGCCAGTCCGTAGGCGAATAGTATAAGCCTACCGCCAAGCCTTTTTTTCGATAAGCGTCACAGTATTCTTTAATAAGGTCGCGCTTACACGGCGCGTTCATTGAAGTATAGTTTTCAAAACTATATTTACTGTCAAATAAGCAGAAACCGTCGTGGTGGCGGGCAGTTAATACCGCGTATTTCATACCCGCTTTTTTAGCAACTTCCGCCCACTCGCTCGGGTCGTAATTTTCACAAGTGAATTTAGGCATATACCTTGCACGGTATTCGTCTTTATCAACTTGGTCGGAAAACATATGCCAACAGCCAACGCCGTCAACGGAATAGATACCCCAGTGTATAAACATGCCGAATTTGTAATTTTGCCATTTTTTTACGTTCTTGTTCATTTTAATTTACGTCCTTTAAGTATTAGCGTTTAGCCTATAATTATTATACTACGCCAAAAACCGCGTTTCAACTTAAAGTAAAAAATAATATATTAAAATATTACTGTAATATACAAAAAATTACAATATTTTAAACTGCATAAAAAAATAGCGTTTAAAACGCTATCTTCTTTTAAATCAAACCTATTAAGCCTTCGTAAGTATCGGGAAAGAACATAAATATTATTACAACCGCCGCGCATAAAAGAAAGGCGAGTTTTATAATAAACGGTCTTCCAGAAATGGCTTCTAAACCAACTATACCTATAAGTGCAAGCGAACCGTAGTTACGCAAAATTTGTAAAACGTCCATAAAAACGCCGTCAGGAATAAAGTTAAAGTTTGCGTTTATTATAAGTACGGCAAAAACCACTACTAAAACGTACGCTAAAACTTCGCCTAAAAAATCAAATAATTTTCCCATAATAAAACTCCTTTGTATTATATTTAGTAATAAAATTATAAATTAGAATTAAAGCGTTGTCAATAATTAATTTTTATAATTAAATGCAAAAAAAACCGTTAAATCCGCTAAAAAATTATAAATTTATGAAAAACCGTTAAAAATACTTGACACTATAATTTCAGGGTGTTAAAATTAGTGAAAATAAAGGCTGTGACGAAGACAGGTTTGAGACGGCGTTTTTAGAGAGTTGACGGTTGGTGCAAGTCAATAATAAAGTTTCATTTTTCTATCACTTCCGAGCTGAAAGACAGAACGAGTATTTCAAGTAAGTTTTTCCGTTATTGTTGCGTTAATACATACGGGTTGTTAGACCCTGAGTGGCCTATTTAGGCAATTTGAGTGGTACCGCGAGTATAGTAAGTATATACCCGTCTCAAAGGTTAAGTTTATTAAACTTTGAGGCGGTTTTTTATTTGTTATAAACTTCGTTAAGCGTCGTTTACTGTCAAAACAAAAGACTTCAATAACCAAAAAGGTTAATTTCACCCTTTTGTTTTGCCGAGCCTAGCTTAACTCGTTTCTAACGAATAAAAACAGTAAATAAATAGGCATTGATATTTATACGTTAAGCGTCGTTTACTGTCAAAACAAAAGACTTCAATAACCAAAAAGGTTAATTTCACCCTTTTGTTTTGCCGAGCCTTGCCTAACTCGTTTCTAACAAAAAAAACAATATAAAAAAATTTTTTAAGGAGGAAAAACAATGAACACAAACAACACTTTAAATCAGTTATCGGAGATTGCAACGCGAATTAAGGAGTTGCGCGAAATTATTGGTTTTTCCGTAAAAGAAATGGCTGAAAAAACTGACGTTAGCGTTGACCAATACAACGTTTATGAAAGCGGAACGGTAGATATACCTTTTTCGTTTATTCACAAATGCGCGTCGGCTTTCGGCGTTAGTATGACCGTTTTATTAGAAGGTCGCACGGCAAAACTTTCTACTTACACCGTAACTAGAAAAGGTCAAGGTCAAGAAACTGCAAAAGAAGACGGTATAAACATTTCAAACCTTGCGCCTAAATTTAAAAATAAACTTGCAGAGCCTTATTACGTTACTTACGAATATTCGGCAAGCAGTCAAAATAAACCTATTCACTTAACAACGCATAGCGGTCAAGAATTCGACCTAATACTCAGCGGTAAATTAAAAGTTCAAGTAGGCGAACACGTTGAAGTTTTAGAAGAAGGCGACAGTATTTATTACAATTCTTCTACCCCTCACGGTATGATTGCCGTTGACGGAAAGAACTGTACTTTCGTTGCGGTAGTAATGTCGGGCGAGGCCGTTGAAGAGCCAGTCGTTAGAAAAAGCGTTATGTCGGCTAAAAAGAGCGAAAATCTCGTTTGTGAAAAATTCGTTGACGCAAGAGAAAACGCAAACGGTCAACTTGAAAGTATTGAATTTAAAAATACCGATACTTTTAACTTTGGCTTTGATATAGTTGACGGCATTGCCGATAGATACCCTGATAAACTTGCAATGCTTCACCTTGATAAAAACAAGTTTGAACGCAAATTCACGTTTAAAGACATAAAAAGAGCATCTAACCAAGTTGCAAACTACTTTCCTTCTCTTGGAATTAAAAGAGGTGATAAAGTTATGCTCGTGTTAAAGCGTCATTATCAATTTTGGTTTTGTATGGTTGCGCTTCATAAACTCGGCGCGGTTGCAATTCCTGCAACCAACCAACTTAAAGAACACGACTTTGAATATAGGTTTAATTCCGCAGGCGTAAAAGCAATAGTTTGCACTGCCGACGGCGACACTTATAGTTACGCTGAAAGCGCGGCTAAAAAATTCCCGCAAGTTAAAAAACTTATAATGGTAGGCGGACAAAAAATCGGTTGGCGTGATTTTGATAAAGAATATTCGCTATTTTCGGGCAAATACGAACGCCAAGAAGATTGCTTACAAGGCGATGAAGTTGCGCTTATGTTCTTTACTTCGGGAACTACGGGAAATCCTAAAATGGCGGCGCATAAGCACACTTACGCGTTAGGTCATTACGTTACCGCAAAATACTGGCACTGTTGCGAACGCGACGGACTTCACCTTACTATTTCAGACACCGGTTGGGGCAAATCTTTATGGGGCAAGTTATACGGTCAATGGCTTTGCGAAGGCGCGGTATTCGTTTACGACTTTGACAAGTTTGACGAAAACGACTTACTTCCTATGTTCAAAAAGTATAACATTACTACTTTCTGCGCTCCACCAACTATGCTTCGTATGTTAATTCGTGGCGACCTTTCTAAATATGACTTATCTTCTATCCGCCATATGACTACGGCTGGCGAAGCGTTAAATCCGGAAGTGTTTAACAAGTTTAAAGAAGCAACGGGATTAGAAATTATGGAAGGCTTTGGTCAAACCGAAACTACGCTTTCTATTGCAAACCTTTACGGTACTACGCCGAAAATCGGCGCTATGGGTAAAGCAAATCCGCAATATGACGTTGACGTGGTTGACGCGGACGGTAATAGCGTTCCTGCCGGCGAAGTTGGCGAAATAGTAATTCGTACGGGCAAAGGCGCTCCTTGCGGATTATTTAAAGAATATTATCTTGATACTGAAAAAACGAGCGACGCTTGGCACGACGGTTTATATCACACCGGCGATACCGCTTGGAAAGATGAAGACGGTTTCTACTGGTTTATCGGCCGGATCGACGACGTTATCAAGTCTTCCGGATACCGTATCGGACCGTTCGAGATCGAGAGCGTGATCATGGAACTTCCCTATGTTCTGGAGT
>JAZOMW010000011.1:0-22713 GCA_045654225.1 Christensenellaceae bacterium | reverse complement strand
GGTATGTTTGATATTATTAAAAAAGATTTTTTATTAAATGAAGAACAATTAAATAATTTTATTGAGTATTATAATTTACTTTTAGAGTGGAATAAAAAGTTTAATATAACGTCAATAACTAGCGAAAAAGACGTTGAAATTAAACATTTTTACGATAGTTTAAAAGGAAACGAGTTTTTTAAAAAAGACGCAAAAGTAGTTGAGATAGGTAGTGGCGGTGGTTTTCCGTCAATTCCTTTAATGATTTTAAGAAAAGATTTAAGTTTTACTTTAATTGAAAGTGTTGGTAAAAAGTGTTTATTTTTACAAGAAGTTATTAAAAAACTTAACTTAAACGCAAAAGTTTTAAATATTAGGGCGGAAGACGGCGCAAAAAATAAAGATTTAAGGGAAAGTTTTGACCACGTTACCGCAAGGGCGGTTGCTAGGCTTAATACGTTAGCAGAATATTGTATTCCTTTTATAAAAATAGGGGGTTCTTTTATTGCTTATAAGGGAAGTGACGAGTTTGAAGAACAAGAAGCGCAAAACGCAGTTAAAAAACTTGGAGCGGAATTTAAAGAAAAATTGAGTTATCCACTTTTCGACAATGGACAAAGAAATATCTACGTTTATAAAAAAGTGCAAAAAACCGACGCTAAATATCCGCGCGGAAATGGAAAAGAAAGGAAAAATCCGTTATAATGAATTATTTTGACCAAAAAACCACTTGTTGTTTTACGGGGCATAGAATATTAAAAAAAGACTTTTCAATAGAGCAAACAAGGCAAGAAATTTTAAAACTTTTAAATAGAAATTATCAAAATTTTTTAGTTGGTATGGCAAAAGGTTTTGATTTAGAGTGTTTAAAAGCCTTGTTAGAAATAAAAAAAGAAAAAAACTTACAAATTATTGCATGTATTCCATGTAAAAACCAGCCGGAAAAACTAACGAGTAGTGAAAAAGAAGAATATAATGAATTACTTAATAAAGTTGATGAAAAAATTTATTTAGAAGAAACTTATAAAAAAGGTTGTATGCACAAGCGTAATAGGTTTATGGTTGACAACTCGTCAATAGTGATTGTTTATAAGTATGTTGATAAAGGTGGTACTTTTTACACGGAAACTTACGCAAAAAAGAATAATAAGGAAATAATTTACGTTTAAGAATTTTTAAAATATCGATATGAAAAATAAAAAAAATCTAATACTGTCAATATTTCAAATAGTTATTGGAATTTTAGCAATATTCGCTTTATTTTTGCTTTAATAAATAGCGAAAATATAAAAAAATGGATAATAACTCTTTTTCTTGCAATTTCATACGTTGTTTTAGGAATTATAGGTATTATTGATTATAAATCAAGTAAATAAACGAAAAAAGGATAGTGAAAATTTCGCTATCCTTTTTTATTTAATTTTAAAAAATAATTTTTTATTGTTTTTTTATACTTTACTTAAATCAACTAATAAATTGTAAAGGTCGCTTGTGTTCCATGCTCCCATTGCGTCTTGAAGGTAGTTAAAGCAATCCATAACCGTTTTGCAAGTTCTTTGCGGGTAGGCAATAATAGTCATAGTGTTAAAAGCAATGTTAAAGTTAGTGTATTTTTGCTTTATCATTTCCATACCTTTTTTAGAATAAGTTAAATCTAAATTAAACACAAAAATTCTAAACCAACACTCTTTTTTCTTTTTATTATAAGAAAAGTTAAATTCTAATCTTAAACCGTCTTTTTTAGTTTTAATAGCAAAACCACATTTATCTTTTTCGCAATAGTTATAAGGGCTAATAACGTAGTTATCGCTATTTCTTAACGATTTTTCAGGAATACCTTTGGTTGAATACCAAAGCATTTTTGTTTTTACCTTGTTATAAACGTCTTCCGTTTTTACTTTGTTAAAAAGGTTAGAAAAGAAACACATATTATAAATCTCCTTATTTTTTATAAATTTTTAAGAGCGTTAGTAAGTCTATTTAAACACTCTTCTTTTCCTAAAATTTCGGCAATTTCAGTAGCGCCACCAGGAGTAACGAGCATACCCGTTAAAGCAATTCTTAAAATCCAAAAAAGTTGTTTTGATTTAATTTCAAGACTTGTTGCAACGAGTGATAAATTTTCAAAAAGTGAAGAATTTGTAAAGTCGGTTATTTCTTTTAATTTTTCAATACAAGCAGGAATTACCGTTTTTGCAAGTTCTACGCTAGTTTTTTGTTTTTGGTTTTCGTAAAGTGTGTTGTCAATAGGCGCGCATTTTGCTAAAAACTCAACTTTTTCAGGAATTTCGCTTAAAATTTCCACACGCGACTTTATAAGTTTTGCAATTTTAGAAATATCGTATTTATTATAAACTTCACTTTTTTCAAAGAACGGTTTAGAAACAATTAAAAACTCGTCGTCGCTCATTTCTTTTAAATATTCGCCGTTTAACCAACGAAGTTTAACGTCGTCGAAAATCGAAGGGGATTTTGAAATGCCTGAAAGGTCGAAAAGGTCAACCATTTCACTTAAAGTCATTTTTTCTTGGTTGTTTTTTGGGCACCAACCTAAAAGAGCAACGTAGTTTATAATGGCTTGTTTTAAGTATCCTTTATTTATAAAATCGTCAAAGTTAGCGTCGCCGTAACGTTTGGAAAGTTTACGCGTTGAGTCTTTCATAATGGTAGGAAGGTGAATATAAACTGGTCTTTCCCAACCGAAAGCGTCGTACATAAGGTTGTATTTTGGCGTAGAAGAAAGGTATTCCGTACCCCTTATAACGTGAGTTATGCCCATTAAATGGTCGTCAACAACGTTTGCAAAGTTATAAGTTGGCATACCGTCACTTTTAATTAAAACGTTATCTTCAAGTTCGCTATAATCAACTTCAATAGTGCCGTAAATAAGGTCTTCGTAACTGCTCGTACCAACGGTAGGAATATTTTGCCTAATAACGTACGGCTCGCCGTTTTTAATTTTACGCTCAACTTCTTCTTTTGAAAGTTTTAAGCAAAGTTTATCGTATTTTCTATTGCCGTTTTCATCCGTTAAAGTTTCAAGCCTTTCTTTCGAGCAAAAACAGTAATACGCTCCGCCAAGTTCTACGAGTTTTTTTGCGTATTTTGCGTAAATTTCTTTTCTTTCGCTTTGAACGTACGGGCCGTAATTTCCGCCAACGTCCGGACCTTCGTCGTATTTTAAGCCCGATTCGTTAAGCGACGAGTAAATTACTTCGAGCGCGCCTTCAACGAAACGCTCTTTGTCGGTATCTTCAATTCTTAAAACGAAGTCGCCCCCGTTATGTTTAGCGTATAAATAAGCGTAAAGCGCCGTTCTTAAACCTCCAAGGTGCATAAAACCCGTTGGACTTGGCGCAAATCTCGTTTTTACTTTTGCCATAAAATTATCTCCTATTAAAAAGACAGTTTGTCGTTAATTTCTTCTTTTAATTTTTGCAATTTGTTATCGTAAAAATAACTGTAAATTTCCTTATTGCCAACGATGACGTGGTCGTAAAAACTCACTTTGTGTAGCATTAAAAGAGTGTAAATTCTTTTGGTTGCCTCATCGTCTTCTTTCGACGGGTAAGGAAAATCGGTAAAGTGGTTATGAGCAATTATAACTGCGGACGGCTTGTTCGTTATTAAGCCTTTCGTAAGTTCGTTAAAGTCAAGCGAAACGCTATCTTTTTTATTAGAATCGAGTTTAGAGTATCCCGTAACCTTGTTTTTAGCGTTTAAAAATATCATAAAGAACACTTCGTGGTCGTAGCCTTTAAACAAATGAACTATTTGTTCTTTTGCGTCCGCAATATTGGTTAAAGGTTTTTTGCTTATATTCTTTTCAACTGACGAGCGCGCAATATAACCAACGAGTGATAAAAAGCAAGCGGTTTTTTCACCTACGCCGTCAACCGTTGATAAAAGAGACGCGTCTGCGTTCAAAACGCCTTCAAGCGAAGAAAAGCGGTTTATAAGTTTATGCGCAAGTTCGTTAGTATCTTTTCTTGCAATAGAATAGCCAAGCAATAGTTCTAAAAGGTCGTGTTCTTTAAAACTAGTTTTGCCAGCGATAAACTTTTCACGCAAGCGTTTTCTATGCCCTTCGTGTAAATTTTGTTTAGAATTGTTTTCGCTCATAAATTCATTATAACATATTTTTTAAAAAAATCTATTGTTTATATAGTGTTTTTAACAATTTTAGTGTATAATAAAATTATGGAAATATTTAAAAACGATTATTTAAACGACTCTTTAAACACGCTAAAAAGATGGATTGAAATAAAAAGCGTTAAAAAAAGAAAGGCGGGCGACGCTCCTTTTGGAAAAGAGTTAAAAGAAATGCTACGTTTAGCGCTTGAAGACGCTAAAATCTTAGGCTTTGAAACTTTTAATTACGACAGTTTTATAGGCGAAGTAGTTTTTGGAAACGGTAACGACGAAGACGGGCTTGCAATACTTTGTCATCTTGACGTTGTTCCCGAAGGCGATATACAAAAGTGGCAAGTAGAGCCGTACAGCCTTACAATAAAGGACGGCAAACTTTACGGGCGTGGCGTTTTAGACGATAAAGGCTCTGCCGTTTTATGTTTATACGCTTTAAAGGAATTAAAAGATAGCGGTTTTACGCCTAATAGAAAAATTAAACTAATTTTTGGTTGTGATGAAGAAAGCGGTTGGAGTTGTATAAACCACTATAAAAAAGTTGCCGTTATGCCAAAAGAGGGTTTTTCGCCCGACGGCGATTTTCCCGTAATTTATGCCGAAAAGGGTATTTTACATATAGAATACGAGTTTGAAAAAAGCGAGGCACTTTTAAGCGTTTTTGGCGGAGATAGAATAAATATGGTGTGTGATAAAGCCACCGTAAATTATTTAAACGAAAGTGCCGAAGAAAGTTTGGTTTTTTTAGGAACGACGGCGCACGGCTCTACGCCCGAAAACGGCGATAACGCCATTAAAAAAGCGCTCGCGTTTTTAGTAGAAAAAGGGCTATTTAATAAGCAAAGTTTTAACCTTTTATTTAACAACGAAAATTTGTTTAAAGATTTAAGTGACGAAACGGGAAAATTGACTTTTTCGCCAAACGTTATAAGCGTAAAAAATGGCAAAATTTATATAAAAGTAGATTGCCGTTATCCCGCAACTAAAAAGGCGAGTGAAGTTAAAAAAGTTTTAGGAAAAGTTGGCAATTTTAAAGTAATTTCACATAAAAAACCGCTTTATAGCGATAAGAACAGTAAGATTGTTAAAACCCTGCTTTCTACTTATAACGAATTTTGCGGTGAAAATAGCAAGCCTATTGCGATAGGTGGCGGAACGTACGCAAGGGCGCTTGAAAATGGCGTTGCATTTGGACCAAGCCAAATTTATGAAAGCGTATGCCATAATCCTAACGAATATATGACGCTAGAAACGTACGAAAAATGCTATCAAATTTATAAGAAAGCGATAATAGAATTGTGTAAATAAACAACGAAAGAAAACAAAAAAAGGAGCGAAACTCGCTCCTTTTATCTTTTACAAATAATTTTCTACCGATAAGTATTTTTCGCCACCGTCGGGAAGTAACACTACTATAACTTTATTTTCATTTTCTTTAAGTTTTGCAACTTCAATTGCCGTATAAAGCGCCGCGCCAGAAGAAATTCCAACGAGCACGCCTTCACTGCGCGCCAAATTTCTACCCGTATTATACGCGTCTTCTTCTAAAACCGTAAAAACCTTGTCAATTAAAGAAAGGTCTAGCGTTTTAGGAATAAATCCCGCGCCTATGCCTTGAAGCCCGTGCGCGCCCGCAACGCCTTTCGTAATAATAGGGCTATTACTTGGCTCAACGCCGTAAACTTTAACTGAACTTTTTTTCTCTTTTAAATATTTAGATACGCCCGTTATCGTTCCGCCCGTGCCTATGCCCGCAACAAAAACATCTACTAAACCGTCGGTCTCGTTATAAATTTCTTTGCCCGTAGTCAAATAATGTGCGAGTGGATTATTAGGGTTAGTAAATTGACTTGCAAGCATTGAGTTTGGCGTGCTTTCTTTAATTTCTTGCGCTTTGTCTATTGCGCCTTGCATGCCGAGCGCCCCGTCCGTTAAAACGACTTTTGCGCCGTACGCTTTTATGAGTTTTATTCTTTCTTCACTCATAGTATCGGGCATAACTATAACCGCGTTATAGCCACGGCTTGCAGAAATTAAAGCAATTCCTATACCGGTGTTACCAGAAGTTGGCTCGATAATCGTTGCGCCCGCTTTTAAAAGCCCGTCTTTTTCAGCCGAGTCAATTAAAAACTTGGCAATTCTATCTTTTGCCGAGCCTGCGGGATTAAAACTTTCAAGTTTTGCAAGTAGCGTACAGTTTAAACCGTACTCTTTTTCAATTTTATTAAGCCTTACAAGCGGAGTGTTGCCTATTAAATTTTCAATAGAGTTATATATTTTCATAAAACTTTGTCCTTATATAGATATTTTAACACAAAACTTTGCAAATGTTTAGTTTTTTAGTAATAATTTTAAAAAATTATTAAAAGCAAAATTTTACGCTTTAACTTTTCATAGGTTTATTGACAAAACGCGCGTTTTAGTTTAAACTAATAACAAGGAGTTTATTATGAAAGTTATATTATTAAAAGACGTAAAAAACGTAGGCAAGGCAGGCGAAATTAAAGAAGTTAGTGACGGTTACGCAAGAAACTGCTTAATAAAGCAAGGGCTTGCAGAAGAAGCAACTGCCGTTAAAATAAACAGCCTTAACATAAAAAAAGGCGCGCAAGACTATCACAAGCGTGAAGAAATTAAAGCGCTTACGGAAGAAGCAAAAAACCTTAACGGAAAAACGCTCACAATTAAAGTAAAAAGTGGCGATAACGGAAAAATGTTCGGCTCGGTAACGAGCAAAGAAATTGCGGACGCTTTAAGCGATATAGGTTTTAACGTAGATAAAAAGAAAATTTTACTTAAAGACCCTATTAAAACCTTTGGCGTTCACCCTGTTGAAGTTAAGTTTTTACAAGACGTAATAGCAAAAATTAAAGTTAGCGTTGAAAACGTATAAAAAAAGCCTTTTAAGGCTTTTTTTTAAATATTTAAGTTTTGCAGTCAATCTTGGCATTGACAAAGCATATATAAGTTAGTATAATATATATTATAAGTTTTCGTTTTTTGGTGTAACCAAAAAAAGTGATTGCAATTTGACGTTTGCCAACCGTTTTGGCAAGGAGTATATATGGGAAATTTTACAAGAAGAGCAATAGCCTTTATATTAGGTATAGTAGTAGGTTTAGTAACTCTATTCGGCGGTATGGCGGGAGCAATGTACTGGGCGTTTAAAAATCTTACCTTATCAAAATTAGGCGCTATGCAAGAAGACGAATCTGGGTTAGGCGACGCTACTATTGAAGACTTAGTTGCGCTCGTTATGTTGGCTCAAACCGACCCTGAATCTTTTACTATACAAAAACTTGAAGAGCAAGGCATAGACGTTCTTAAATTATTAGAAACTATGGGCGTTGACTTTTCAAAAGCCGACTCAATTGATTACGATAAATTAAAAGATATTAGCCCGCTTTTACTTTTTTCGGGCGAAGGTTTAAACGAAATTAGTTTTTCAACGATATTCGCGCTTTTGCCAAAAGGTGAAGACGGTGTTTATCCGGTATTTTCTGCCGGCGCGCGCAATATGCTTCGCGGTTATTCGCTCGGATACTTGCTTGCAACTGACGAAACTACTGGGCAAATGCGTTTATTTAGTGAAATTAGCGGTTTAAAAATAGGCTCGCTCTTTCCTAAAACCTTTACTGAAACGTATAGTCAAGAAAAATGCGAATACGTTTACACTGCGGAAAATCCCGCTCTTGAAAAGTTCGGCAACCTTAAAATTTCTTTAATAACCAACAACGTTACGGGCGAAAACGTTTTTGACCTTGGCTATGAATTAAACGAAGGCGAACTTAAAGAGATTGGCGACGAATATATCGTTGACTTTTTGGCGGGTTTAATTTCGGGTGGCGACGAAACTTCAAAAGAAGAAACTAAACAAAGCCTTGCGTTATTCGACGGCGTTTTAGTTAAAGAACTCTTTAAATTTGATGAAGTTCAAGGCGCTTACGAATTTAACCAAGAAGTGTTGTTTAGCGGATTTTCTATCGGCAAACTTATGGGCTACACGAAATGTACGGAAACTGAAAGATGTCCTATTCACAGTGGCGTTAACAATTGTGACGGCGGTTGGTATGAAAAATGCGACAATACTATTTCTTGCCCTGTTCATAACGGAACAAACTGCGAAGATAGCACGGACGAATATGCGTTATTCGCGCCTGACACTGCGGACGGTTTAATAACTAAAAACCTTATAAGCCTTGAAATTGAAGACTTGTTTGGCGGTGGTTTAGAAGTTTCATTATTTGTAAAAGACGTTTATTTAGGACACTCTCTCGGCTATAAAATAGCGTCAAGTAAAAACGTTACTATTTCAAGCGGTTATTGTGATAAAGACTGCGCGCTTGAAGACGGTCACTCTCACACTTACTACTGGCTTGACGACAATGGCGAGTTCGTTGGCTCTTTATATAGCGATATTTCTAATATGGCGCTTGAAGATGCGTTAAACGGCGAAGGTCTTGATTTGGAAGGCACGGTTGAAACTTCGTACCTTGGCGATTTACTCGGCAAGTATAAAAAAGACGGAGAATGGTACGACGATAGCGCTTGCACTATTCCTACCAAGAGCGAAACGGCAATGGAAAAAATATTGCTTGCCATTTACGATAAAAATATGCAAGACTTTTCAAACGGAAATCTTGCACTTGACGAATTGCTTGACGGCATAAAACTTGGCGAACTTATGGGCTACGCGATAGGCGAAAAGGACGGCTACTGTAATGCGGATTGCCTACAAGAGCACGACCACGAATATTGCTGGATTAAAGACGGTAGCGAAGCCGAACTTACAAGTATAAATAAAGAACTTTACCGTATAGAAATTAGTAGCCTAATTAAAGGCGACACTAAAATAGACGAAACGTTTAACGACCTTCCGCTTGGCGAACTTTTAGGCAAGTATAAAAAAGACGGAGATTGGTACGACGATAGCGCTTGCACTATTCCTACCAAGAGCGAAACGGCAATGGATAAAATTATGCTAGTTATCTACGATAAAACCATTGACGATTTTAAAACGGGCACGCTTTCACTCGAAGAATTGCTTGACGGCATTAAACTTGGCGAACTTATGGGCTATTCAATCGGCGTTAAAGACGGCTATTGTAGTGAAGACTGCGCGAACGCCGAAGAAGGTCATAAACACAAGTATTATTGGCTTAAAGATGGAGAAGATGCTAAACTTTCAAGGCTCAACGAATCTTTATACGCAATAGTAGTTGACGACCTTATAGGTGGCAAAACTGAAATGAAAGATGCGTTAAACGATCTTTACATAGGCGACTTGCTTGGCAAGTATTATATTGACGGAGAGTGGTTTGAAGATGCCGACGGTAAAACGCTTGTAAAAAACGCAACCGCTATGGATAAAATAATGAAGTCCATTTACGGAAAGACTATGGACGAAATGTCTAACGGCTCTTTAAAGCTTGAAGATATGCTTAAAAGCGTTAAGCTTGGCGAACTTATGAGTTATACTTATAGTGACGGCGTTTGGAAAGATAAAGACGGAGCAGTTGTTAAGTTTAGCAAGTTTGACAAGACCTTATACGAAACGGACGTTGAAGAACTCGTAAGCGGAAAAGACTTTAAGGCTATTTTAAGCGGATTATACGTAGGCGAACTTATGGGCAACTCGTACGATAAAGAAAACGGCGTTTGGTACGATGAAAACGAAAACAAAAAAGAACTTGATATTTTAGAAAAAACTATTTACGAAGTAGAAGTTTCCGATTTTTTAAACAACAAGGTTAATTTTAAACAGACGATGGAACACCTTTACGTTGGTCAGCTTATGGGTTATTCTATCGGCGTTAAAAACGGCTATTGTAGTGAAGACTGCGCTAACGTAGAAGAAGGACATAAACACAAATACTACTGGCTTAAAGGTGGCGATGAACCTGTTGACAACTTAAATATGATTATGGCTGACGTTCAACTTGCTGAAATTTTTAACGGAACGTTCAACCTTAAATCTAAAATAGACGACGTAACTCTTGGCGACGTTATAACTATTGACGAAGATACCCCTACCATTTTAAAAATGCTTTCGGGCTCTAAAATAAACGAGTTGTCGCAAGATATTAACAATATGTACCTTGGCAAAGTTATGGGCTACACCATCGGCGAAGAAGACGGATATTGTAAAGCCAACTGCGACAGTGAAGAAGAAGGGCACAAGCATAACTATTATTGGTTAGACGGCACCGACGTTGTTGAGGGGCTTAACGCAAAAATAGCAAACTACACTTTTGAAACGTTTGCTACCGAAGGTTTTAACACAAACGACTTCACTCTTGGCGACGTTATTAAAGATGACAAAGAATACGAAAAAAACGAAGAAGACGGAGAGTCTCCTATATTCTCTCTTTTAGACGTTAGCGATATGGCAAATATTAACGGCGTTGCACTAGAACGTCAAGACGTTGAAAAGCGCAAAAATGTTCCTATAAGTGAAGTGGCAACGCGTATGAAAAAGGGCGTAACTAACGCAACGCTTGCACAGTTAATGGAATGTGGCGTTCTTGATTTATCAAGTGTTGAAGATACACTTAATGACAAACTTGGCAATACTTGGACTTCTTACACAATGCAAGAATTTATTACAACCGTAATATATTTGATTCCAAATAAAACTTAATAAAATTAAACTCCCTTTACATTAGCAAAATACTATGCTAAAATGTAAAGGGAGATTTTTTATGGCTAAATACGATAAACTACCAAATAACCTTTCAAATCAAATAGAAAACGATATAAAAAACGGCGTTTTAAGTAAGTATGCGTGTTTAAACGAAAGCGCGGTTAGAAGCGACGATTCGCACGACCTACCAACCGTTTTACGCCCGCCTTTTATTCGCGACGTTGACAAAATTTTAAACTGCCCCTTTTACAATAGATACGCGGACAAAACGCAAGTTTTTTCCTTTTATAAAAACGACGATATTACAAGGCGCAGTTTGCACGTTCAATTAGTTTCAAGAATAGCGCGCACGCTCGGTAGGGCGCTTGGACTTAACCTTGACCTTATTGAAGCAATAAGTTTAGGGCACGACCTTGGCCACACTCCTTTTGGTCACGTTGGCGAAACGTATTTAGATGAACTTTACTTTAAAAACACGGGTAGGCACTTTTATCACAACGTACAGTCGGTTAGAGTTGTTGACGGCGTGTTTAACTATAATATAACGCTTCAAACGCTTGATGGAATTATAGGGCATAACGGCGAAATTGAAAGTAGTGTTTACGCGCCTAAAAAACCGTGTGATTTTAGCGTCCTTTATAATAATATAGAAAAAGCGCAAAAAGATAGGGCTTTTGCTTTAACGCTTTCTCCGGTTACCTTAGAGGGATGCGTTGTTAGGGTGGCGGACATTATTGCCTATTTAGGTAAAGATAGGCAAGACGGCACTCGAACAAAAATTTATAGCGAAAACGATTTTGTTGCAACCACAATAGGCTCGATTAACGCAGAAATTGTAAATAATTTAACGGTAAACATTATTAAAAACAGTTACGGCAAAAACTATTTAAAGTTAGACGACGACTATTTTGAAGCCTTAAAACAAGCAAAAAGTGAAAACTATAAACTTTTATACAACAATGAAGATAGCAAGCCGTATTTTGAAACGGCAATTAAGCCTATGTTTAAAGCGCTTTACGAAAGGTTTAAGAGCGATTTGTTAGTTGAAAATGAAAATTCGCCTATTTATAAACACCATATAAATTATATTCAAAAGTCTTATTATAAGCGCGAAGTTCCTTATACTAAAACCGATATTGACCAAATAGTTGTTGACTATATTGCAAGCATGACCGACGACTATTTTATAGAAGTTTACAACCACCTATTTAAAGAAAATCCTATAAAAATAAAATACAAAGGCTATTTTGACTAATAAAAAAGCACCGCTTATTGCGGTGCTTTAATATTTTATTTTAATTAAAATTTCCGTAAAATTCGTTTGAGGTAACGTAGTCAACGCCTAAATCTATAAAGTTTGCAATTTCTTGCTTGTCGTCAACAGTCCAAACGCCAACTTGTAAGCCTTTTTTATGCGCTTGTTTAATATAATTTGGAAAGATATTTAAAACGGTTTTATTAAACGATAAGTTAATGCCGTTTTTAAGCGCGTAGTCAATGTTAAAAAAGTTAGGAAAGCCTATTAAGTATTGATAAGGCACGCTATCGTTTATTTGTTTAGCGCGTTTAATTTGGTCAAAGTCAAAGTCGATAACTTCTGCTTTTTCAAGCGTGTAAACGCTATCTACTATTGAAAAAATTTCTTCAATTTGCTCGTTTGTAAATTTTGTTTTAAACTCGATTATTGCAACCTTGTTGGACTCTTTGCAAATTTCTAGATATCTTTCAAAAGTGCACATATATTCCGTATCTTTCGTTGCGCCTTTTAACTTTTTAGCAAGTAACTCTTGACGCGTGCTCTCTTTTACGGTTAATTCCGTTCCGTCTTCAAAAACGGCGGTATCGTCGTGATTACACACGTAGTAACCGTCGCTCGTAACTTTTACGTCCGTTTCAATGCCGTAAAAATCAAGCGTTGACGCTTCTAAATACGCCGCTTCGGTGTTGTCAACGTTGGCGTTGCTAAAACCCCTATGCGCAATATACTTGGTATCGTCGTTATTGCTTGGAAAATCCGCGTTTTTGCAAGCCACCGCACTTATTAAAAGGGGCAAGCAAAGAAGCACTGTTATAACTTTTAATAAACTTTTTTTCATTTTTTACCTACCGTTTAAAATTTATATCTATATAATAATATAATTTAATAATTTTTGCAAGTATTTAAAAAAATGCCAAAGCAATTTTGCTTTGGCTAATTTTTTATTTATCAAGCATAGTTAAATGCTCTAAACTTTGCCTTTCAACTATAACGCTTGCTTTTTTATTATTTATCATAACAACCGCAGGTTTAGTAAGCCTATTATAGTTTGAACTCATTGCGTAGTTATATGCGCCCGTAGTTAAGCAAGCAATAATATCGCCACGCTTAATTGATGACGGCATATACACGTTTTCTTGTAAAATATCGCCACTTTCACAGCATCTGCCTACAACCGAGCAAAGCATATCGCACTCTTTAAGCATATCGTAAGCAGGGAGCAAGGTGTATTTTGATTTATAAAGCGCGTAGCGTGGATTGTCCGTCATACCGCCGTCAACCGAAACGTAATTTTTATAACCTAAAATGCGTTTAACCGTGCCAACGGTGTATAAGGTAATGCCTGCGTCCGCCACGATACTTCTACCAGGCTCAAAGCAAATGAAAGGCATTTTAATGTTTAACGAATTAACCTTATTAGTTATAAAGGAAGCAACTTCTTGAATAGTTTTATAAATATCTAACTCTCCGTCGCCACTTACGTATTTAACGCCAAAGCCACCGCCAAGGTCCAAAGTTTTTATTTCGTAACCGTACTTATTTTTAATAAGCGCAATAAAGTTAAGCATAACTTCGCTTGCTTTAATATAAACGTCGCTATCAAACACTTGCGAGCCAACGTGACAATGTACGCCAACTAAATTTACGCCTTCAAGAGAAATAGCAAGATTAACAATTTGTTCGGCTTGTCCCGTTTCAATGGCAGTTCCAAACTTTGAGTCAACCTTTCCCGTTGAAACTTCTTCGTAAGTGTGCGGGTCAATACCAGGCGTTAAGCGGAGTAAAACGTTTGATTTAACGCCACGGCTTTTAGAAATAGAGTCAATGGCTAAAAGTTCTTCTTCATTGTCAACAACGAAGTATCCAACGCCGTTTTCTATTGCAAACTCAATATCTTCATCGGTTTTGTTGTTTGAGTGAAAGTAGGCGTTTTCCATAGGAAAGCCCGCAATTTTAGCCGTGTAAATTTCGCCTTGCGAAACAACGTCAATTCCTAAACCTTCTTCTTTTATAATAGAATAAATCTTTTTAAGCGACAACGCTTTTGAAGCATATAAAACCGTAGCGTTTCCGTTAAACGCTTTTTTTACCGCGCTTAAATAATCTTTACAGCGATTGCGTATAACTTCTTCGTCTAAAACGTAAAGGGGAGTTTTAAACTCTTTTGCAAGGTCAATAGTATCTACGCCCGCAAATGAAAGGCGACCGTTTTCGCTAATCGTTAAGTTGTTGTAAATTAAATTTTTTTCGTTCATAATTATAATAATTTTGCTAAAACGTCCATATATTCGCCTTCTAATAAATCGATAGGCGGAACGTCGAACACGGTTTTACAACCGTAATTTTTGTTTTTATACATTTTATATACGGCGCGCGCGTAAGTAACTAAAACGCTTGCGGTAAATTCTGGGTTAGAGCCAAGTTTTAAACTGTATTCAATAACGCAAGAGTTTTCGCTTTCTAAACCGGTTGTGCCCGTTCTTATAACGCTACCGCCGTGTGGCATACCGCTATGGTTTTTATCAAGTTCTTCTTGCGTAATAAAGTTTACGGTAGTGTCGTAGTCGGCAAAATAGTTAGGCATATTTTTAATTTCGGCTTCAACCGCTTTTGCGTCCGCTCCGTCTTTTAAAACAACGTAACACTCGCGCGTATGTTTTTGGCGAGTTGAAAGGGTAGGGTTTTCGCCGTTTCTAACGCTTTCAAGCGCGCTTTCAACGGGAACGGTATATTGCCTAGCGTCTTTAACGCCGTCAATTCTTCTAATTGCGTCGCTATGACCTTGGCTAATGCCTTTGCCCCAAAAAGTATAGTCGTTGCCGTTTGGTAAAATTGCGTTTGCGTAAAGGCGCGCAATTGAGAAAGTGCCAGGGTCCCAACCCGCCGAAATTAAGGCAACGTGATTATTCTCTTTTGCCACTTTATCAACGTTTGCAAAGTGGAGTGGAATATTTTTATGCGTGTCAAAACTGTCTATTACGTTAAAGTTTTTAGAAAGTTCCGGCGTTAAAATAGGAAGGTCTGTTGCACTACCACCGCAAATAATTAAAACGTCAATTTTATTTGAAAAGTCTTTTAAACTTTCGCTACTATATACGGGTGCGCCCGTTAAAGTTTTAATGCTTTTAGGGTCACGCCTTGTAAAAATGCCAACTAAAATCATATCGCTGGCGTTTTTAATGGCAATTTCAACGCCTTTGCCTAAATTGCCGTATCCGTAAATTGCAATATTCATAAAATATTAATCCTTTAATAAATCTTTCATACCGTATAAGCCCGCGCCTTGTTTAATAAGGAAATCGCCGGCAACTATTGCGCCTTCGGCAAAAAGCGCGCGGTTGTGTGCTTCGTGCTTTAAGGTAATAGTTTGGTTATTTGTAGAAACTATAACTTGATGCTCGCCAACAACGTTGCCCATACGAAGCGCGTGTATACCTATTTCGTTTGGTTGGCGCTTACTTGCACCGCTTCTACCGTGAACGGCAAAAGAGTTAGGTAAAACTTCTTTAATGCCTTCGTAAATCATAAGCGCAGTTCCGCTTGGCGCGTCAACTTTTCTATTGTGGTGCGCTTCAATAATTTCAATGTCCGCTCCAACCATAGTTTTTGCCGTAATTTTAGCAAGGTTTACAAGAAGCGAAACGCCGATAGAGTAGTTTGCCGCGTAAAATACGGGTATTTTTTTGCTTGCGTCTAATATTTTTGCCTTTTCTTCTTCCGTGTGTCCCGTAGTTGCAATAACGGTAGGAATACCGTTTTTAACGGCGTAGTCAAGCAAGTCGCCTACAACGGTGTGGAAAGAAAAGTCGATAATTAAATCGCATTTAATGGAAACGTCGTTAAAACTTTTAAAGCAAGGAACGCTCGTTTCGCCCTCAAAGAACGCGTCAACTCCGCACGCGATATTTGCGCCTAAATAGTTAGCGCTAGCAAGTTTAATAACTTCACGGCCCATAAAACCGCCGAAGCCACTTAATAAAATATTCATAAATTCACCTTATTTAATAAGATTTTGTTCACGCATTAACGCTTCAAGTTTTTGCGCGTTTTGATTTTCCATAGTAGTAAGCGGAAGTCTTAAATAATCTTTGCAGAAGCCCATTTTAGAAACCGCGTGTTTAACAGGAATAGGGTTAACTTCACAAAAGAGCGCGTCGATAAGCGGAAGTAAATCAAGTTGTAATTTAAGCGCTTCTTGCGTGTTGCCTTGCAAATAAAGTTTGCACATTTGGCTAGTTTCATAAGGCATAATGTTTGAAAGAACTGAAATTACGCCTTTACCGCCAAGCGATAAAACGGGAACGATTTGGTCGTCGTTACCAGAATATATATCAATTTTATCACCGCAAAGGCTTGCAAGTTTAGCAATTTGCGAAATATTGCCACACGCTTCCTTTATTGCAACGATATTAGGGTGTTCCGCTAAAACCGCAACGCTTTCAGGAAGCAAGTTGCAACCTGTTCTTGACGGTACGTTATATAAAATGCAAGGAATATTAACAGCGTCCGCAACCACTTTAAAACTTTGAATTAAGCCTTTTTGCGTCGCTTTGTTATAGTATGGAGTAACAAGTAAAAGTGCGTCCGCACCAACCTCTTCGGCGTATTTTGAAAGTTCAATAGCGTAAGCCGTGTCGTTAGAGCCCGTGCCTGCTATAACGGGAACGCGCTTGTTTACAACGTCCACGCAAAATTTGATGGCTTGTTTATGCTCTTCGTCTGTAAGTGTTGAGCCTTCGCCCGTCGTTCCAACGGAAACTATTGCGTCAATGCCTTTTTCAATTTGCCACTCGATAAGCCTTTCAAATTCTTCATAGTTTACGCCGTTTTCGTCCATCGGCGTAATGATTGCAGTTGCAGCACCTGTAAAAATTGTCTTTTTCATAATATATCTCCTACACAAATATGTTTTAACAATAAAAAAAGGAATAACAAACGCTACTCCGTAAAATCAAATGTGAAAAAACAGAATAGCACTCCGCTTAAAAAAGCGACAGCAAGATAGATATTTTCTAAATTGCCAGCAAGTAATTTGCCACTTTACTAACTTCGGCACTTGACCCTTTTTTACGCGGTTTTGGCAACCTTTAACGCGTAATACTTTTGACAAATGCGCCTCTACTCAATATTTTTATTAAATTGCTATTATTGTAACACCTTAAAAAAGATGTGTCAACGATTTTAATTACACATTTTTATAATATTTATTATATTATACTTAAATATTAAACGTTTTGCCACTATTTTTTTGTAATGGAAAGTTTTAAAACGCTTTTAGTAAACTCGTCAACCTTAACCTTATCACTAATTTCAACGCCAAAAATTGCTAAAATTTCGTTACCGCTTGCTAAAACCACAAGGCTATCGCGTTTTAGTTTTGGAATTTTTTTATCGATTAAATAGTCCTTTAATTTTTTAGTTCCACCGCCGAATTTTGTAAAAACGTCGCCGTTTTGTCTATTTCTAATAACCGCTGTTTTAGGAACTTTGTTTTCGTCGATAAAAAGCCCGCTTTCTCTTTGTAAACAAGGCTCAATTTTAATTGAAAAACCGTCAAAATCAAACTTGCCAACTTTAAAATTATAAATAGGCGCGGTTAAAGGTTGATAGTTTTTATAAAAAACTACGCTATCGTATTCCCTAACGCAAATAATGCCGTTTGGAAGCGAAATTTGAGAGCCGTTTTTAAGATTTAAAAGCGAAAACACGCCGTCAATATGCGCTTTTTCATAGTCTTTTGTAATTCCTAATTCCTTTAAAACCAAAAGCGTTGCGCGCTTAAAAATTACGGATTGTAGGGTGGTAGGAAGGCAAAAGTTACCTTCACGCATAGCAATAACGTTTTTTGCAAGGTCGTTTAAAAACTCGTCTTCTTCTTGAAGCGTTTTTGTTAACCTACTAACCGAGTCGATTGCGCCGTTAAACTTTTCTAAAATTTTAGGAACGATATTTAAGCGAATATAATTACGCGTATAGTCAGCATTTAAATTTGTGCTATCTTCAACGAACGGAATGCTGTGTTTTAAAACGTACTCGTCAATTTCATTACGCGTAGCATTTATTAGCGGGCGAACAACTCCGTTTGAAATCGCTTTAATACCCGTAAGACCTTGCACTCCGCTACCGCGGAACATATTAAATAAAACCGTTTCAAAATTATCATTAGCGTGATGCGCCGTTGCAATTTTAGTGCAAAAACCGCTTTCAATTGCTTCTTTAAAAACTAAGTAGCGAAGTTCTCTTGCACCTTGCTCCAAAGAGTAGCCGTTTTGTTTTGAGTAGTTTATAGCGTCAACCTTTTTAAAAAATAACGGCACGTTTAAAGATTGGCAGTAGGTTTTTACAAACTTACTGTCATTTTCGCTCTCTATTTTGCGAATAGAGTGGTCAATATTTACGGCTTTAACGGTTATGCCTAATTTTTGCGCGTTTTCCAATAAAAGGTTAAGTAGGCACATACTGTCCTTTCCGCCCGAAAGCGCAACCGCTACGATATCACCGCTATTAAAAAGGGAAACGTCTAACATAATTTTAATTATCGCTTTTTTTGAATTTGAACATTTTGTCCATTACTTTCATCATAAATTTATGACTAAAAAATTTTGCCACGATGCGTAAAAGTTTTGCGTACGCGCCGGGAACAACGTAGTCTTTTTTAGTTTTATCAATGGCGTTGTAGGCTACTTTTACAACAAAGTCCGCTTCGTACATAGCGTCGAACTTTTGCATTTTTTCTTTTTCGTCCGCACGTAAGAAAAATTCCGTTTTAACCCAGTACGGGCAAAGGCATAAAGCCCTAATTTTTTTAGGTTTAAGTTCGTGGTTAAGTGCTCTTGTAAAACTTAAAACGCCTGCTTTCGTTGCCGCGTAAACGGACAAATGCGGTACGGGCTCAAACGAAGAAAGCGAGCCAACTTCAATAATTTTTCCGCCTTCGTGAATAAACGGCAAAACTATTTGAGTGGTTACTATTAAAGCCTTTAAGTTAAGGTCGCACATGTTTGCGTTTGATTCTAAGTTAGATTCAGTAAACGTTGCAAATTTGCCAAAACCGCTAGCGTTTACTAAAAGTTTAACGTTAGGATTTTCGCTTTCAAGTTTTTGTTTTAAAACGTCAAAACTTTCGCTTTTAGTAAGGTCAAGCGCAAGCGGAACTATTTTTGCCTTACACTCTTGTTGTAACGCAACAAGCCTATCTTCACGCCTTGCAACAACCCAAATTTCGTCTAAAGTATAGCGCGCGTCGGCTTGAACAACGAATTCTTTGCCCATTCCCGAAGATGCGCCCGTAATAATTGCTATATTCATAATTATTCTCCTTTTAAAAGCCAATATTTTAAGAAACTGTACGCGCCTTCTCTTGCGTGTATAGGCGGATTATGTCCCGTTTTATGGTCTATAATTAAAAGCCTATTGCAACAGTTTTTATATTCTTTGATAGAGTATAAAAATTTTGAACTTTCATCGTTATCGTACTCGCCAACAAGCAAGCAAAACGGTTTTTTGTTTGCGTGTTTTAACAAGTCTTTATGAGAAAGTTTAAGTTCTTTAATTTTTTCTAATTTTTTACCCCAATACCAATCGTCTTGCCAATTCGTTTGGTCGTATAAAATGCCAAAGTCGCTTGCAACTATAACTTTAATTCTTTCGTCTAAACAGCCCGTATAAAACGCTACTTTGCCACCTAACGAATGCCCCATTATGCCTATGTTTTCTATATTCACTCTTTCGTCGCCACATAAAAAATCTACTAAAAGCATAGCGTCGCTTACAAGTTTTCCTATACCCGACCAATTAGGGTGGTCGTTTAAAAGTTTTTTAGCGCAGTTTTGCCAGCGTGAATATTCTAAGCGGTCAAGCGCATCGTCTTTTATATAAGTTAAATAGTAACTTTCAGCGGTAATAGTTATAAAGCCGAGTTTAGAAAGTTCGTGCGCAAACGGAAACTTGCCAAAAGCCCCGTTCTTTTCGCCCGTTTTAGGGTTAAAACCAAGCATATGTTCGGCAAAATAAAAGGGAACTACAACCGCGGGTGCTTTGCCGTTTAAATTTTTAGGGTGCGATAATACAACTTCTTGGTAGGTGGGCTTTCCGTTATCGTCTAAGCCGTTTGCTTGGAGATAATATTCGTAAACAATGCCGTCGTATTCGTACTCGTTTAAAAACTTTATAGATTTTTTAAAATCACGGTAGGACGGTTCTCCAATAAAATTTTTCCATAAAGAAATTTTGCTCATAAATTTAATCTTAAACTTGTAATACAATAATTATAACATATAAAAAGCATTTTTCAATATAATAAACCGCCTTTTTAATTAAAAAAGACGCAAAACAAACAAAAACCCCACGCTTTTTGCCCTAAGATAAACAATTTTGCAAAATTTTTAAATTAGATAGTAAAAAACAGTTGACAAAACTTAATAATTTAGGTATTATAAACAAGCACTAATCGTCGCGGAGTGGAGCAGCTTGGTAGCTCGTCGGGCTCATAACCCGAAGGTCGTGAGGTTCAAATCCCACCTCCGCAACCAATTTTCTACCGCGAAGGTAGAGTTATGGCGGCGTAGCTTAGTTGGTTAGAGCGGCCGGTTCATACCCGGCAGGTCGTTGGTTCGGATCTGGCCGCCGCTACCAAAACAAACTACAACGCAAAGTTTAAATATATTCGGCCCTATGGTCAAGCGGTCTAAGACATCGCCCTTTCACGGCGGTAACCCGAGTTCGAACCTCGGTAGGGTCACCAAACAAAGTAAAGACGAACCCGTTTCCTTTAGGAGACGGGTTCGCCTTTGTTTTTAGATTAAAAAAGTAGGCGAAATCACTCAAAATAGACACTTTCTTCGTTTGAGAGTGTCTATTTTAATTGATTTTATTAGAAAAATTTGGTAAAATAATAAAAAATACATACGAGGTGCAAAATGACTTTTTGGGAAACATTATTAATCGCAACCATTCCAGCTCTAATAACTGCAATAATTACATACTTTATAGCTATTAGACAGAGCAAAAATGAGATAATAAAAATAGAAAAACAAGTAGATTCTAATTTGCTTGAATATAAATCCAAAGAACTTTTAGAAATCAAAAAGAATGCGATATTTAACTCGCTATCATTAATAGATATTTATATTTCTTGGATGACAATCGATGACGGAAAAGAGGTTGCTGAAAGAAAGGACATCACAAAAAAAGAATTAACAGAAATGGGGCGTAAATGTTATAACGAATTATGTTTAACATGTAATAATGAAGAACTAATTAACTTGTTTTTAGAAATAATGTTTGATGATAAATCAAATATTTTTGTGGCGTATTCAAAATATAGAAATGCTGCACGTAAGGAATTAGGGTTAAAGGAGATTGATTTTGACAAGGACAAAGTTTTTATTGGAAGGTTGGCAACAAAAAACATGTTAAAATGAGAAAAAGCGGTGAGGAAATTAATCCCCACCGCTTTTTTACCGCCTCTTGCGGTCTAAAACTTCATATACAATGCTCCTATGATTACAACGGAGCTACAATTTTTTGATTTTTAATATTAAGTTGTCGTTGTTTTTGCCATTCGGCATAATCTTTTTTACCCTTTTCAGAATTACAATATTCTATTATAGAAGAGTACAAAACTCTTGCGATAGAATCGAGCTCCGAGTCGGGCAGTCCCGTAGTGTTCTTGCGCTTTCTTGCCATTAAAATTATAGTTTATCATTCTCCCTTTCAAAATTGTTTCCTAAATGGATTCCTCCTTTACACGTTTTCTCGTGTGTTTGTTTTATTTTCTCTTGTCATCTGCGACTTTGTATCTATCGTTCGTGTATTATCATTCTAAGTCGCACCAAATCTTTAATAAAACCTTAATTTTTTATCCGTTCTCGACTACAACGGAATTACTTTGTCCACCAATTTTTCTTCTCGCTTGTAGTGGGCTTTTTCTTTTGCGAAATTACTTCCCGATAAATTTCGGGGTGTTCTTGCTTTAAACGGTCTAACACGGTAAGCGCTATCGAAGTTTTTACCTTGTGTTCTTTCAGTTCTTTATTTTCCTTGTCAAGTTCTAAAACTTCGCCCATTGACGTATCTAACCTCTTTTTCAGTTCAGCGTTTTCTGCTGTAAGTGCAACAATTTGCTTTTTAAGTCCGCCTTTCGACCAAGCAAAATCGCCTTGTTCGGCTTGTGTTAATGCCTCAGCATAATCTTCCGTTTCCGCCTTTTTACTTTCAGCTTCTTCTAAAATCTTTTTCGCCTTGTATTCGGCAGTAGATAAATGTTCAACGCCGTTTCCCGATTTTCCGCGTTCTAACCCATACTTTTGTCCGACTTCTTTCCATATCTCCGTTTGAAGTTTTACAAGTTGTCCGTCAAACAATTCCTTTGCGCACAACTTTCCGTCAACGATAGGGATAAGGTTTAAGTGCATGTGTGGATTCGTTTCGTCTAAATGAACGATAGCTGACAAAACGTTTTCTTCGCCATACTTGTCCTTAAAGAAATTTGTAAAGTCACGGAAGAATCGTTGTTGTTTATCAGGTGTTGTTACCTTAAAAAATTCGGGACTAGCCGTCAACACGAAAGAACACATATAAACGGCATCCGAGCGAACTTTACGTTTTAGGTTTAAACCCGAAATTCTATCTTCGATAACGTCAAGATATTTCCCTTGTGGACATACCGTATGATAATTTTGATACG
>JAZOMW010000010.1:0-47785 GCA_045654225.1 Christensenellaceae bacterium | reverse complement strand
TGTTGCAATATGCTTATTTATGCAAGATTTTATTTTTAGCGTTGAAGTAACGGGCAGTGGAGCGTGCTTTTCAAACCAAACCAAAGCCATGGCAAATAGCGTAGGCGCAAAACCGCTTGTTAGATTTTCATCGCTTAATTTTAACGAGGTTGAAAGTACGATATTAAAGCAAAACAAAATGCTTTCTTTCGTATCTTTAAAAAAGTCTGGTAATAGGCTTATAATCGACTGTCAGTTAAATAGCGGTTATACCGAGCCCTTTAATAAAGAGTGCGGTGATATCGTTAGTAACTATAACGGCGTTATTGAAAGCATAGTAGTGCTTCGCGGTACTGCCGTTAAAAGAGTGGGCGAAAGCGTAAAAAAAGGCGAAGTTTTAGTTAAAGCGAATATGACTGACTTAAACGGCGTAGAGCATCCAACTTTCATAGTGGCAAGAATATCGATTATTGAAAGTAACGAGTTTACCTTTACGCTTAACGGCGTTGACGATAATTCCGTTTTATTAGCAAAAAAAACGGCGGAGTTTAACGCGGACGGCGAGGTCGTTAAAAGCGACGCGCAAGTAAACGGAAATAAAATAACCGTAACCGTTTTTATTAGGCGTATATTATACGGCGGATAACTTAAAAGTGCGTTAAAAGCGCACTTCAAAAGACAAATATTAAATAAGGAAATTAAAAATGAAAAACAGCAAAAAATCTCAATGGAAAACCACGGATTATTTTAAAACTATTACCTTGTTCGTAGGACAAGCCGTAGTTTTAGCCCTAATATTTTTGTTTGCTCTTGGCTATGAATTAGACGGGCTTAATAAAGTACCAACGTTTTTTAGCGATAAGGAAAATATTTTTGAAAGCGCTTATATAGTTTTAGCGGTAGTTTTAGTATTAGTACTAGTTTACGCGTATTTCTTTACGGAAAAAAGGAATTTTTTAAAAAAATCTTCAAACGTAATAATGACTTTTACTATTATTAACGTGTCCATAATTTTATGTTTTTTATTTGGTAAAATCAACACCTATATAAGACCGTTTGCATTATGCGCGCTTTTAGCC
The DNA here is from genome assembly GCA_045654225.1 of Christensenellaceae bacterium. Lineage (GTDB taxonomy): Bacteria > Bacillota > Clostridia > Christensenellales > Borkfalkiaceae > HGM11412. Next base: position 46,727 of record JAZOMW010000010.1, on the reverse strand, counting down.
TTAATTTTAATAGACAAGCGTAGCGCTATATTTTTAAACTGCGTGTTCAGTATTTTAATGCTTTTATGCGATATGTTCGTGTTAACTCATACCGAATATAATAGGGCAATTTATATCTCGCTTATAATCAACTTTATTTCGGGTATTTTAGCGGTGTTTATAGTTGACGGTAAAGGTTCAAGAGCAAAAGTTATTGCTAGCGCGTTTTTAATTTCGCTTCCGGTAGTAATAAGTGCAATTTGCCTTGAATTTACAAGAGATTTAACTAAACTTTCATTAACTGCACTTTGGGCGCTTGGTAGCGGTGTTTTAGCGGACGGAATTATGATGATATTATTGCCGTTTTTTGAACTTACGTTCGGCGTTCTTACTAATTTTAGGCTTTCGGAACTTACCGACCATAAGTCAAAACTTATAAAGTGCTTAATAGAACTTGCACCGGGAACGTTTAATCATACTATAATCGTTGCCATGCTTGCAGAAGCGTGCAGTAACGCAATTAACGAAAATCCTTTACTTGCAAGGGCTTGCGCGTACTATCACGATATAGGTAAAATTAAAAAACCTGAATATTTTACGGAAAACCAAAGCGGACGCAACCCGCACGACGAACTTTTACCCGAACTTTCAACCGACATTATTCGCGCTCACGCAAAAGACGGGTACGATTTAATTAGAAAATGGCGTTTGCCGGAAGTTTTAGCCGATAGTGCAAGCCAACACCACGGCACTTTACCTATTAGATATTTTTATATGAAAGCGTCAAAGTTTACCGACGGTGCTTTGGATATTGAACAGTTTTGCTACTTTGGTCCAAAACCTCAAACTAAAATTAACGCAATCATTATGATTTGCGACGCGTGCGAAGCAAAGGTTAGAACGGTAGGTAACCGCACTCACGAAAACGTTGACAAAGCCGTTAAAGAAATTATTGAAGAAAGGATGGATATGGACCAGTTTACCGATTGCGACATCACCTTTAAAGAACTTGACGTTATAAGAAACACTATAACTAACACGCTAGCGGGCGTATATCACGAAAGAGTGAAATATCCTAAACTTAAAAAGGGTAGTAAAAATGGAAAAAACGCTTAAAATTTTAGGGAAAAGCAAAATTGTAAATTTAGACGATTTAGCAAGCGCAACTTTTGAAGTTTTAGGTCAAAAAGAGCCGTTATACGCCGAATTAAACTTTGTTTCAAAGGCTAGAATAAAAGAGTTAAATTCACAGTTTAGAAGCGTTTTTTCGGTTACGGACGTGCTTTCTTTCCCAACGCTTGACGGCGTTCGCGGTAAAGTTTTAAAGCGTAAAGACTTTCCGCTTGACACGGATGAAAACGGCTTGTTTATAGGTTCAATTGCAATTTGCACTACAAGGGCAAAAGAGCAAGCAATAGAGTACGGTCACTCTATTGAAAGGGAAATTACTTACTTAACGCTACACGGTTTACTTCACCTTTTTGGTTACGACCATATGGATTTAGAAGATAAAGCCGAAATGCGTAAATTAGAAGATAAAATTTTACAAAAGGTTAAGGTATTTAGATGAAAAGCGGATTAGTTGCCGTAGTTGGAAAGGCAAACGCGGGCAAATCAACGTTAATAAACGTTTTAGTAGGCGAAAAGGTGGCAATCGTTTCGCCAAAACCACAAACTACGAGAGAAAAGATTTTAGGCGTTTTAACGGAAGACGATTATCAAATTGTTTTTATAGACACTCCGGGCTTTTATAAATCTACCACCGCTCTTGGCAAAAAAATGCAAAGGGACGCTAAAAAAAGCGTTGAGGACGTTGACCTTGTTCTTTTCGTTTTAGACGGGCACGACGGCGTTAAAGAAGACGATATAAACTTACTTAAAAACGTAGTAAAAAGCGGTGTAAAAACTATTGCGTTGCTTTCTAAAATAGATATTATGCCAAAAGATAATATTCCCGAAGCGCTTGTAAAGGTGGCGGAAGTTGAAAATTTATGCGAAGTAATGCCTATATCGTCGCGAAAAGGTAAAAATATAAAGGAATTAAAAGAACTTATCGTAAGTTATCTTCCAAGTCAAGATAAGATTTTTAAAGAAGATATCGTTTCAAATAAATCGGAAAAATTTATGATAAGCGAGATAATGCGTGAAAAAATTTTATTAGAATTTGATAAAGAAATTCCGCACGGCATAGCAATAGTAGTAAACGAGTTTTTTAAACAACAAAACGGCGTTTACAATATAAATTTAGATATCGTTTGCGAAAAGCAAAACCACAAGGCTATACTTATAGGTAAGCAAGGCGATAAAATTAAAAAAATAAACACCTACGCCCGTCAGTCAATGGAAAAGTTTTTAGACGCAAAAGTATTTTTAACTACTTACGTTAAAGTTAAAGAAGGTTGGCGCGACAAGCAAAATTTACTTGAAGAATTCGGCTACGGAGATAATCAAGACTTATGAGAATGCGCAAAAAAAGTAACCTTGAAAATAGGCTTGAAACTACTAAAAACGAGATAGTAGTTTGCAAATCAACAAGCATTTATCAACTGCCCGAAAACGAGCGTTACGATATAGTTGATTTACAACAAATTTTTTCAAACGACAACCCTGTGTATTTAGAAATAGGTTGCGGTAAAGGTAGTTTTATTTTAGAAAACGCAAGGCGTAATCCTAACTACAACTATATAGGCGTTGAAATTATAAGCAACGTTTTAATATCGGGCGCGGAAGAACTTAAAAAATCCGGCTTAAAAAACGTTAAATTTTTTAATATGGGTGCGGAACTTTTAACTTATACGCTACCAAAACACAGCATTTCGGGCTTGTTTTTAAACTTTTCTTGCCCGTATCCAAAAAAGCATAATGAAAACCGTAGGCTTACTTATAAGTTCTTTTTAGATATTTATAAGCACATTTTAAAGCCAGACGCTCAAATTATTCAAAAAACTGATAACGACGCGTTCTTTGAATATTCTTTAAACTCGTTTTTAGAAAACGGCTTTGAGGTGTTTGACGTTACGCGTGATTTATATAGTAATTTGCCAAGCGACAATATTCAAACCGAATACGAGCAAAAGTTCGTTTTAGAAAATAAAAACATAAATAGATTAAAAGCAAAATTAAAAGGATAATAATTATGGAAGTTTTTACCGTTGACCTTTACAAAGAATTTAATTTAGAACGCCAAGAAGGTGCAAAAGGATATTTAACTTGCTATTTAAAAGAAACTTGCGAAAGCATAGGTTTAAATAGGGTTTTTCCATCCGTTTTAGTTATAGCGGGCGGTGCTTACACAAACGTAAGCAAGCGTGAAACCGAGCCCGTTGCTTTAAAATTTTTAGCCGAAAATTACAACGCTTTCGTTCTTAATTATTCTTGTGCTCCGTTTAAATATCCTACTGCTTTTAAAGAAGCAAGTATGGCTATGTGTTATATTAGAAAAAACGCTGAAAAACTTCACGTTAATAACGCTTGCGTTGCAACAATTGGGTTTTCGGCGGGCGGTCATTTAAACGGTTGCGTTAGCAACTTGTTTGAAAACCCCGAACTTAACTTTTTAGGTAAAGATAAATCTTTGGTTAAACCTAACGCATCGCTTTATATCTATCCCGTTGTAACGGCTTATGAAGAAAGGGGTTCGCACCTTTCGTCGTTTGAGCAATTATGCGGTAATAACGAAGAATTAAAAAAGCAACTTTCTATTGAAGATTGCGTAACTAAAAATTCTCCGCCAGCCTTTATTGCTGGCACTTGTGAAGACAGTTGCGTTCCAGTTTCTAACGCTCTACATCTTGCTTTTGCATACCAAAAAAACGGCGTTCCTTTTGCAGTACATATTTTTGAAAAAGGACCACACGGCGGTTCAATAGGCGGTATAACTGTTTATAGCGAAGAAGATAAAGAACGCGCAAAAAGGTTTTCAACCGATTTTACGTTATGGCCAAGTTTAGCGCTTAACTGGCTTAAAGATTTAGGTTTTGAGTGTAAAAATTAAAATGAAAACGCAAAGTGAAATTCGCTCAAAAATTTTAAAAGTACGCAACGCTTTAACCGAATTAGAAGTTAATAAAAAAAGCAAGATTATTGAACAAAAGTTTTTAAGTTTAAGCGAAATAAAAGATAAAACCAACTTTTTTATATATAACAGTTTTAAAAACGAAGTTCAAACAAGCGGTATAATTAGCGCGTTAAAAAGTGACGGTAAAACCGTTTCTTGCCCGCTTATAAAAGGCGATGATATGCTTGCGGTTATTCCAACATCAAACGACTTTACGCTTGATAAATTCGGCATTAAAACGCCAAAAGAGTACAGCGTAGTAAATAACGTTGAAGTTGCCGTAATTCCGCTTATAGCGTGCGATACCCTTAAAAACAGGATAGGCTTTGGCAAAGGCTATTACGATAAATTTTTAAAAGATAAAAATATAATAAAAATCGGTTTATGCTACGATTTTCAAGTAGTTGACTTGATAGTTAAAAACGAGTGGGACGTTCCGCTTGATATAATAGTTACTGAAATTGAAATTATAAAATAAATGCTAACGAAAAATTCGTTAGCATTTTTTGATTTTTAATTTTAAACTGCTTGATTGCACCAGTTCGATATTTGTTTTAAATAAGGGTTTTCATTACTTTCTTTTCTAACCGAATTTAAGTAATCTTTCATTTCTTTTCTATACATCATAAGTTCAAACTCGTCAATTTCGCTAGTGTCAACAAACTCTAAATAATTTACGAGTGCAAGGTAGTATTCCATACAGAAGTTATTGTAAAGTTGCGTGTCAATTGTGCCTTTACCAAAGTTTTTGCGTAGCGACTTGCGTTCTTGAAGCGTTTTTTCAAGCCACTCTTGCGCTCCGTCTTCATTAAGGTTTTGTTTTGCTATGTATAGATTTCTATAAACGTACGACTTGAATAGGGAAATTAAACCTATCGAGTCGTTATTTTCTTTTGACGGCGTGCGTTCTTCAAGGTCTTTTATAGCGTCAATCGTTTCGTACGCGTGTTGTTTTGCCTTTTCGTTAAACTTGCGTTTCATATTATCGTCGAACGCGTCGTTATTAGCAATAAGCATATATGCAAAAGCAAAATGTTCGGCTAAAAATACGCTTACCCATTCGTCAAAAACGCCTATATCGTCAGTCGTTACGAGCGTGCCGTAGTGCATATAATCGTTTCTAAATTTCCAGAACACGTCTTCGTCGATGTAAACGTCACTGTTTGGTTTTACTTTAATGTTCATAACCATTTCTAAAAACGAAATACAAATATTTACCGACAAAGAAAGTTCGCTTGAAAATTCGTAATGGTGAGCGTTTTTAAATTCTAAAATTTCGTTATAAACCTTTATTTCATCGCCAAACATATGCGCCGCTTGCAAGTAAAATAGTAGATATTGCGCAAGTTCATAGTCGCTACATTTCGAGCCTGCTTCGGAGTAGTGCGAAATAATTTTATCGTGAATTAAGTATCTATTGTTTATAAGAAACATCTTATTTTCGTTGATAGACATTTTTTGACGGCTTATAAAATATTTAACTATTTGTTCGGCAAACTCTTCGGTAGTTAATTCTTCGCTTTCGTTATTTTGTTTTTTAAGCGGTTCAACGAAAGAATTGTCAAAGTCGGTTGGTAAAACTACTTTTTCAGTAAATTTTCTAACGCAGTGAACTTTCTTTTGCCCGTACGACGCTAAAACGTAGCCAAGTTCAAAAAATAGGTTGTTGCTAACCGCACCATCCGCACGGTTTTGAAAAATTACTATTGCTTGGTTGCAAGTTTTAATTTGTTGTAAAACGGTATCACCTACGGACGACATTTGAGAAGAATTATCCGCGTTTCCACCTATCGAGCAAACGTAATTATACTTTTTTTCTAAAATATTTTTAACCAAGTTGGCAACTTCGTTAGTGCCACTCCAAGCAATAAAAACTCTATCTTTCATTAGTTTTCTCCTAAAATTTTATCTATATCGTTAATCATATCGGTAATATATGAAACTACTTTGGTTACTTGGTATCCGTCTATAAGCGCGTGATGAACTGAAACGTCAAAGCCCATTTCGTATTTACTTTCGCCGTTTTTAACGAATTTGCCCCAAGTAATACGCGGTATTGAAGACTGGTTGCTATTATCAAAGTTGTACGGATTTATTACGGAAGTTAAGTCCATCCATTTAATAGCAGAAACGTAAAAACAGTCAACGCCGTTACTTGATTCAAAAGGGGAGTTGTTTAACGAATTTCTTTTTTCTTCAATGCCGTTTATAGCATCGTTATAAAACTCGTTAAAATCATTAGTAAAATCCGTTTGGCAAGTTACAATAACCTCGTCCGGCCTCATTACTATAAAACTTGGATGCACCACGTCAAAAGAAACGGGATTATCGTTTAGTATGCGCGTGCGCATTTCGGGAACGGCGTTTATAGCCTTACTTAAAACGTATAAAAAACAAACGAAAAACGACTTGTTAGTTTTTTTACAGTAGTTTACCAAATTAGTTACGTCAAGCCTTGTTCCTAATGAAAAGGTTGGATTTGAGTAAGTTATAAAATTTTCGTATTGAGATTTTCTATTCCAAGTGTTTTTGTCAATAATTTTCATATTAGGCAAGAGATTTAAACTCCTTATATTATCTACTTTTAAATTATACACTAATTTTTTAGTAATTTCAATATAAAAAACAAATTTAAAAGGCTAGCGAATTTTAGCCAGCCTTTTTTAATTTTTATTTTGTTGTGGATAATGTGTTGTTTTTCTTCTTTTTAAAGAAAACAAAATACATATAAACGAGTAAAAGTACAGTTATTGTAAGTGATATCATAGCCATTGCGGGAAGTGGATAAAGCGTAAAGTTAGGTGTAAGCGCTAAACCGTTATCGCCAATAAACTCGTAAAGTGGAGATATTATTAAAACTATAAAGAAGCCTGCAAATCCTGAAAACGTTCTAGAAAGTGCAAACGCGCTACTGCGTTCTTCCGCTTTAACTTGGTCGTAAATCAAGTTGATTTGAGAACTTGCAATACCTATGCTTCCTACGTAATTAAAAACGGTGTATAAAATATATCCAACTAGCCCAATAGACGGCACTGTAAACGTTAAAACTGCAAAGCCTAATGAGTGTGATATAAAGCATACGAATAGCATTTTTGCAAACGAATATTTATCTGCAAATTTACCGAACGGGCGAGAAAGAAGGGCTCTTAATAAACTACCGCCAATGGTGAAAAGCGTCATCGTAAGTGGAGAAAAACCAAGAGTGTTGCTTTGATAAGCGTATGCAAACGAAACGGTAATGTAATGAGCAATATCCCAAACTATGAATATCGGGAGCGTTTTCATAAGGTTTTTATTGCTAAAAAGAGTTTTTAATGAAACTTTGTGTTTAGACTCGTTAGTTTTTTCTTTATCTACGAAAACGAGTGAAAGCGTGTGTGCTAAACAACAAGCAATAACTATTCCGCCAATAATAGTAAATGCAAGTTCCATTTTGTCGCTTACTTCTAATTTATCTATGATTGCGCCGAGCGTAAGCGAAAAAGTCATACCGCCAAGAAGCGAAACTATTTCTTTATTTGCAGTAAACTTGCCCCTTATGCTATCGTCAACGTGTGACATGCACCAAGATATTTTAGGCGCGTTAATATAATTGTGAATAACATGCGCGGGAACGAAAGATAAAATAAGCGCCACAACCTTAATTTTAAACGGAAAGTTAAGAAGTGGAACGAAGAATACGAACGCAAATAAAATTTGGCTTATAGTGTGAAGTATTATGATTTTGCGCTCAACGTTAGAGTTTAACGGAAACAAAATTGCTAAAATTTGAAATCCGCAACCAAGTGATATAATAGCGTTTATTATACCTTGTAATGAAGACGGTATGCCGATATAATTCATAACGTGCGTAAGATAAGTTGCTCCTACGGCAATTGCTATAAAATATTCAAGCATTGATTCTATAACGTAAGCGTTGTTACTTCTTTTTGTAGAAACGTTTGTAAACATAATTTACCACTCCTACTGTTTTATCTAATTTATTATAAGAAATATAATTTTAATATGCAAGCATTTTATTAAAAAAAATATAATTTCACAAAACGGTCACGCCAGCAGTTTTTTAAAAGGTGTTTAAATTGTGCAAGTGTATTTTTTACGGCGTTTTGTTGCAATAGGTTATTTTTTATGATATAATCATAAAATAAAATTAGCAAACAGGAGATAAAATTATGGCTAAAACAACGGAGATGGACGTAAAAGTTAAATTTGGTCTAAAAAGTTTTATTACGGTTGTTATAATACTGTTTACGGTATTACTGGCCGTAGGTATTCTTACGTACGTTATACCTGCGGGAAGATACGTTATTTACACTACGGACGAAGCAAAAGTTAGCGACTTTTTTAAATACACTGCCGACCCGTCGCTTAATAAACAAATAGTAATTGACTCGTATCGCGTTTTAACCGATGCGCAAAATAGTACGCGTTTACCGTTTTATCGTTGGTTAACTTCACCTATTGAAGCGTTACTTTTCGGTAGCAATAACTCAAACATGATAATGATTATTGCGCTTTTATTAGTTTTAGGCGGTACTTTTAAAGTTTTAGAAGAAAGCGGTGGTTTAGTTTCACTCGTAAGAGTTATTATGGTTAAACTTAAATCAAAGCGCTTTATTGCAATTTGGGTAATAACTTTCGTTATAATGATACTTTCCGCAGTATTTGGCCTTCAAGAGCAATTACTCATTTTATACCCCGTTTTTGCAATGCTTTGCACGGCGCTTAACTGGTCGCGTTTTACGGCTATATCTTTCGTTTTAATAGCGTCTGGCGTTGGTTTTACTACGGCTATAACCAACCCGCTAACGATAGGCACTGCGTCTATTGCGGCGGGCGTTAGCGTTACGGACGGTTTGTGGTATAGATGTATAATTTTTGCGGTTATGTACGTAGTTACGTCACTTTTCTTAACGTATTTAGCAAAGCGTGATGAAAAGCAAGCAACTACCGAGTTCGACGTTCAAAGTTTTATAATGGTAACGGAAGAAGAGCATAGGCAAGACGTTAAAAAGGCAACAATGATAATTGTATTATTCTCTATTGCGCTTTTATCGGTTATAATAACGACTTCAATTGATTCTTTACGCTCGCTTGCAATGGTATTTATGGCGGTTGCATTTATAGTGGGAACGGTTATTATAGGTAGAATATTACTTGGCTCGTATAAAAAACTTGGCGTAAGTTTTGTAAAAGGCGTTAAAGACGTAATGCCGTCAATCGTAATAATTATGGTTGCCTTTGGCATTACTTATATAGCGGAACAAGGAAATATTTTACATACCATTTTCTATTATTTCTATAATTCGGTATCTAACATTTCTCCGTACGTTGCGGTAATTATTTTATACGTTTTCGTTTTAATTATCGAGTTCTTTATTCCAAGCGCGTCTGCAAAAGCGGTTTTAATTATACCTATGCTTACGCTTGCGCCTATTGAAGGCATTAGCAAAACCGTTATAATTTTAACTTACTTGTTTGCCGACGGTTACACTAACGTTTTATATCCAACTTGCGGAACGTTACTCGTTGGTTTAGGATTAGCGGACGTAAGTTTTGCAGAGTGGTTTAAAAAGACTATATTTTTCCAACTTATATTATTTGCCTTTTCAATAGCGTTTTTAATGCTCGCGGTATTTATAGGTTTATGATTTTAACAACATTAAAAAGCACTTCGTTACGAAGTGCTTTTTTTAATGATAGCGCAAATTTTTAGTTGTTGCTAGTTAAATAGGAAGCGTATTCGTTTTCGTCTATATTAAAACGGTTAAAATAAGCAAAATCATTAAGCGGATAAACTCCCGTATCGTTTGCGTGAAAGGCTACGAAAACTATTTGAAAGGTTGTAGGGTTATATACAATTTTTTCTATATCGGCATAGCCAACTACTTGCACGTTGTTAAACTCGTCGTTATAAACTTCGTAAGAGTCTTGAAAAACCACTTCGTAAAACCCGCTTGCGTAGTAGCATTGTTTTCCGTTGTTTAATAGCGAGCCAAGAAGAGTAAAAAACTGACTTTCAGTTACGGTAACGTCTAAAAAAATTTCGTAACAAGTGTCCATCCAAGATTCTAAATTATATGCGTATGAGTTTATCGTATAATCGCTAACGGAATTTGGAAAAAATTCGGGCAATTCTATATAACTTTCAAATTTACCGTACTCGTTTATGTCGGTTATTCTTTTACTTCCAAAATCGCAAGCGGAAAAAGTAGGTAATGCAAAAATAATTAAAATTAACAGTATTAAACTTTTAAATTTTTTCATTAAATTGCTCCTTTTAACGTTAAAAGTTAAAAATTTATTAAACTTAGATTTAGTGTATCAAAAAAAATAAAACTTTTCAAGGGCTAAAATAAGGTTTTTAATGAGTAAAAAATCAATGGCTTTGGCTATTATAGAGCATTAATTTCATTTACGCAAGTAAATTTATTCTGCGATAAGCGGATTTAACTGAAAAAGCGACAAGTTTAACTTGTCGCTTTTTCTGGTGCGGGTAGCAGGATTTGAACCTGTAAGGTTTCCCACATGAACCTGAATCATGCGCGTTTGCCAGTTTCGCCATACCCGCGTTTTTGTTGCTATTTTTAACGTTTGCTTATTTATTTTAGCACAGTTTATTTTAAATTTCAACTTATCAAAGGGTATTATTCATATTTTTGCTTTTATCAAAAAATATAAGAGTAATTATTATTAAAGCGTAAAAAAAGAGTGGCGTTACCACTCTTTTTATCTTTAAACAACGCGTTTAAAAGTCGCCGTCAAAATAACTTTCAAACGCCGTAGTAACGTTTTGTCCCGCAATATCTTTTATGGGCGAAAAGTCACTGTATGTAAAAGTTGCGCTCGTTTCGTTAAACTCCGTACTCGTTGGTTTTTTTAAACTCGTAAGCATAGGTAATATAACGGGAAGTAGCGTTTTAAGGTCTAAATTGCCGTTCATTAAATCTTTAAAATTATCGTTGTTTAAAGTATTTATAATAGACGGGTCAACGTTAAGTAGTTCAAAAATGGGCAGTAAACTGTTTATATCAACGCCGTCAAGTAAATTTGAAAAATCAAATTTATCTTTTAGCATTAAAAATATTAAAACTATTATGGGTAGAATATTCATAAAACACCTTTATTTAACATTATATTTTATGACGGCATACAATTTATTGTATCATAAGGAGATAAAAATGCGTAATTTTAACAATTTTGAAAGTCAACAAGTAGATAAAAGCGATGCTATGGGCATTTTAAGAAGTTTTGCTAAAAAATACGAAGGCGCAAGCGAGCAAGAAATTATAACCGCAATTTTAAAAGAAGCGGAAAAGGGTAAAAGAAACGGCACGCTTAAAAATAGCGATATTGATAACTTTGTAAATATGATATATCCTATGCTTAACGCAAATCAACGCAAGCACCTTGAAAAAGTGATAAAAACTATTAAAGAAATTTAGCGTTTTTACTAATTTCTTTTATGGCGCTTATAAAAGCGAAAATTTCTTCGCTAGTGTTATGCGGGCAAAGTGAAACGCGCGTAAGTCCAGAGTCTTTGCTACCTAAAAATTCGTGCATAAGCGGTGCGCAATGAAATCCACCGCGAACGCAAATATCGTATTTATTTGAAAGTATTTCACTAACTTCGCTTGACGGCGTATTTTCAACTGAAAAACTAACTATTCCGCACTCATTTTTATTGCTATACACTTTTATTCCGTCAATTTCTTTAAGCGCGTTTATTAAAAAACTCGTATCGGCTAAAAGTTTTTCGGCAATAATTTGAGTGCCTTTTTCAACGTATTTTACGCCTTCTAAAAGCGAATATATCGCGGGTAAATTTAGCGTTCCGTATTCAAGGCGTTCAGGGTAACACGTCGGTTGCAAAGCGGAAAAGGTTTCCGTTCCGGTTCCACCTTGAAAGGTGTCTAAAATTTGCGTTTTTTCATTAAAAATTAACGCGCCTATGCCTTGAATTGCGTATAAACCTTTATGCCCCGCAACCGATAAAGCGTCTATATTGCTTTTTTTCATATCGATTTTAATATGTCCTGACGCTTGCGCTCCGTCAACCAAAAAAGTTGCGTTGGTATTTTTTAAAAATCCGCCTATACCGTCAATATCGTTAAAAGTGCCCGTAACGTTACTTGCGTAGTTTACAACTACGAGTTTCGTATTTTGTTTAAACGCTCTTTTAATATCCGTTTTCGTTATAAAAGTTTTGTTATGTGGATTAACTATCGTAAGTTCAATAACGCCGTTTTGTTGAAGGGTAAATAGCGGGCGTAAAACGCTATTGTGCTCGGTAACGGTAGTAATAACGTGGTCGCCACGTTTTACTAAACCGTAAATTGCCGTGTTTAACGCTTCCGAGCAGTTTTTTGTAAAAACAACTCTGTCAATTTGTTCGTTATTAAAAAAAACGGACAATTTTTTTCTTGCTTGATATATTATGTCCGCGCCTATTTTAGAAAGTTTGTGTCCGCTTCTACCCGCGTTCGCGTTTAAATTTTTAAGGGTGTAAAAAACTTTGTTTAAAACGGAGTTTGGTTTATAACCGCCCGTTGCGGCATTGTCAAAATATATCATAAATTTCACCTACTTAATAAATCTTTAATATATATAATATGGCGTAAATATTATATTTACGCTATAACATTTTATTAAAACGTTATTTCATTTATGATAACAAAGGAGAAATTATTATGAGAGTTTGCCTTGCCGTATTTCGTTCAAGAACGCAAGTAATGGCTTTCGTTGATTATATGAATAATTTAGGCGTTGTTTGTAGCGTAGTTCCTACTCCAAAAGAAGCAAAACTTGGTTGTGGCGTATCCGCAAAATTTCCACTAAGTAGCGTAAACGTTGCAAAAGCGGTAATAAGTAAATATAGGCTTACGGCGTTTTACGCGTTCTTTATGGTTACAAAAAACGCAAATAAAACTACGGCGGTTAGAATTTAGTTTTTAAACGTTTGATTTGTTTAAAGTTTTATGCTACAATAAAAGCGGTGTAAAACTAAAAAAAGCACCAAAACTTATGCCACCGTAAAAAGTGGCATAAAAGGTGTTGGGTATGACTAAAAAGCAAGCGGACAAAGTAATTGAAATTTTAAGTTCACAATATGAAGGCGCAAAGCCTGCGCTTAAATTTAGTAGCGAATACGAACTTTTAGTTGCGGTAATGCTTTCCGCTCAATGTACCGACGAGCGCGTCAACAAGGTAACTAGCGTTTTATTTAAAGAATATAACACGCCTAAAAAAATGGTTACTTTAACGGCAGAAGAACTATCTAAAATTATTTTGCCTTGCGGTTTAAATAATTCAAAGGCAAAAAATATAATTAGCGCGTCAAACGATATAATAGAAAAATTTAACGGACAAGTTCCAAGCGATTTTAACTCTTTATTATCTTTAAACGGCGTAGGTAGAAAAACGGCGGACGTTATGCTTAGCGTTGCTTTTAATAAGGACGCTATCGCCGTTGACACTCACGTTTTTAGGGTGAGTAACCGAATAGGCTTAGCAAACGGCAAAACGCCGTACAAGGTAGAAATGCAGTTAATGCAAAAACTTAACAAAAATATATGGTCAAAAGCACACCATTACCTTATATATCACGGAAGAAGGGTGTGCAAGGCGCGAAATCCACAATGTAACGAGTGCCTTTTAAAAGACTATTGCGCATATTATAAAAAAATAGGAAAAAACAAAAATGATAAATGAAAATTTTACTGACAAAGAGAGTATTTTAATAAAATCCGGTAACGGTGGCGACGGTGCAGTTTCCTTTATTCGTTATAAAGGCGTTTCAAACGGCGGTCCAGACGGGGGCGACGGTGGCAACGGCGGTAACGTGTATTTCGTTGGCGATAGGCATAAAACTAGCCTTGCGGACTTTATGTATAAGCATAAATTTATTGCCGACAACGGCGACAAAGGGGACAAGCAAAATAGTCACGGCAAAAACGGTAAAGATTTACTTATAAGCGTTCCGCTCGGCACGGTTATAACGGATGCGGAAACGGGCGAGTTTATTTGCGATATTTTTAACGACGGTGAAAAACGCCTTATAATGAGCGGTGGCAGAGGCGGTAAAGGTAACGCAAGATTTTGCACTTCAAGAAGACATTGTCCGCACTTTGCTCAAAAAGGCGAAACTACTTTAATTAAAAGAGTTAATTTAGAACTTAAAATTATAGCGGACGTTGGTTTAGTAGGATTTCCTAACGTAGGAAAATCTACTTTGCTTTCAAAAATTTCTTCGGCTAAACCAAAAATTGCAAACTATCACTTTACAACGCTTTCTCCAAACTTAGGCGTAGTAAATTATTATGATAACACCTTCGTTGCAGCCGATATTCCAGGCTTAATTGAGGGCGCGTCACAAGGCGCGGGTTTAGGGCACGACTTTTTAAGGCATATTGAAAGAACGCGTATGCTTTGCCACGTTGTAGATATTAGCGGAATAGAGGGTCGCAACCCGATTGAAGATTATAGGCAAATAAACAAAGAAATTAAAGAGTATAGTAAAAAACTTGGCGCTTTAAAACAAGTTATAGTTTTGAATAAATGTGATATCTACGGCGCGGAAGATAATATTAAAGAGTTTAAAAAGCGCGTTAGAAAGTATAAGATTTTTGAAGTTTCAGCAATTGACGGCACGGGTACGGAAGAACTTATTAAAGAGTTGTTTGAAAGTTTAAAAGACTTGCCTAAAATCGAGCCAAGAGAAGATAGTGGTTTTATATACGATATTAAAGAAAGCACTAACTTTGAAATTGAGCGTGATGAAGACGGGGCTTTCGTTGTCGTTGGCGACCTTGTTACTATGCTTTCTAGAAACGTAGTTTTAAACGATATGGAAAGTATGGCGTATATGCAAAAAACGCTTCGTAACGTTGGCGTTATTAAAAAGTTAAGGCAACTTGGAATTCAAGACGGCGACACCGTAGTTATAGGCGATATTGAATTTGATTATATTGATTAAGGAGTAATTATGGATAAAAAATTTAGAACAAAACTTAGGAGTATGGCTCAAACTATTGACGCAATAGGTCAAGTAGGCAAGGGCGGAATTAGTGAAAATCAAATAGAATCGTTTAAACAAGCACTTGAAAAACGCGAACTTATTAAAATTACGGTTTTAAATAATAGCGAAGAAACCGCTAGCGAACTTTCAACTGAACTTGCGTCTAATTTAGGTGCGGAAGTAGTTTGCGTTATAGGTCATAAAGTGGTTTTATATAAACGTAGCGATAAAGCCGGAGTTAAACACATTGAACTTTAATTGTTAAAGTTTGGTGCTTTTTTCGCTTTCAAACGGCGCAAAAAATTTTAAAATAATTGAAATTATTATTAAGGCGGAGCCAACTATTATATAGTAAAGCGGAAAAAAAGTAATAGTTGAAAATAAAAGCAAAAATATGCCAAAAAGCAGGAATTTGCCTGCTTTTTGTTTTTTAAACAAATTTTTAAATAAAGGTAAAATTTTAATTTTGCTTTTTTCTTTTATTTTTAATTCGGGTAGTAGGTTTTGGTTTTTTAAGGCAAAATATACGCTATTTATATCAAAAAGTTCTATTCTTAACTCTAAATCTAAACAAAATGATAAAACTTCGCTAGTTGCTTCGTTATATAAAATCTTTGCTTTATAGCCTTTTTTAGTTTGTTTATAAGCGTTAATAACTTCTTTCGTGGTAATTTTTTCAACCGTAAAAATAGGAAAAACGTAAGTTTTAAGTTTTGGTAAAATTATTTTATCACTTTCAATTTTTGCGTCGGTTTTAATTGCTAAATAGTAGTTTAAGAACAAATTTAAAACTTCTTCTTTATCTAAAAACGCAAGGTAATTTGATAGCGCTTTTTTAAGTTCTTTTTCTTTGTAAATAGAAGTTATTTTATCGTTTTTAATTATAGTAAAAAACAAAAAAGCGCAAGTTAAAAGTACGCTTATTAAACTTGAAAGAATAAGCGATAAAGTAAACGTAGCGCCGTTATACTTAATTATTGCGTAAAAAACAAAAAATAGAGCAAAAAATATAAAAAAGCCGTCTGCAAGTAGATAAAACTTAATTTTTTTCATATTTTAAGTATTGTCTATAATTTTTAACTATAAACTTGTAAAAATTTATAAAATATGCTAAAATATAAGTATGAAAAGGGTAGGCATATTCGGAGGTTCGTTCGACCCCGTACACAAAGAACATTTTAATATGGCGCTTGGCGCAATTAAAGAGTTGAATTTAGACCTTTTATACGTTATTCCAACGCATAAAGCACCACATAAAAAAGGCGCGGTTGCAAGCGATAAAGACAGGTTTAATATGCTTTTAGAGTGCTTTAAAGGTCAAACTAAAATAGTGGTTAGCCCTTTTGAAATTGAGCAAAAAGGCGTTAGTTACACTTATTTAACTATAACTTATTTTAAAAATTTATATAAAAATGCGGACCTTTTCTTTTTAATGGGTAGCGATATGCTTTCGTCCTTTTTAACGTGGAAAAACCCTGAAATTATAGTTAAAAATTCGCATTTAGTTTTAACTAGTAGAAGTGGCGAAAACGACCTTGATAAAACCGCCGTATCTCAAATTGAAAATAAGTTTAATATAAAAATAGAAAGGCTAAACTATTTAGGCGAGGATTTATCTAGCACTAAAATTAGAGTTTACGCTAGTTTAGGTTTAGATTTAAGCGATTTCGTTTTAGACGGCGTTAAAAATTATATTTTAAAGGGCGGTTTGTATAGCGGAAATTATTTATATAGATATATAAATAAAGAACTTCCTAAAAAGCGTAAAATTCACACCGCGGGTGTAATACTAACTGCGTTACGCCTTGCAAAAAAGATGGGCGTTAGCGAAGAAAAAGTTGAAACAACCGCACTTCTTCACGACGTTGCAAAATATAAAAACGCAAGCGATTTTTTAGATTTTAAAATAGACGCGTCTATTCCAAAAGCAATCGAGCATCAATTTTTAGGCGCGCATATAGCAAAAACCGTTTTAAATATTGAAGATGAAGAAATTTTAGACGCTATACGCTATCACTCAACGGGCAAAAAAGATATGAGTTTGCTTTCAAAAATCATATACGTGGCAGACTTAATAGAACCAAACCGCAAATACGAAGGCGTAGAAATACTCCGCCAAAAAATAGATAAAGATTTTGAAAGCGGTTTTGCGTTTTGCACGCAAGAAGTTTTAAAATTTTTAGAAAAAAACGGCGAGCCGATTTATTATTTAGCAAATGAAGTTGCAAATTATTATAAAGGAGAAAATTTATGAATTCATTAGACCTTGTAAACGTACTTTTAACCGCATTAAAGAAAAGAAAGGCGACGGATATAGTTAAAATTGACGTAATGGACAAAACTTCCGTTACCGACTATTTCGTTATAGCAAGCGCGCGTTCAACTACGCAAGTAAAATCGCTTTGCGAATTTTGCGAAGCGGAAGCCGAAAAGAGCGGAGCAAAAATTTTAAGAAAAGAAGGTATTACCGACGGAAGATGGGCTATCGTTGACTTTGGCGACGTTATACTTCACATCTTCAACGACGAAACAAGGCTTTTCTATCATTTAGAAAAACTTTGGGGCGAAGGCGAAAAAATTGAAAATCCAGACTAATTTTCAAAATAGTCTTTTTCAATAATCGTGCCTTTTATGGCAATTTTAGGGTTTACCGTTTTAACTTTGCGCTTTTTTGGCGTAGAGTTTTCAACGTAATAAATTTTTTGAGTGGTAGCATTACCACTCTTTTTATTTTTTTTAAAAAGAGAAATTAAGTATTTAGTTAAAAAGCATAGTATCGTAACTACCGCGTAAATTATAAAAATAAATAAAAGTCCTAACATACTGCTACGATACCACTTTAAAAATGTAGAAAATTAAAATATTTACTCTAAAATTTATATAAAAAGGCGTAAAAACTTTTTAAACTGTATTAAAACTCAATTTTCTATCAATAATAGTACTAAAAAGGTGGTAAATTATGGAAGTTTTAAAAGAGATAGAAGAAACCAAGCAATTAAAAAACGAACTTGACGGTACTATCGAGCCAAGTTTTAGCGAAAATGAAATTAGGCAAACTATACTTGAAGAAGAGCTTGATAAAAGCCAAACGATAGGAATTATAAAAGAGTATTTTACTCCAAATCCGTCCCCGCAAGAACTTATTGAAATGGCGGGAATTTTCGGTCAAACGGAAGGCGAAATAAAAAGAGAGTTCGGTTCGTATAAAGCAAAAAAATTGTATTTAAAAATGGATTATTTACTTTCTAACAACAGTTTAAATAAAAGGGAACTTAACGAAAAACTCAACCTTGCGCTCCGCTACGGATTTAAAAGCGTTACTGTTATGCCAAATATGGTAAGTTATGCAAAAAGCGTTATAAACAACACGGGCGTTGAACTTCGCGCGTTAATTTCTTATCCTTTTGGTGAAGACGTTTTTAGTAGTAAAGTTTACGCGGTAAAAAAAGCGTTTTCAAACGGCGCAAACGCGGTTATAGTTTGCATATCCGTAACGGCAATTAAAAACGGCGAGTATAAAACTATTGCAAAAGAATTTAAAAAATTTTTAAAAGTTGCGGGCAAAAGAAAGGTTTACGCATTACTTGACTGCGATAGTTTAAATTTAGAAGAAATTGAAAAAGTTGCAATAGAAATAGTAAAGGTCGCTAAAATTTACTCTATTATTTTAACTCCAACTCTTTTTAAAGGCAAAATCAGTTTGCAAACGCTTAAAGGCCTAGTTGATTTTGTTGACGGTAAGTGCTACGTTGACGGCGGTGGCGAAACTACCACTCCCGAAGAAACCGTTGCCTTAATAAACGCGGGCGCAAACGTAGTAACTAGCGAAAACTGCATTGAAATTGCGGAAAACTTAAATAGGCGAATAAGCGCCGAGATATAAGGCAACTTTACAAAATCTATTTGATTTTTTGACGGCAAAATACTGTAAAATACTTCGCGTTTTGCTTTGTAAAAAGCGCTTATATAAAACTTATAAAGTTTTAACATTTTAAATAACTTGACAATATAATAAGTATGCGTTAAAATAAAAACGATTCTTTGAGGCAGAGTGAAATTCTCTACCGGCAGTAAAAGTCTGCTAACGTGCTAAATTTTTAAAGCACGCCGATGCGGTGAAATTCCGTAACCGACGGTATAGTCCGGAAGGAAAAAGAAAAGTACGCATACTTTTTTTGTTTCGGGATTTTTCCCGTTTTTTTATTTTAGGAGTATGAAAAAAATTGAATTTAACGGCAAAACAATAGCAAAACTCGGCATTTTTACGGCGCTTTCTTTCGTGCTTACTTTTTTAGAAATTCCACTTTTTCCACAAGCGAATTTCTTAAAACTCGATTTTTCAAACGTGTTCGTGTTAATAGGCGGTTTTGCACTCGGCGCGCCGTATGGTTTAATAATTTTAATAATTAAAGAACTTTTAACGCTTTTTAAATACTTTAACTATATAGGTATGCTTGCAAATATCGTAATGGGCGTAGTTATGATTATAATTCCGCTTTGCTTATACCAAAAAAACCGTACGCTTAAAACGGCTATAATCGGTTTAGTAATAGCAACGGTTTTACATACTTTAATTTCGCTTCCCGTAAACTATTTTATAAATTTTCCGTTTTACACGGGTAGCGCGCCGTTTATAGTTACACAAACATCGATAAATATGTTTAAAGGGCTTTGGCTTTATATTGCGCTTTTTAATCTTATAAAAGGCGTAGCCGTTTCATTACTCACTCTACTTTTATATAAAAGGCTTAAAAATATACTTCACGCTTTTTTAGGATAAAATTATGGAATATATATCTAATTCAGTTTTAGAAACAATTGAAATTGCTAAAAATTACGCTAAAACCTTAACTAAGGGTAGCGTTATTTTGCTCGACGGCGAAATGGGTGCGGGCAAAACGGCTTTTACGAAAGGTATAGCGTTAGGTTTAGGAGTAAAGAGTGAAGTTACAAGCCCAACTTACGCTTATTTAAACGATTATGAAGGTAAGTTATATCATTACGACTGTTATAGGCTTACAAGCGGAGAAGACGCGGAAGCACTCGGCTTAACAGACTACTTTTATTTAGACGGAATTTGCGTTTTAGAATGGGCGCAAAATATAAAAAGCGTTTTACCTAAAAACGTAAAAACCGTAACTATTGAAAAAATTAACGAAACCACGAGGAAAATTATTTTATGAAATGCCTTGCTATTGACACGTCGGGTAGTCATTTAACGGTTGCAATAATAGACGGTAACGAAGTAAAATCAACTTTTATTGAAAACTGTAATTTAAAACATTCCGTAATAATGATGCCACAAATTGAAAATCTTTTAATAAGCGAAGGCGTAAATTTAAGCGATATCGACGTTTTTGCTTGCGCCGTAGGCCCTGGTTCTTTTACGGGTATTCGCATAGGCGTTTCGGCGGTTAAGGCGTTTGCTTACGCGCTAAATAAAAAAGTTTTAAAGGTAACTTCTTTTGACTCGCTTGCATATAACAATATTAGCGGTAACAATTTAGCGGTTATTGACGCGCGCCACAATAATTTTTACGTTCAACGCTATAACGGAACTAAAACAGACGGCGAGCCGTTATTTATCGACGGTGAAACTCTTAAAGAAATGGCAAAAAATAGCAACGCCGTAATAACGGGCGATAATAGCGAGTTATACTCAAAAAACGCGGATATTAAGCAAGGGTTTATAAACGCCGTTATAGACAAGTTAGATTTAGCCACTTTCGATATTGAAAGCATAAATCCGTTATACGTTAGAAAAAGTCAGGCGGAAGAAAATTTATGACGGTACGCCCTTGGCTTTTTAGCGATATTAAAGAAATTTTAATAATTGAAAAAGAGTGTTTTAAGGACGCTTGGTCAATGGAAATGCTTGCCGACCTTTTTTTAAGCAACGGCTTTTACGGTTTAGTTTGTGAAGACGGTGGCAAAATAGTGGGTTATATTGCCGTAAAATACGTTTTAGACGAAGGCGAAATAAACTTGGTGGCGGTTAAAAAGCAAAGCCAAAGAAAAGGCGTTGCAACTCTTTTATTAAATACTGCGGAAAAAGAACTTAAAGAAAAAGGCGTTAATAAACTCTTTTTAGAAGTTCGCCGTTCTAACTTAAATGCGCAAGCGTTATATGAAAAGTGTAACTATAAGTATATTGCCGTGCGCGAAAAGTATTATAACGGACTTGAAGACGCTTTAATTATGAGTAAAATTTTAGGCTCTGTCACACGTTAAATTTTAAAGGAGTAATTATCAATTATTTTGTAAACGGACTATCCGTACAAGACGAAGGCAAGGGTGAAGTTATCGTTTTACTTCACGGCTTTATGTCTAATAAAGAAAGTTTTTTACACCAGATAAAACGTTTAAAAAGTTTTAGGCGAGTTATAGCAATAGATATAACGGGTTTTGGTAAAAGCAAAAAAATGGCTTACGCCTACTCGCTTGACGACTACGTTTTTGACGTTTTAAGTGTGATAAACGAGTTAGGGTTAGTTAAATACGATATATTAGCGCACTCGTTTGGCGGGCGAATAGCCGTAAAACTCGCGCTTTTAGATAAAAGAGTTGACAAACTAATTTTAACGGGTAGCGCGGGCTTAAAGCCTAAAAGAAAACTTTCGTATTACTTTAAAGTTTACTCATATAAACTGCTTAAAACGGTTTTTAAAAATAAAAATTTTAAAAATTTTGGAAGTTTAGAATATAAAATGCTTAACGGCGTTGAAAAGCAAAGTTACGTTAAAATTGTAAACGAGTTTTTAGACGGTCAAATTTCTAAAATAAAAAATAAAACGCTACTAATTTATGGCGAAAATGATAGCGAAACTCCTATATATTTAGCAAGGCGTTTTAATAAAAAAATTATCAATTCACAGTTATATAAAATCAAGGGCGCAGGGCATTTTTGCTTTGTAGAAAAGCCTTACGAGTTTAATATAATAATGCTTGAATTTTTAAATGGAGAATAAATGTTACCGCTTAATTTAGAAAAAATTTACGACTTATTTAAAATTGAACAACTGCTTGCCTTTGTTTTAATAGGCTTAATAACTGCGGTTATTATGTCTATAATTTCATACAAGTTTTTCCAAATTATTCAACAATGCGGATACAAAGGCGACGAGTATTTAAAGTGGCTAGTTAATAAAGACAACGTAAGTATTACTAGGCTTTCAATGCTTTGCTTGCTTTCTGTTTTAGGCTTTTTGCTTACGAATATGGCGCTTTCGGTTATAGAGCATCCTATTATTCCTTACACGGGCTTTATAGTA
This sequence comes from Christensenellaceae bacterium, assembly GCA_045654225.1. Classification (GTDB taxonomy): domain Bacteria; phylum Bacillota; class Clostridia; order Christensenellales; family Borkfalkiaceae; genus HGM11412. Next base: position 24,403 of record JAZOMW010000010.1, on the reverse strand, counting down.
GTCTTTATATTTTTATTCGTTTATATTCAAGGCGAAAGAAAGGTTAAAAGCAAAATTCCGCTCGTTATAACGAGGCGTATGATAAGGCTTTTTATTACCTTTGCCGTTTTAAACGTTTTATTAAGTTTATTACTCATAATAGGTATAAACCTAATTGCAATACCGCTTAAAAACCACTTGCTTTCAAATTTTAGATACGCAATTTTATGTATTACGCCTTTATTTTCACCATATTTAGTATTGCTTGCATATTATATTAACGAGCCGTTCGAGCGTGCGAATAACAAAAAGCATATAAAAAAGGCTAAACAAAAATTTGAAGAATTTCCAAACCTTATAAAAATAGGCATTACGGGAAGTTACGCTAAAACGAGCGTTAAAGAAATTTTAAACACGATACTTTCTCAAAAATATAACGTTTTATCAACGCCTAATTCGTTTAACACTCCGCTAGGAATTGCCAAAACGGTTAAAAGACTAAATTCTTCTCACGAAGTATTTATTGCCGAAATGGGCGCAAGGCATATAGGCGATATAAAGGAACTTACTAATTTAGTAAAACCGAATATTGCCGTAGTTACGGGCGTAACTTATCAACACCTTGAAACGTTTAAAATTTTTGAAAACATAGCCAAAACCAAATATGAAATTATAGAAAATATGGACGGTGGAAAGGCGGTATTTTCCGCCGATAACAAAACGGCTATTGAAATGTTTAAAAGGTGCAAGTTAGAAAAAACGCTTGCGGGCGTTGAAAAAAATAAACTTGCCACCGTTTACGCTAAAAGTATCGAGTGCTTTGAAAACGGCTCTAAATTCACCCTTTGTATAGGCGATAAAAAGTTGGAAACTTCAACTTGCCTAATAGGAAAACACAACGTATCTAATATTTGTTTAGCAGTTGCCGTTGCCGTTTATTTAGGTTTAACTGAAAGTGAAATTTTACTTGGCATAAGCAAAATTAAGCCCGTTAAACATAGGCTTGAAGTATTAAAAAGCGATAACGGCGTAACTATTATTGACGACAGTTACAACAGTAACGTTGAAGGTGTTAAATGCGCGCTTGATACGCTAAAACTTTTTGAAGGTAAAAAGTATATTGTAACGCCCGGTCTTGTAGAACTCGGTTTACTTGAAGGCGAAGAAAACTACAAGTTAGGCGTTGAAATTTCAAAGGTCGTTGACGTTGCCGTTTTAGTTGGCAGAGCAAGGGCTTTAAAAATAAGAGAAGGCTTATTAAGTCAAGGCTTTAAAGAAGAGCAAATTATTATGGCAAAGGACCTTGAAGACGCAAAAGTTCAACTTAACAAGGCGTTAAAGGGTGGCGACGTTGTTTTATTTGAAAACGACTTGCCCGATAAATTTATTTTTACAAAATAATAAAAAATAAAAAGCACCAAAGTTAAAACTATTAACGGAGGTGTTTTTTTTGAAGTATATAGCGGTATTTTTTGGCGGTAAGTCGTGCGAGCACGACGTTTCAGTAATAACTGGTGTGTTAACTTTAAACTCAATAGACAAAACTCAATTTGCGCCCGTTCCTATCTACGTTCATAGCGACGGCTCGTGGTTTACGGGTAAAACTTTAAGCGATATATCAAACTATAAAAATTTGCAAGTAAAAAACCTAACCAAAGTAACGCTACTTCAAGGCGATAGTTTTTTATATCAAGTTAGAAAAAGCAAACTAAAAAAATTATATGAAATTCAGTGCGCAATAAACTGTTTACACGGTCTTAACGGTGAAGACGGGTCTTTAATAGGCGCGTTAAAACTATCTAACGTGCCGTGCGCAAGCCCTAGTTTGTTTGCAAGTTCGTTTTCAATGGATAAAGATTTTACAAAAATAGTTTTATCAGGGCTAAACGTAGATAAACTACCGTACGTTCGCGTGCATAAGTCTTCCTTTATTTTAAAGCGAAAAACGGCTATTAAAATGATAGAAAAAAAGTTTAAATATCCCGTAATTATAAAGCCTGCTAATTTAGGAAGTTCTATCGGTATAAGCACGGCAAAAAACGAGCAAGAGCTTGAAAGCGCGCTTATAACCGCGTTTAATTACGATAACAAGGTTATAGTTGAAAAAGAACTTATAGGTTTTAAAGAAATAAACTGTTCGGCGTATAAAAGTGGCGACGTTATTTGTCTTTCCTTGTGTGAAGAGCCTATTAGCACTAGCGAAATACTCTCGTTTAGCGATAAATATTTAGGCTCGAAAACGGGCGAAAATAGAAAATTTCCCGCAGATATTCCTATTGAAGTTGCTACAAAAATTCAAAATATTACTGAAAGAATTTATAGAAAATGCGACTTTTTAGGCGTTATTAGAATTGATTTTATTTTACATAACAACAAAATTTACGTAAACGAAATAAATTCAGTTCCAGGCTCGCTAGCATACTACTTACACTGTAAAACCTTAAAAGAGTTTACAAGTCTTTTAACCGACCTTATAAGCGAAGGCATAAGACAAAGTAAGGAAGAAAAGGAAAGGGACTACGTTTTTAAGTCAACCGTTTTAAACCAAGACTGTTTAAAATGCTCAAAGGGTAAAATGCTTTGACAAAATTGTTTTTATAGTGTTATAATAGCGTAGCAAGATGGCTATACGGCTGCGGGAATTTTATTCACGAGGAAAGTCCGGACTTTATACGACGGCGTGCTGGTTAACGGCCAGTGAAGGTGACTTTAAGGAAAGTGCAACAGAAAACAACCGCAACTTTTAGTTGTAAGGATGAAAAGGCGAGGTAAGAGCTCACCGCACTTACGGTGACGTAGGTGGCAGTGTAAACCCCACGTAAAGCAAGATAGGAGCAAGTAACAAAGGCGTCGTACCTACTTGTTCGTTTTATTCGCTTGAACTATGCGGTAACGCATAGTCTAGATAGATAGCCGTATTAAACGACAGAATCCGGCTTACAGGCCATCTTGTGTTTAATAAGTCTCTGTCACTTCATCTGGTTGGTTTTTGATGGAAAAATACTGCGAAATACTTTGCGTTTTGTTCGGTTACAGACCGCAAGAGTATGCGCCCTCACAATAACGCGCGTCTTTCTTGTATTTTTCTCATCAATCGCAAAAAAACTTTTTGCTAAAAACAACCATTTTCAGTGACATCGCCTAACAAAAAAGCGGTTTGCAAATTTTGCAAACCGCTTATTTATTTTTTTAAACGTTAAATCTAAATAATACTACGTCGCCGTCTTTCATAACGTAGTCTTTACCTTCAAGCCTTACTTTGCCAAGTTCTTTTGCCTTCGTGTAACTTCCGCATTCAAGTAAAACTTGCCACTCAACAACTTCCGCTCTAATAAAGCCTTTTTCAAAGTCCGTATGAATTTTGCCCGCCGCTTGCGGTGCTTTCGTGCCGTTAGTAATAGTCCATGCGCGCGTTTCAGGCTCGCCCGAAGTTAAGTAACTTATTAAGCCTAAAAGTTTATAACTTGCTTTAACAAGCCTATTAAGTCCGCTTTCTTTTAAGCCTAATTCGTTTAAGAATAATTCTTGCTCGTCGGGTTCTAACTCGGAAATTTCTTCTTCCGTTTTAGCGCAAATAACTAACGTTTCGCTACCGTCTTTTTTAGCGTATTCTTTAACTTGTTTAACAAGTTCAATTTCGTCTTCGTCTTTTCCCATATCGCTTTCGGCAATATTTGAAGCGTAAATAACGGGTTTATCGGTTATTAAAAATAAGCCGTTAACGTATTTTTTTTCTTCTTCGTTAAACGTTAAACTTCTAACGGGTTTTTCACTTTCTAAGCAATTTATAATCCTTTTTAAAAGTTCGGCTTCAACGGCGTACTTTTTATCGCCCGTCTTTGTCATTGAAACGGCTTTATCGTACTTTCTTTGCACGCTTTCAAGGTCTGCAAGTATAAGCTCTAAATTTATAGTTTCAATGTCGTTAACGGGGTTAACGGCGTTGTCAACGTGAATAACGTTCTCGTCTTCAAAACATCTTACAACGTGAACTATCGCGTCAACTTCGCGAATATGTGATAAAAATTTATTGCCTAAACCTTCGCCTTTTGAAGCGCCTTTTACTAAGCCCGCAATATCAACGAATTCTATCGTTGCGGGAGTAATTTTTTTGCTGTTATATAAAGACGCAAGTTTAGTAAGTCTTTCGTCTGGTACGGCAACTATTCCTACGTTTGGTTCAATGGTGCAAAACGGAAAGTTTGCCCCTTGTGCTCCCGCGTGGGTTATTGCATTAAATAAAGTTGATTTGCCTACGTTTGGTAAGCCTACAACGCCTAATTTCATTTGCTATTCCTCTAAAATTATATAATACTTTTTTCTTTTTCTACAATTATATAACATTTTCTAAATTCTTTCAAACTTTTTAAGCCTTTTTATATAAAATAATTGCGGTTAAATTCAAAGTGTGTTAAAATTATATAGAAATTAAGAATAAAAGGGTAATTATGTATTACAAAAATCATATTGCAAAAAAATTAAATATTGAAGGGTTTAGCGTAAGTGACGTAGTTTCATTTTTTACCACCCCGCCAGATACTAGCATAGGCGACTATGCTTTGCCTTGCTTTAAGTTTGCTAAAACGTTTAGAACTTCTCCCGCTATTATTGCAAATAATTTAGCGGAAAGTTTTGAGTGTGACGAACTTATTAGCAATTGCACCGCTTTAAACGGATACCTTAACTTTACCGTAAACCGCGTAAATTTAGCAAAAAGCGTTTTAAGTGAAGTGTTAGAAAAAAGGCAAAATTACGGCGCGTCTAACATGGGCGAAAATAAAACCGTGGTTATCGACTATTCTTCAATAAACATAGCAAAGCCTTTTCACATCGGGCACTTATCAACCACCGTTATAGGCGGTGCGCTTTACAAAATTTTTAAATTCTTAGGCTTTAACGTTGTTGGCGTAAACCACCTTGGCGATTACGGCACTCAATTTGGTAAACTCATTTACGCGTATAAAAATTACGGTAATAAAGAAGCCGTTGAAAAGGGCAGAGTTAAAGAACTTATGCGCCTTTACGTAAAGTACCACGAAGAAGCGGAAAAGGACGCTACTCTTGACGATAAAGCAAGGGCGTACTTTAAACTTATTGAAGACGGCGATAAAGAGTGCAACGAACTTTTCAACTGGTTTAAAGAACTCACTTTAAAGGACGTTCAAAGGGTTTACGACGATTTAGGCGTTACTTTTGATAGTTACGCGGGTGAAAGTTTTTATAACGATAAAATGGCTCCTGTTATTGAAGAACTTAACGAAAAAGGCTTGCTTAAAGAAAGCGAAGGCGCAAAAATCGTTGATTTAGAAGAATACAATATGCCACCTTGCTTAATCTTGCGTTCGGACGGTGCTTCTTTATACGCCACGCGCGACCTTGCCGCCGCTATTTATAGAAAGCAAACGTACGATTTTTACAAATGCTTATACGTTGTAGCGTACCAACAAAATTTACACTTTAAACAAGTGTTTAAAGTTTTAGATTTAATGCAAAAGCCTTGGGCAAAAGATTTAGAGCACGTTGCCTTTGGTATGGTTTCGCTTGAAGACGGAACTATGTCAACAAGAAAAGGCAAAGTCGTATTTTTAGAAGACGTTATAAATAAATGCGTTGAAAAAGCGTACGATATCATCAACGAAAAGAACGCTAATTTAGAAAATAAAGAACAAACTGCAAAAGAAATAGGCGTTGGCGCGGTAATATTCGGAGCGCTTTCAAGCAGTAGAATTAAAGACCTTGTATTTTCTTACGATAAGGCGCTTAACTTTGACGGCGAAACAGGGCCATACTGCCAATATACTTACGCAAGGTGCAAAAGCGTATTAAACAAGGCGGAAGGTTACGCAAGTTACGAAGTAACTTCACTTAATGAAGACGAGTATAACCTTATAAACGAACTTAAAAAATTCCCGTCTATCGTTATAAGCGCTATGGAAAAATACGAGCCTAGTATGATTACTAGATACGCCGTTGACGTAGCGTCAAAATACAATAAATTTTATTTTGAACATAAAATTTTAAACGAAACGGATAACGTTAAGAATTTTAGGCTCGCTTTAACCGAAGCAACTAGCATAGTTATTAAAAACGCGTTATCGCTTTTAGGAATAAAAACACCGGAAAAAATGTGATGAAAACAACTATTTTATTTGATTTAGACGGAACTTTACTTTACACAATTAAAGATATTAAACACTGCTTAAACGAAATTATAACTCAATTCGGCTACGATGCCGTTGACGAGCAAACCACTTTAAAATGTATAGGCTACGGCGCAAAAGAACTAATTATACGCGCTACTGGCGAAAAAGACGTGAAAAAAGTGGAAACTATGCTTTCTAAATATTTAGTTTTGCAAGAAGCGTGTGATAATTCAAAAACTGAGTTATACGCAGGGCTTGATGAACTTTTAATTACTCTTAAAAAGGACGGATATAAACTCGGCATCGTTTCAAACAAGCCAGACAGTGCAACGCAAGCGGTATATAAGCAACTTTTATCAAAGTACAACTTTGATTTCGTTACGGGTTGCGTTGACCATTTAAGCCCTAAACCAAGCGCCGACCTTGTTAATTTATGTTTACAAAACTTAAATTCTACAAAGGAAGAAACCTTATACGTTGGCGACAGTGAAGTTGACGTTAAAACTTTTGTAAACGCGCAAGTTGACGGCATAGGCGTTTTATGGGGTTATAGAAAAAGGGAACTTTTAGAAAAAGAAGGTTGCACTCGTTTTGCTAATACTGCAACCGAGCTTTACGAAATAATTAAAAATTTTTAGGAGACTAAAATGAAAGGTTTTTTTAGAGATTTTAAAAAGTTTATAACCAAAGGCAACGTTGTTGATTTAGCCGTTGCGGTAATTATAGGTAACGCGTTTAACGCGATAGTTACGAGTTTGGTTAAAGACGTTATTACTCCTTTAATTTCGCTTGCTACCGGAAACGTTGATTTTACTAACTTACACGTCGTTTTACGTCCTGCAAGCGATACGTTAGCGGAACTTACGCTTAACTACGGTATGTTTTTACAAAAGATAATCGACTTTTTAATTATAGGTTTAACGATATTCGTTATGGTAAAAATTTACGGAAAAATTACTAGCAGTATGGATATAAACGCTAACTTTATAAAGTCGGTTCAACAAAAACTTGATAATGACGAGCCTTTAACAAAAATAGAAGAAAAATGGCTTAAAAAGTTTAGTAAGCGCTATCCTGACCTTGCTCCTAAAAAGCAAGAAGTTGTAGTTGAAGAGCCAAAAGTTGAAGAGCCTACTAAAACCGAAGCGTTGCTTACGGAAATTTTAGAAGAGTTAAAGAAAAATAATGAAAGTAAAAGTGCTAAAAAGTGATAGTCTTATTGCTTTTATTGACGGTTTAACTTGCGTTCCTATAATTGCAAATTCGTTTAGCGTTATTAAAAAGGAAGCCCTTAACGAAGTTTACCGCATATCTAATTATTTAGAAAAACGCTTGCCAAAAGACGCTAATAATATAGAACTTTTACCCGTAGAAACGGTTAAAGAAAGCGTTAAAAATTTAGATGAAAATATATTTAGCGTAGGCTTTAACAAAAAGGCTTATGGCGAATATAAATCACTATTTATAAACAGCGTATTTTCCTTTAAATGTATGGTTGATAGTTTAGCAAGCGCTAACGAATATTTAAGCGGTTTAGTTAAAATTATAAGTGAAACCGTAAACTTAAAAAGTAACGCTTTGCTTATAGAAACCGCGTTTTTGGTGGCGGAAAGTTTAGATGAACTTTTTAAAACGAACGAACTTTTAGCCTATAAACGCATGGTAAAACTTTGTTATTTAGTAACAAGCCACGCTTTAAGCGTATATAACGCGGAAAAATTAAATAATAAAATAGAAGACGTATTCTATTTTGACGTATAAAAAACGGACTACAATAGTCCGTTTTTTTTCTTGTTTTAAGGGCAGATATGGAATCTGCCCCCTACGGTGTTTTATAAACAAAGCAAATAATATTTCGTAGGGGAGCTATTGTGTATGCTCCCGAAAAATTAAAAGGCGGAATTGTTTTCCGCCTTTATTTTTAACTATACAATTTACTAACTTCGTTTGCAATATCGCTTACTGCCTTTTTTAAACTCAACGGTTTTATTACTTTTACGTTTTTGCCAAACGCTAGTATTTTTGACGCTAAAACGTTATCGATAGGTAGGTTGCAACTTGCAAAAATTGTTCCGTCTTTTAAAGTGTAAACGTTGTCAATGCCAAGCCACTCTTCAACGTCCGCTTTTGCAGGTTTTAAAACTTCAAGTTCAATAACTTCGGCTTTTAATTTGTCGTACCATACGTCTAAAAGTTCTTTAACGTTAGGGGTAGAGCGTCTTTCAAAAGTTTCGCCTGTTTCTTTGGCACGTTCAATTCTGCCTATTTTAAAAAGCCTAAACTCGTTTCTTAACTTACAGTAAGCGTATAAATACCATAAGCCTTGCTTTAAAATTAAAACGTGTGGTTCAATATCACGCGTGGTTTCCTTTCCATCTCTACTAACGTGCGTAATTGAAACGGTTTTATTTTCTTCAATACATTTTTCAAAAAAAGTTATTGACTCTTTAAAACTTTCCGTTGACCCCCAAGGACCGCCGTCAATAATTAAATTGCCAAAATCAAGAGTAAAATCGCCGTCTTTTTGCTTTGAAATCGACTTAAATTTTTCAATTATTTTAGTTAAAATGTCGGAACTAATTTCGTTATTTACGCCGTTTAAAAGGTTGAGTAAAAAAGCGCTTTCTTCTTTTGTGAAGAAGGTTGACGGAATTTTAAAAGTGTCTGCAATAGCGTAACCGCCGTTTCTACCGCGAATATTATATATAGGTACGCATAAAGAAAGTTCGTCAATATACCTATAAGCCGTGCGCTCCGAAATTTCGTAACGCCTTGCAATATACTTTGCAGTTACTGTTTTACGTGAAAGAAGTAAAAATAAAAGTTCTATTAAAATTTGATTTTTCATAAGTAGCCACCTTTCAAGTAGTATATTTATATAATACACTTTTGCCAAGCGGGTGTCAATATTTACATAAAATTTTAGATATGTTTTTATTTCCTATTATTATATTTTGTTTTTTAATATTTTCCTTATAATAGTTTGCGTTTTTTAAAAGGTCGAATATTTTGCTTTTAAAATTAGTTAAAGTAGCGTCTTCCATATATAAAACGCTTGCAACTTTTAAACTTTCAAAATATTTAGCGTTTTCAATTTGGCCCCCCCGCCAATTTCCTTTTGGAAGCGGAATAAAAAGCGTTGGTATTTTAAGCGCTAAAAGTTCAAAAGCCGTATTTGAGCCCGCGCGTGAAACGCAAACGTCAACTATCGGGTAAACGTAAGCCATATCGGCGTACTCAATTTGCCTGTAATTTGGGTGTGTTAAATTAGTTTTATTGCCTTTTCCTACTATATGAATAACGTTAAAACGCTTAATTATATCATTAAACGACCTATAAAAAAGTTCGTTTAAACTTTTTGCACCGCTTGAACCGCCTATTATTAAAAGAACTGGTAAATTGTTAAAAATTGAAAACTTTTTATAGCACTCCTGCTTATTTTGGTTAAAAAGTTCAAGCCTTACCGGCGCGCCAACGTAAACCCCGTTTTTAACAGTTTTTGCGGTTTTTTCAAAAGTGGTTAAAACGCTAACTACAAAACGTGACGCTATTTTATTTGAAAGTCCGAGCGATAAGTCTGACTCGTGCGTAATTACGGGAATATTAAGTTGTTTTGACGCTATAACTACGGGAAGTGCAACGAAACCGCCTTTTGAAAATACAACGCTAGGCTTTAACTCTTTTAATATCTTTTTTGCTTGACTAACGCTTTTTATAAATTTAAAGGGCAGTAGTGCGTTTTTAAAGGTAAAAGAGCGCACTAATTTTACAGGATTAATCGAATAATATTTTATACCTTTTTGTGTAACGAGTTCTCTTTCAATACCAAATTCACTACCTATATAATAAACGTTTTTAAAATGCTTTTTAATATCGCTTAAAATTGCAAAGTGCGGGGTAACGTGCCCGGCAGTTCCACCGCCTGTTAAAACTATCGTACTCATAATACTATGATATGCAAAAAATTTGTCGTTATATAAAATACTTTGAAAAAAGGTTGATATTAAATTTTTGATGTGCTAAACTAATTAAAAAGGTGGTATTATGAAAAATATTTTAGTTGCAGGTGGTGCGGGCTATATTGGTAGCCACACGGTAGTTGAACTAGTAAATTCTGGTTATAATCCTATAATCGTTGACAATTTATCTAACAGTAAAGAAGAGTCTATTATACGCGTAGAAAAAATAGTTAATAAAAAACTAACTTTTTATAAAGCGGACGTTTTAGATAAAGACTCAATGCGTAAAATTTTTAACGCTCACAGTATTGACGCGGTTATAAATTTTGCAGGTTTTAAAGCGGTTGGCGAATCTTGTCAAAAGCCTATTGAATATTACCATAACAATATAGGCGGTTTAATTGCGCTAGTTGAAGTTATGCGTGAATTTAACTGTAAAAATTTAGTGTTCTCATCGTCCGCAACCGTTTACGGCGACCCTGAAAGCGTGCCTATTAAGGAAGACGCTAAACTTAGAGCCACTAACCCTTACGGCTCTACAAAACTTTTTATCGAGTACATTTTAAAAGATATTTGCAAGGCGGATAGCACTTGGAATATTGCAATTTTAAGATATTTTAACCCTGTTGGCGCGCACGAAAGCGGGCTTATAGGTGAAGACCCTAACGGAATTCCAAACAACCTTTGCCCGTATATTACGAAAGTTGCGGTTGGCAAACTTGAACGTTTAAATATTTTTGGCAATGATTACGACACGAAGGACGGTACGGGTGTTAGAGACTATATTCACGTTGTTGACCTTTCAAAAGGCCACGTTTTAGCCGTAAATAAACTTTTAACAAATTGCGGTTTAGTAATAGTGAATTTAGGCACGGGCGTTGGTTATAGCGTTTTAGAAATGGTAAACGCATTTAAAAAAGCGCTTGGAAAAGATATTCCGTATAAATTTGCTCCGCGTCGCTCAGGCGATATAGGAGAGTGCTATGCAGACCCTAGCAAAGCGTACGAAGTTTTAGGCTTTAAAGCCGAAAAAACGCTTGACGATATGTGCAAGGACGCGCTTAATTTCCAACTCAAAAACCCAAATGGATATAATTAAGGCTTTTCCACTTCATCTGGTTGATTTTTGACGGAAAAATCCTACGAAATACTTTGTGTTTTGTTCGGTTACAGACCGCACGGGTATGCGCCCTCACAATAACGCTCGTCTTTCTTGCATTTTTCTCGTCAAACTCAAAATAAATTTTGCTAAATCAACCATTTTCATTGTCAAAGCCTAACTGATAGTAAGAAAAAGCCCTTGCTTACAAAAGCAAGGGTTTTTTAGTTATATTTGCCTAACGGCAAGTGTTATTGCCTATCGGCAGTTTTATTTGCTAGCGCAAGTTTTATTTTGCTATCGCAAAGTTGTGGATTTAATTTATATATAAAAAACGTTCACAACTTTTAACCGCAAGGTTAAAAATAAAACTTTGGCTTTGCCAAAATAAAACTGTTTGCTTTGGCAAACAATATCACTTTAACAAGGTTAATATAAAACTTAAAAAGCCACGAAAATTCGTGGCTTTTTTCTATCTTGCGTTTATACTTAATTTATATTCGTTAGGCGTCATATTAGCGTATTTTTTAAATACGCTGTTAAAGTGTGAAGGCGAGTCAAAGCAAAGTTTTTCGCTAATTTCTTGAAGTGGAACGCCACGGCGTATAAGTTTTTTTGCTTCGTCAATTTTAAACTTTAAGTAGGTTTGGTATATTGTTTTTCCCGTTTTATTTTTAAAAAACGAGCACAAAAACGTTTTGCCGTAAAATAGGCTTTCGCATAAGTTTTCAAGCGAAAATTTAGAGTATAAATTGTTTGATAAATAGTTGGCAATTTCAAACTCTAAATCTTTAAGCGAGTTGGTTTTTGTAACGAAATATTTTTCCTGCTTATTACTTTCAGCCTCATCACGCAATAAATAAATAAGCAATAATTCAAGGCTATTTTTTAAGGCTTGCTCTCCGCCTAAATTAGCGTTTTTAAGTAGGTCTAATTTATTTAAGTTAGGGTTAAAGTCGGGTATTATAAAAGTATTCGTTGCCTCTTGCATTATATTTTTTAATAAATAGTGATATTTTTTATTTAACTCAATTTTTTTATTTATAAAAAAATTCATACTTTCGGAGTGGCAGTCAAACGAAATTATAAAAATATTAGGCTCTTTATCGTTAGTTTTAACCGTGTGCGATGCGTTTGGCGTAATAAAAAACATTTCGCCTTTGTTAACGCCAACTTCAACGCCGTCAATTTCAATTACTGCTTGTTCTTTGTCAACGTAAATAAGTTCCCAAAAGTTATGGCTTTCTAAAAGTGCAGAGTAACCCTTTTGCAATTCTTGATAGTGTATGGTTACGATTTTTTGTACGTTTATTAAGTTTGAAATTTTGTGCATGAAAAACTTTTTTGTATTTGCCATAATTAAATATTAGCACAATTTTTAAAACTTGTAAAATCTTTCATATAAATTTTTATGAAATAATTTATAACAACGGCGAAATTTTTTGGATAGAAAATTTTTTTAAATAAATATATAATATTTACAAAAGGAGAATTATTATGATTAAACCTACACTTGATAAATCTTATAAACCTATGATTAGCGTTTTATCGGAATATGAAAATAACGTAAAAAACGCAAGCCAAAAGCAACCTATTACGATTGCGGTAGAAAGAAACGGCGGTTATAACTACGTTTATAAATACGACGCGTATTTAGACGGTACGGGCTTTGACGAAATCAACTGCCGTATAGCAGAACGTCTTGCAAAAACAATTTTGTGGCTTGCAGGCGGTTATAAAATTTTAATTAGCGGTAGCAAGGTTATTTATAACTACGTTAAAAACGCGTACACTCTTGACGGCGCAAGGGCGTTTGACGTTGACTTTATGAGTGGCGTTTACGAAAAGCCTTTTGAAGTTTTATACGTAGAAAACGCTGACGAAATTAAACCTCAAAGTTGTTCGCTTAAAGTTGGCGGATATTTAGACGGTTGCCGTATCGGTTTTGACGCGGGCGGTAGCGATAGAAAAGTTAGCGCGGTAATCGACGGCGAAGTTGTGTATAGTGAAGAAGTGGTTTGGAATCCTAAAACTACTAGCGACCCACAATATCACTACGATGAAATATTAACGGCTATGAAAACTGCTGCTTCTAAAATGCCGAGAGTTGACGCAATAGGCGTATCTTCTGCGGGCGTTTACGTAGATAACAAGGCTATGGTTGCATCTTTATTTATTAAAGTTGACAAAGAAAAATACGGTGATTTTACTAAAAATATTTATATCAACGTTGCCAAAGAAATGGGCGATATTCCGCTTGAAGTTGCAAACGACGGTGACGTTACCGCACTTGCAGGCAGTATTGATTTAAACGACAACGGCGTTTTAGGTATTGCAATGGGCACTAGCGAAGCCGTTGGTTATATAAACAGCCAAGGTGGCTTAAACGGTTGGCTTAGTGAACTTGCGTTTGCCCCCGTTGATTTTAGCGAAGACGCTATGCAAGACGAGTGGAGTGGCGATATAGGCGTTGGTTGTAAATATTTTTCACAAGACGCAGTTATTAAGCTTGCAAATTTAGGCGGATTTAAGTTTGAAGAACCTACTACGCCTGCTCAAAAGCTTAAAGTTATTCAAAAATTAGTTGAAGAAGGCGACGAACTTGCTACTAAGGTATTTACCGATATCGGTATTTATTTAGCAAACACTTTACCGTTCTACGCTAAATTTTACGATATTAAACACGTTTTACTTTTAGGTAGAGTTATGGGCGGTAAAGGCGGTAACATCATTTTTGAAACTTGTAAAGAAGTTTTAGCAAAAGACTTTAAAGAATTTGCTAATTTAGATATTTCACTTCCAGACGAAAGCAGTAGGCGCGTTGGTCAAAGTATTGCCGCAGCATCACTTGCAAAAAGTAAGTAATAGGGCTATTTAGCCACAGCCCAAAGGGGAAAAGTTATGAAAGCGTTTAAAAATGCCAACGTTTACGTTGAAGGTAAGGGAATAATTAACACAAACCTTTCTTTTGACGGTAAAATTTTATCAACTACACAATTACTTGAAAACTGTGAAATCATTGATTTGCCGTCTGATGCTATCGTTTTACCAGGTTTTATAGACCAACATATTCACGGTGCGGGCGGTGCGGACGCTATGGACGGCAGTATTGAAGCCCTTTCAACTATTGCAAATACTATTGCAAAGGAAGGCACTACTTCGTTTTTAGCAACTACGATGACGCAGTCAAAAGAAAATATAAATAAAGCGCTTAACGCGGTTAAAGAATATAAGGATTTAAACCTTAACAGCGGTGCAAGACTACTCGGCGTTCATTTAGAAGGTCCGTTTATAAGCGCAAAACACAAGGGCGCGCAACCGCTTGAATATATACAAAAACCAGGTTGCGTTAGTTTTGACGAGTATAACAACGAAAGCGGAAACAATATTAAAATAGTTTCGCTTGCACCCGAAGAAGAGGGCTCGCTTGAACTTATAAAGCATTTAAGTGAAATAGGCGTAATTTCTTCAATAGGGCATAGTAGTTGTAAATACGAAGACGTTGTAAACGCTGTAGAAAACGGCGCAACTAACGTAACACACACGTTTAACGCACAAACTGCGCTTCACCATAGAGAAATAGGCGTGGTTGGTAGTGCGCTTTTAATAGACGAGCTTCACACCGAAGTTATTAGCGATACTATTCACGTTAGCGTGCCAGCGTTAAAACTTTTAGTAAAGTCAAAACCGAGCGATAAACTCATTTTAATTACGGACGCTATGCGTGCAAAAGGCTTACAAGACGGCGTTAGCGAACTTGGCGGACAAACCGTTTACGTTAAAAACGGCGAAGCAAGGCTTAGTGACGGCACGCTTGCAGGTAGCGTTTTAAAAATGAACTTGGCAATTAAAAATATGACTCAAAAGGTTGGCGTTCCGCTTACGAAGGCGGTTGACTATGCAACCATAAATAGCGCTAAACAACTTAAAATTGACGGCGAAGTTGGTTCTATAAAAGAAGGAAAGAGGGCAGACTTTACCGTTCTTGACAAAGATTTTGAAGTGCTTTACACTATAAGGGACGGAAATATCGTCTATAAAAAATAACAAAAAAACCTTGCTAAAAAGCAAGGTTTTTTCATTTGTCAATAATTAAATAAACGTTAGTTTTAAGAGTGCAAATGCCTTTATTTAAGCAAAAACACGCACCGCATAAAAGGTCTAAAAAGCGTTGTTTATCACGCGCTTTTATATGCGTAATATCAACTATAATTTCGCTTTCTTTTAAGGCGGATAAAACTTCTTCTACGTCGTTTAAACTACTTGGATAGTAGGGCGTAATATCTTTCGTGCCTTGTAAACCGTTTTTATTTACTTCGCAACTAGTTTTCAATATCTTCTACCAAAAATTTTAGTGCCTATTCTAACCATATTACTGCCGTGTTTTATAGCAAGTAAATAGTCGCTTGACATACCTACCGATAAATATTTAAAATTATACAATAATTTTAATTCGTCGTAAAACGCGCGTAAATTATCTAGTAATGAAACAAGAATTTCTTCGTTATCGGTATCTGGAAGCATTGCCATTAAACCTAAAACGGAAACGCTAGGGTAGTCGTTTATTTTTTGTAAAACTTCTTTAACTAAGCTAAACGATAAACCGCCTTTTTGCTCTTCGCCTAAATTTACTTCAAGTAAAATATTAGTTACAACTTGCTTGTTTAAACTTTGGCGGTTAATTTCTTCAATTAAATCTAAACTGTCAACGCTTTGAATAAGGTAACTTTTGCCTATTAAATACTTAACCTTATTTTTTTGCAAAGTGCCAAAAAAGTGATAGTTTACGGGTAGTACGCTATCAAATTTATCTCTAAACTCTTGCGCTCTATTTTCGCCTATATCTTTAAGCCCGCATTTAATTGCTTCGTTAATAAGTTCAACGGGTTGAAATTTAGTTGCGCCAACAACGGTTATAGGCTCGCCTAAGTTGTTTCCGCCTTTAACTTCGTTAAAAATTTGTTCCAAGTTACTTTTAATCATAATCTATTAAAAAAGGCTTTGGCAAAATTAAAAATTCCAAAACCTATTCCTTTAAAAAAATACTGCGAGCCAGTTTCGATAAACTTTACCGAACCGCACTTAACGTAGTTAACTCCTGTAAAGCTACCTTATGGCACATTGATAGGTCCGTTTAGTGCTGCTATATTCCTATCCTGACACGGTTCGCGGTTATCAATTGCATAAGACCTTACAATCAACGTTACTTGCGTTACGCTGTATTCCATAAAATAAACCTAAAAAGGTGTTCGACCTTGCTATAGCGGATTGCAAGTTACAGGGCACCGCTAACTCCGCGCCTATCGCAGTAATACAATTTTATAATAAATTTAATTAAATATCAAGCGTTTGAATTAAAAAATATTGCGTTTTTTGCTTTACTTAATATAATTTATTTGTTAAAATAATATAAAACGACAATAAAATACTTAAAAAGGCAGTAATTAAAGACCGTTTTAATCAAAAAACCGTTTTTAGAGATGGCGAAGGTTGGTGAAATTCGCTAAACGATAGGTTAAAACGTATCACTTTATAGCCGGCGTGCCCAAAATTAAGTAAGTGCGCCCGCAAACGGTGCGTTAAACGTTACGAGTTGCAAAATTATTTTTTTTGCAAATTAGAGTGGTACCACGGTTTATTCGTCTCTAAACGAATAAACTTTTTTTTTGCTCCGCCACAATATCCGCTTGTTTTTGTTGCAAGCAACCGTCTTTTGTGTCGTCGCCTTTATTTTAAACGTAATAGGTAAATCCTAAAACTATAAGGAGTTAGTAATGTATAAAAAAGTAGAAACAAACCTTAACTTTTTACAAAGAGAAAAAGAGATTATCAAGTTTTGGCAAGACAATAACGTTTTTGAAGAAAGCGTTAAGAAAAACGAAGGAAACCAAGAGTTTTGCTTTTACGACGGTCCTCCAACTGCAAACGGCAAACCGCACATAGGTCACGTTTTAACGCGTGTTATGAAAGATATTATTCCGCGCTACCAAACTATGAAAGGCAAGCACGTTTTAAGAAAAGCGGGCTGGGATACGCACGGTCTTCCCGTTGAACTTGAAGTTGAAAAGAAGTTAGGGCTTGACGGTAAACAAGATATTGAAAATTACGGTATAGAGCCGTTTATTAAAGAGTGTAAGGCTTCGGTTTTCAAATATACGAGCGAGTGGAAAGAAATGTCGGACCGTTTAGGTTATTGGTGCGATATGGACAATCCTTACGTTACTTATCACGACGATTATATTGAATCGGAGTGGTGGGCGCTTAAAGAAATTTGGAAAAAGGGCTTATTATACAAAGGCTATAAAATCGTTCCTTACTGTCCAAGATGCGGAACTGCGCTTTCTTCGCACGAAGTTGCACAAGGTTATAAAGACGTAACCGAAAAATCCGTTTACGCAAAGTTCAAGGTTAAAGGACAAGAAAACCTTTACTTTTTAGCGTGGACTACTACTCCTTGGACGCTTCCGTCTAACGTAGCGCTTTGCTTTAACGCAAAAGAAAACTACGCAACTATTAAAGTTGAAGACGGCACGAAGTACATTTTAGCCGAAAAATTAGTTTCTAAACTCTTTGAAAGTTACGAGGTTTTAGAAGTTAAAACGGGTAAAGATTACGAATACTGTGAATACGAACCGCTTTATAGTTACGCTCAAATTCCAAGTTATGAAAAAGCGTATATTTGCGTGGTTGACGATTACGTTACTATGGACGATGGTACCGGTATAGTTCACAACGCTCCCGCATTTGGTGAAGACGACTCACGCGTTTGCAAAAAGTACGATATTGCTTTCGTAAATTTAGTTGACAACCGCGGTAAAATGACGGAAGAGTGCGGTGAAATTGCAGGTTACTTTGTAAAAGATGCGGACAAACTCATTATTTTAGACCTTGAAAAACGCGGTTTATTATTTAAAGCGGAAGACTTTACTCACAGTTATCCGTTCTGTTGGCGTTGTAACACTCCGCTCATTTACTACGCGCGTAGCAGTTGGTTTATTAAAACTACTGCAATTAAAGACGAACTTATTGCGTCGAATAATTCCGTAAATTGGATGCCTGAAACTATAAAATCTGGTAGAATGGGCAACTTCTTAGAAAATGTTATTGACTGGGGTCTTTCAAGAGAAAGATACTGGGGAACTCCGCTCCCTGTTTGGACTTGTGATAAATGCGGTAAAGTTCACGTTATCGGCTCTCGCCAAGAACTTAAAGACCTTTGCGGATTAAAGGGCGACATCGAACTTCATAGACCGTATATCGACGAGCCTAAATTTAGTTGCGAATGCGGTGGCACTATGTCAAGAGTAAAAGACGTTATCGACTGTTGGTTTGACTCCGGCTCAATGCCTTTTGCTCAACTTCATTATCCGTTTGAAAACCAAGAATTGTTTGAAAAACAATTCCCTGCGGACTTTATTAGTGAAGCAATCGACCAAACGAGAGGTTGGTTTTACACGTTACTCGTAATTTCAACGCTTTTATTTAAAAAATCATCGTTCAAAAATTGTATAGTTTTAGGTCACGTTAACGATAAAAACGGCATTAAAATGTCAAAGCATATTGGCAACGTAGTTGACCCATGGACGGTACTTGATAAACAAGGAGCTGACGCGGTTAGATGGTATTTCTACACGGGCTCTTCGCCATGGCTTCCTTCAAGATTTTACGAAGAAGCCGTTTCGGAAGCACAACGCAAATTTATGGGCACGCTTTGGAACGCTTACGCTTTCTTCGTGTTATACGCAGATATTGATAAATACGACCCTACGAAATACAAACTTGAAGATTGTAAACTTTCGTTAATGGATAAATGGGCGCTTTCTAAACTCAACACTTTAATTAAAGAAGTTGACGAAGGTTTAGATAAATACCAAATTTTTGAAACTTCAAGAATGCTTCAACAATACGTTGACGACCTTTCTAACTGGTATATTCGCCGTGGTAGAGAAAGATACTGGGGTAAAGAAATGACGGAAGATAAAATTTCCGCTTACACTACGCTTTACACAATTTTAGTAACTCTTTCTAAACTTTGCGCGCCTTACGTTCCGTTTATGGCGGAAAGTATGTACTTAAATTTAGTGCCAAATTTCTATAAAGACGCACCAAAATCAGTTCATTTATGTTCTTTCCCTAAATATAACGAAAGTGCGGTTGATTTAAAACTTGAAGAAGGTATGTCAGTCGTGTTAGATATAGTTGTAGCGGGTAGAGCGTCAAGAAATACGGCAAACGTTAAAAACCGTCAACCACTTTCAAAAGTGTACGTTGCAACTCAAAGGGTAACGGCGTTAAGCGAAGACCTTTTAAATATTGCGCGTGACGAGTTAAACGTTAAAAACGTTGAAATTTTAAGCGATGCAAGTAATTTAGTTTCATATAAAGTTAAACCGCAACTTAAAACGTTAGGTCCTAAATACGGCGCAAAACTCGGCGCTATTAGAAGTTATTTAGAAACTTGCGACGCTAATTTACTTGTAAACACGGTTAAAGAAGGTAAAACGTTTAGCGTAGAACTTCAAGGCACTACTATTGAATTTACTATCGACGACCTTTTAATTTCTTCCGAAAGTAAAGAAGGGCTCGTTTCTTCACAATTAAACGGCGTAACGGTAGTATTAGATACTAATATTACGGAAGAACTTTTACTTGAAGGTATCGAGCGTGAAATAGTTAGTAAAATTCAAACTATGCGTAAAGAAGCCGGCTTTGAAGTAGTTGATAGAATCAACCTTTACTACGTTGCAAGCGGAAAGGCAAAAGAAGTGTTAACTAAAAACGCTTGCTCAATTTTAAGCGACGTTTTAGCCGAAAATATTTTTGCGGGCGAAATTAAAGGCTTTGAAAAAGAGTGGGATATCGCTGGCGAAAAAGTTGTTTTAGGCGTAGAAAAGTTATAAGGAAGCAAAATGGAACTTGCAAATAATTGGAAAGATTATAAAGTTTTAGCAACGGGCGACGGGTATAAACTTGAAACGTGGAAGGGTGTAACTTTACTACGTCCAGACCCGCAAGTAATATGGCCGTCATCCGTTGACATGCAAAACTATAAAGGGCTTAACGCCAAATACGTCAGGAGCGAAACGGGCGGTGGCAAATGGCAAATTTACAAACAAATGCCAAGCGAGTGGACGGTTAGTTACGGCGAATTAAAGTTTTTAATAAAGCCTATGGGCTTTAAACATACTGGGTTGTTTCCTGAACAAGCCGTAAACTGGGATAAAATGACTGCGCTAATTAAGAGCGCAAACAGACCTATAAACGTTCTTAACTTATTTGCTTACACGGGCGGAGCAACTGTGGCTTGCTTAAAGGCGGGCGCATCGGTTTGCCACGTTGACGCGTCGAAAGGTATGGTAGAAAGGGCGGGCGAAAATTGCCGACTTTCAGGCGTTAAGGACGCGGGCGTTAGGTTTATTATTGACGACTGTTTAAAATTCGTTAAGCGTGAAATTAGGCGCGGTAAAAAATACGACGCTATAATTATGGACCCGCCGAGTTTTGGTAGAGGTCCTAACGGCGAAACTTGGAAGATTGAAAACGAACTGTTTAACCTTGTTAAAACTTGCGTTGAAGTTTTAAGCGACAATCCGCTTTTTTTCTTAATAAACAGTTATACAACCGGTCTTCAACCACAAGTTATTAAGAACATTTTAACGCTTAACATGAAAGGTTTTAACGGTAAAATCGACGCTTACGAAGTAGGCTTACCAACTGACGAAGGCATAGCACTTCCTTGCGGTTGTTCGGGAATTTGGACGGCTAATTAAAAAGGAGCAATTATGGAAAATCCACTTATTATTTATGAAGATAACCATATAATAGTAGTTTTAAAAGAGCAAAATATTCCGTCTTGTAGCGACGAAAGTAAAGACGAAGATATGCTTACGCGTATTAAAGAATATATAAAAGAGCGTGACGGTAAACCGGGCAACGTTTATATAGGGCTAGTTCATAGGCTTGATAGACCAACGGGTGGCGTTATGGTTTACGCAAAAACGTCGAAAGCCGCGTCAAGATTAAGTGAACAAATGCGCAACGGCGACTTTGAAAAAGAATATCACGCAGTAGTAGTTGGCAGTTTAAAAGTTAAAAAGCAAACTTTAAAACATTACCTAAAAAAGAACGCGATAACTAACACCGTTTACGTTTGCGGTCAAACGGTAGAAGGCGCAAAATACGCCGAACTTGCGTACGAAGTTTTAGAAGAACAAAACGGATTATCTTTTGTAAAAGTTAAACTTCACACGGGTAGAAGCCACCAAATTCGCGTTCAACTTAGCCATATAGGCGCGCCTATTTACGGCGATATGCGCTACGGTGGACCTAACGCGGTTAAGGGAAATTTAGCACTTTTTGCAACTTCACTCTCGTTTAGCCATCCGGTTACAAAGGAAAGACTTGTGTTTAAAGTTGAACCAACAAAAGAAAAATCACCTTGGAAATACTTTGACACTTCCGTAACGGTAAAAACTATTTAATAAAAAATTAAAGCACGCTTTAAAGCGTGCTTTTTTCTATTTTAACTTATTATATTCGTTAAATAGTTCTAAATAGTTATTAAAAACGTCTTTATAAGAAAGTTCGTTTTTTTCAAATTTTAATTCATAGTTAAAAGTTTGGTTATAGCCCGTTTTTTCAAGGGCGCTTAAAACTGCGTTAAAGTTTATAACGCCTTTTTTAGGTAGCCAATGTCGTTCTTTTAATCCGTCGTTATCGGAAATATGTAAATTTTTAACTTTTTTGCCTATTTCTAAAATATAATCTTCGGGTTTTTGCAAAAAACTGTGGTTTATATCTATCGTCATATTAAGTTTAGGCACGGCGTTTAAAAGCCACTTTGCTTCGCTTGTTTTATTTAAAAGTCCGTCGTTAACCATATTTTCAATGCAAACGGTTTTAGGTGAAAACTCGCAAATTTCACTCATCGATTTTGCAAGTTGGTTTAGTCTTTTTTCTCTTTCTTCTTCCGTTTGCGGTTTAATGCCAGGGTGAATAACGAAAACGTTCGGCAAAAATTCGCCGTATGCGTCAACCGCGCGTTTAAAACTTTCAACCGCGCCTTTTCTTTCCGTTTCAATAGGTGATGCAAAGTCCCACCAAGAAAGAGAAAACGGCAAATGAACGCTATTAAAAAGTATTCCGCTTTTTAAAACGTTTTTAGCAACGTCTTTAATAAAAGGGTAGTTTTTAATTTCTTCTTGTTTGTTCCAAGGGGCTGAGGTTTCTAACTCTAATGCTTCAAAACCGCAATTTAAAATTTCTTCTAAATTAGCGTAAAATTCTTTATCTTTTCTAATAATTTGATAACCGCCGTCGTTAAAACGCTCTATTCCAAAATAGCTTAAAGTAACGCTTGGTTTTAGTTTAAACATAATTTCACCTATTAGTTATAATATCAGTAAATTTTGCTTTTTTCAATATAAAATTTTATTTTACACCGTATTTTTTTCTAAACGCGGTTGGCGTAATGCCCGCGTGCTTTTTAAACGATTTTGTAAAATAACTTTGACAGTCGTAATTAAGCGTTTCGGCTATTAAAGTAACGGAAAGGTTAGTGTTTTGTAGTAACTCTTTTGCCTTTTCGGTTTTTAACTCCATAAACGTGTCTATTATAGTTTTGCCTTTTTGCTTTTTATACGTTTTGTATAAATACGACGGCGAGTAGTTTAAAAACTCCGCAATATCTTTAATTTTTAAACTGCTTTGTAAATTTTCCTTTAAATAATTATCAATTTTATTAGATAAAGTGTGTTGATTGTCAACTATAATAAAGGTCTTGTTGTTGCCCGCCTTTTCGTTTTCGCCACGTAAAATTTGAACTAATAACACTTCTAAATAGTTTTTTATAAGTTGAAGTCCGCCAAGCGTAGGCGACGGAAGTAATTGCATTTTTTTAGTTGCTTGGTTTGATTTGGTTACGTCAAACGTTGTTTTTGCTTCTTTAATAATACTATCTAAAACGCGTTTTGAACTATCGTCTAAACTAAACGACTTGCTTTCTAAAAAGCGCAGTGGCTCGCTTTTACTTTCAAACGAAATTATTATAATTTTTGCGTTAATATTTTCATCGGTAAATAAAAAATGTTCTTCATTGGTTTTATAAAAAAACATATCGCCTTGTTTTAAGTAATACGCTTCGCTACCTTGAACGCAAAAAATCGAACCACTTTCAACGTAAATTAACTCTTTAAAATCGTGGTGCTCGGTTAAACTTTTAAAGTTTTTATCAAAGTAAAAGTTGTGCACCGTTACAATTTTATTGACCTTTATTAAATTTTCAATTTTATACTTATAGTATCTCATACAAAAATTGTAATATTTTTTAAAATAAATGTCAAATAATTTATAATAAAAATTAGTGTAGTATTTTACATTTTTTAAGATATTATTTGGCATTGTTTTAATTAAATTAAAATAATATAATAAAAGTACAATATAAAAAGGAGAATACTATGAGAGTTTTAGCAATTGGATGCCATCCAGACGATATTGAAATAGCTTGCGCAGGTACGCTCATTAAGTGCGTAGAACGTGGCGACACGGTTATTTCTTGCCACGCGTCAACGGGCAATTTAGGTCACGTTATTATCCCGCCTGACGAACTTACTATTATGCGAGCAAACGAAGCCAAAAAAGCGGGCGCGCTTGCAGGAATTGAAGTAATTTCCGCTGGCTTTAACGACCTTGACATTTATGATAATAACAAGCGTTCGCGCGACATGATGGTTGATATTATAAAATACGCTAACCCCGATTTTATAATCACGCATAATCCAGACGATTATATGCCGGACCATACCGCAGTTTCACGCCTTGTTTTCGATGCGAGTTTTGCCGCTACGCTTCCAAATTACAAAAGTAAGTATAGCGAGCCTGCCAAGTGCGTTCCTATTTACTATATGGACACGCTTGCGGGTGTAAACTTCGTTCCAACTGAATTCGTTGACGTAACTAACCAAATAGATAAAAAGTTAGAAATGCTCAACTGCCACGAAAGTCAAATTAAATGGATGCTCGACCACGACGGAATCGATTTTCCAGACATGGTTAGAACTTGTAGCCGTTACCGCGGTTATCAAGCGGGCGTTGATTATGCCGAAGGTTTTAGAATGTGCCAAGCATATTTAAAAATGACTACAAAAAGGCTTTTACCATAGGAGGTTAAATTTATGAAATGGTGTATTATCGGCGCGGGCGGTATAGCGGACAGGCGTACTATT
>JAZOMW010000009.1:0-29614 GCA_045654225.1 Christensenellaceae bacterium | reverse complement strand
ATAGCAATAGAAACTAACTGCGGTGCTATAAAAAACCTTACTTTTACTAACTCTAAAATAATAAACGTCAACTCGCCTAACGTCGTCAATTCTAATTGCTCTATTGCCGGTAAACGAAATAGTTGAGTTCGTTACACTAAGTTCTCCGCTAAATTTGTTTACTTGAATTGCGTTGTAATTAACGCCCGAAATAACCGAGTTTTCCACCGTAATTTTTTCAACGCCACCAGCATCGTTAAAGTGAATTCCGCTAGCGTTAGGCGAGTTGACGTTTATTATTTTAGAGTTAGTAAAAGTAAGGTTTTTTATAGCACCGCAGTTAGTTTCTATTGCTATACCGTGCCTGCCGTTTACGTTGGACATTTCAAAGTTGTTTATTTCAACGTTTTCAAACACTAAATTTTCAATAATAACGGGGCAAACTTCGCTTGACGCGTAGTTAAGTATCAACTTGATATTTTCCTTAAAAGCAAGGTTTTTAAATTTAAGAGTTTTAATAGTGGTTTTAACGGCTACGTCTTGCCCTAAAACTTGTTTATTCGTTTCAAATTCAAAAGTTTTCAAAAACGTAGTTTTTGAATTTCCGTTAAGTTTTCCTTCTATGGTAACGACGTTAAGTTCGCGTTTATAAAGCGGTTTATCGTTTAAAGTTTGACCGCTATCACTTCCTACTTTAAAGGTTAAAACTCCAAAATTGCCCGCGTCTAAACAAAGAGTTGCTTGGCTCTCAATTTCATCTACTTTTGTTTGTAAATTAGTGGGCGTTATTAGTCCGCTTTCGGCGGGTGGATTACCGTTATTACCGCCGTTACCACCGTCGCCGTTGCCACCGTCGCCGTTGCCGTTATCGTTAACGCAACAAACTAGTGAAAAACAAAGTGTTAAACTCAATAAAATTGTAAATATTTTGCCTATAAATTTTTTCATATTTTTTTCCTTTTAATTTATGTCGTTTACTTCGCTTTTTCCGTCAAATAAAAATTTAATTGCTTGGAATAGGTAAGATACGGTTACAATTTGAATATCGTTACTATACTTTTTAACCGCTTCATAGTTGCGTTTAGGTAAAATTACGGTTTTAAAGCCGAATTTAATAGCGTCTGCAACTCGTTTTTCGGCGCTTGCTACGGGTCTAACTTCGCCCGTTAAACCAACTTCGCCAAAAGCGGTTACGGTTTTATCGATAGGTATATTTTTGTTTGCACTTGCAAGCGATAAACATATTGCCAAGTCAACCGCGGGCTCGTTTAGTTTTATTCCGCCCATTGCGTTTATATATACGTCTTGATTATAAAACGGAACGTAGCACTTTCTTTCTAAAACGGCAATAGATAATACCATTTTATTGTAATCTATGCCAAGTGGCATACGGCGTGGCATACCGAACACCGTTTTTGATACCAAACTTTGAATTTCAACGGGCATACATCTGTTTCCGCTCATATACGGCGTTACTATGCTACCGGCGCTACTACCGCGATTATCGCTCATAAAAATGCCGTTATAGTTGTTTACGCCGAAAACGCCTTTTTCCGTCATTTCAAAAACACCGACTTCTTGTTGTGAACCAAACCTATTTTTAACCGCGCGCAAAATTCTAGTATTATCGCTAACGTCGCCTTCAAAATATAAAACCGCGTCCATAATATGTTCTAACACTTTTGGGCCTGCAATTGCGCCGTCTTTTGTAACGTGTCCTATTATAAAAATAGTTTTTTGCTTAGTTTTAGCAATATTCATAAGTTTAGTTGCGCACTCGCGCACTTGTGCAACCGAGCCCGCAGAGCCCGTAACGGACTCTAAATAAATCGTTTGAATAGAATCGATAACTATAAATTCGTAATCGCTAATTGCGTCCTCAATATTTTCAAGTTTATTTTCGTTTAAAACGTAAAAATTATCGCCGTTAACTTGCAATCTACTTGCGCGCAATTTTACTTGCGATAAACTTTCTTCCGCCGAAACGTAAAGAACTTTTTTAGTCTTTGCAATATTGCCAAACACTTGCGTTAAAATAGTTGATTTGCCAACGCCCGGGTCACCGCCTATTAAAACGATAGAGTAGGGAACTATGCCACCGCCTAAAACGCCGTCAAGTTCACTAATACCCGTTAAAACCCTTTTAAAATTTTCATTTTCAATAGCGTTTAAAGGCTTTGGTTTTTGTGCCGATAAACCACTTTTTAAAGTGTTAGTTTCATCTTCAATAGTGCGTTCAACAAAAGTTCCAAACGTATTGCAATAAGGGCATTTTCCAAGCCATTGCGGGCTTGCGCTACCACACTCCGAGCAAACGTATCTACTGTTTTTTTTCATTTATTCTCCTTTTTTTACAAGCGAAACGTACGCTTGCGTGGCTATGCCTTCTTCTCTACCAACCACGCCTATTCCTTCAAGCGTAGTTGCTGTTATTCCAACCTTATTTTCATCAATTTTTAACGCGGAAGCAAGGTTTTTAGTAATAGCCAAAATATGCGGGCTTAACTTTGGTTTTTGAGCCATAATAACGGCGGAAACGTTGTTAATTTTATAGCCTTTTTCTTCTACCATTTCAAGCACTTTTTCAAGCAAAACCATACTCGAAATATCTTTATATTTTTCATCTTTATCGCTAAAATGATAACCTATATCACGAAGTGATAAAGCGGAAAGTAACGCGTCCATTATAGCGTGCGTTAAAACGTCTGCGTCGCTATGACCTAAAAGCCCTTTATCGTTAGGAATATTAATACCGCCAAGTATAAGTTTTCTATTCTCTACAAGCGTGTGTAAATCAAATCCCGTACCAACTAAAAAACTACTGTTTAACGGCATAGAAAAATCGCTTTTATAGGTAAGTTTTACGTTTTCAATTTCACTTTCAACTTGCTTGCATTTTCCTATAAACGCGCAATAAATTCCAGCATCGTCGGTAAAATCTAAACCGTCGCCCGCAAGTTCGTAGGCACGCTTTAACGCGGTTACATTAAAGGCTTGTGGAGTGAGAGCGGAAAATCTGTTTTTACGCGTTGACGCTAAAATATTTGACTTGCCGTCCGTTTCTAATATAGTATTTATGCACGGCGCGCTCGCAACGCCACTGCCGTAGGTTAGGGCGCTTTTAATGCACGCGTTTATCGTTTTTTGCGAAACGAAAGGTCTTGCTCCGTCGTGAATTAAAACCACGCCGTCTTTAACGGTTGATAGGGCGTTTTTAACGGACTCGAAACGAGTTTTTCCACCTTCAACGAAAGAAATTTGTTTTGTTAAGCAAGATATCAAATTTTGTATTTTTTGTTTTTCGCCTTTTGCGTAAACTATAACCATTTTGTCAATGCGTTTAACGCAGTCGAATTGAAGGGCGGTCTTTAAAATAACGGGTACGCCGTCAACCGTTTCAAAAAGTTTATTTTGTTTAAACCCTGCGCGTACGCCTTTTCCAGCGCAGGCTAAAATTGCAGTAACAGTAGTGTGTTTCATAATTATTCACCGATTATAGTATAAAGCGATTGCGCTTCGTCTTTTTTTACGTTTTCCTTTAAATTTTCTACCTTAAACTTAATTTCCTTGCTTGCAAAGCGGATAGACACCACGTCACCGACTTTTAAATTGTAACTTGGCTTAACTTCTTTTTCGTTTACGGATACTCTACCGCCTTCGCACGCTTCCTTTCCAAGCGTTCTACGCTTTAAAATGCGTGAAATTTTCAAAAATTTGTCGATTCTCACCAAAAACTCCTTATTTTTTATATAATATAAATAAAAAAATTATAAAATAGCGCGTAATTTAGTTGACTTATTTTGCCATCTAAACTATAATATTAAAATGTTATAATGTAATAATATCGCCTTTTTTCTAGATTTTAGCAAAAAAAGCGGTTAAAAACACAGGTTATAAATTATATTTATAAGCAAAAAAGCGAAAATTTTAACGCTTTACGCGGTCTATTATACCGCAACCTGCAAAAATAATCAAGGTGTTTTTCAATTTTTTTAAAGGAGTGTAAATAATGCGTAATTTACAAACAGTAAAATGCGGTAACGTGGAAAGAAAATCCTTTGCACAAATCAAAGAAATTCAACCGATTCCATATCTCGTTGAAGTTCAAAAAGATTCGTACGATGCTTTCATTGAAGAAGGTATCGGTGAAGTATTAGAAGATTTTTCACCTATTACCGACTTTGGCGACCACTACGAACTCTACTTTTTAGACCATAATTTAAAAGGTAGTCCAAAGTATACTGAAAAGGAATGTAGAGACAGAGATGCCACTTATGCAGTTCCGCTTGAAGTTAAAGTAAGGCTCAACAACAAAGTGACGGGCGAAATTATCGAACAAGACGTGTTCATGGGCGAATTGCCTAAAATGACTGACAGTGGTTCTTTCATCATCAACGGTGCGGAACGCGTCGTAGTTTCACAACTCGTTCGTTCTCCCGGCGTTTACAATACTTACAAACAGGACAAGTCCGGTAAAAAGTTATACGAAACTACGGTTATGCCAAACCGTGGTGCTTGGCTTGAATTTGAACAAGACTCACAAGGCGTTTTATGGGTACACGTTGATAGAACTCGTAAAATTGCCGCAACTACGCTTCTTCGCGCGTTAGGCTTCGGTAGTGACGAAGCGTTTAAAGACCTTTTCGGCGATAGCGCAATGATAGGCGCAACTTTGGAAAAGGACGGTACGCACAGTGAAAGCGAAGGTCTTTTTGAACTTTATAGAAGGTTAAGACCGGGCGAACTTCCAACCGAAGACGCGGTTAAGCAACATCTTAAAAACTTGTTCTTTGATTCAAGAAGATACGATATTGCCAAAGTTGGTAGATATAAATTCAACAAAAGGCTTTGCCTTGCAAACCGTATTGCCGGCACAATACTTGCTGAAGACGTTATTAACGAAGACGGCGAAGTTATTGCAAGCGCAGGTACGAGCGTAAACGAAGAACTTGCTTTTGATATTCAAAATAGCGGTGTAAACGTTGTTAGCGTTAAATTAGAAGACGGTAAAGTTCACAAAATTATTGCAAACAATACCGTAAACTTCAATGCTTTAACGGGCGCTCGCGCAAAATCTTTCGGTCTTTTAGAAACCGTAAACTATCCTAACCTTAAATTCTCAAAAGAAGTTTACGAAATGACTAAAACTACGGCTGTTGAAGACGTTGCCGAAGCAATGCGCACTCAAATTAACGACCTTTATTACGTTGAAGACCTTTCACCTGAAAGGCTTGCGGAAGAAAAACCGGAAGATAAGAAAAACGAAGAAATTAGAAAAGAACTTCGTAGAAAATTCGTTGAAGCGTGCAAAGAGTTCTATACTATTTTGGAATCGGGCAATATTCCAAATAAACTTTCGGCTGAACAAAAAAAGACTATTAAGCCTTTAATTGAAAAACTTAACCATAAACACGTTACGGTTGACGATATTATTGCGTCTATATCTTTAAACGACGACCTTAACTACGGCATCGGCTCTATCGACAATATAGACCACCTTGGCAACCGTCGCGTTCGTAGCGTTGGCGAACTCTTACAAAATCAATTCCGCATCGGTATTGCAAGACTTGAAAGAGTTATTAAAGAACGTATGTCAACGCAAGATACGAAAGAAATAAATCCAAAAGGTCTCATTAACGTGCGCCCTGTTAGTTCGGCCATTAAAGAGTTCTTCGGTTCTTCACAACTTTCACAATTTATGGACCAAACGAACCCTATTGCAGAACTTACGCATAAAAGAAAACTTTCAGCGTTAGGTCCTGGCGGTCTTAATAGAGAAAGAGCAACGTTTGAAGTGAGAGATATTCACTATACTCATTACGGACGTATGTGTCCTATCGAAACGCCGGAAGGTCAAAACATCGGTCTTATTACTTCGCTTTCTACTTACGCAAAAGTAAACGAATTCGGCTTTATCGAATCCGCATACAGAAAAATTGATAAAAAGCGTGGCGTAGTTACCGAACAAGTTGACTACCTTACTGCTGACGAAGAAGATAAGTACATCGTAGCGCAAGCAAACGAACCGCTTGATGAAGAAGGTCATTTCTTAAACGAAAGAGTTTCTTGTAGAAGACGTGACGAAACTGCCGAACTTCCAAGAGAAGAAGTTGATTATATGGACGTTTCGCCTAAACAACTCGTTTCGGTTGCAACCGCGCTCATACCTTTCCTTGAAAACAGCGATACGAACCGTGCGCTTATGGGCTCTAACATGCAACGTCAAGCAGTTCCGCTTATTAAGCCTGAAAACGCAATAGTTGCTACGGGTGTTGAAGCAAAAATTGCCGAAGACAGTGGCGTTATGATTATTGCCAAAGAAGACGGTGAAGTTAAAGCAGTTTCGGGTAAGGAAATAATCGTTAAAGAAAACGACGGAACTGAAAGAGTTTATACTCTTAAAAAGTTTGAACGTTCTAACCAAAGCACTTGCTTAAACCAACATCCTATCGTATCTACTGGCGACAAAGTAGTTAAAGGTCAAACTCTTGCAGACGGTCCTGCAACGGCTAACGGCGAACTTGCGCTTGGTAGAAACATTTTAATAGGTTACATGACTTGGGAAGGCTACAACTACGAAGACGCTATCTTATTAAGCGAAAAACTCGTACAAGACGACGTGTTTACTTCAATCCACATTGAAGAACACGAAACCGAAGCAAGAGATACTAAACTCGGTCAAGAAGAAATTACTCGCGATATTCCAAATTTAAGCGAAGAAGTTTTAAAAGACTTGGACGAAGACGGTATTATTAGAATAGGTGCGGAAGTTACTAGCGGTGATATTTTAGTTGGTAAAGTTTCACCAAAGGGCGAAGTTGAACTTACTCCGGAAGAAAGGCTTTTACGTGCAATCTTCGGCGAAAAGGCAAGAGAAGTTAAAGATACTTCGTTAAAAGTTCCACACGGCGAAGGTGGCGTAGTAGTTGACGTTAAGATTTTCACTCGTGAAAATAAAGACGAACTTGAACCAGGCGTAAGTAAACTCGTTAGAGTATATATTGCTCAAAAGAGAAAGATTTCCGTTGGTGATAAGATGGCGGGCCGTTACGGTAACAAGGGCGTTATTTCAAGAATATTGCCTGAAAGCGATATGCCGTTCCTTGCAGACGGTACTCCACTTCAAATCGTACTTAACCCACTCGGCGTTCCTTCACGTATGAACATCGGTCAAATACTTGAAGTTCACCTTGGTTTAGTATGTAAACAACTTGGTTGGAAAGTTGTTACGCCTGTATTCGACGGTGCAAGAGAAAAAGATATACGCGAACTTTTACAAGAAAACAACATCGTAAACCCTTACGGCGAAGTTGACGCAAAAATTCAACTTTACGACGGACGTACGGGTGAACCTTTTGAAAATAGAGTAACGGTTGGTTGTATGTATATGATTAAACTCCACCACCTTGTTGACGATAAAATCCACGCTCGTTCAACGGGTCCATACTCACTCGTTACGCAACAACCACTCGGCGGTAAGGCACAGTTCGGTGGCCAAAGATTCGGCGAAATGGAAGTTTGGGCGCTTGAAGCGTACGGCGCGGCGCACATTTTACAAGAAATGCTTACCGTTAAGTCGGACGACGTTGTTGGTAGACTTAAAACGTACGATTCAATCGTAAACGGTGAAGATATTAGCGAACCAGGCATACCTGAATCTTTCAAAGTATTGTTAAAAGAACTTCAAGCGTGCGCTCTTGATATGAAAGTTTTAACTGAAAACAACGAAGAAATTTCACTTAAAGAACTTGCCGAAGAAGACGGTGACGACCGCAGTGAAAGCGATAACAAAGAAATTCGTGAAGAAGTTGAACTTGACTTTGGCGTTGACGAAGATGAAGACGCTTTCGATAGCGACAGTATCTTTGACGACGGCTTGGACGAATTTGACAACGACCCTAAATACGAGTTCAATTCAAAGGATTTATTCGACGACTTTGAAGATATGGACAGTTTAGAAGATTTAGACGACGATATGTGAGAGAGGTAAATAAATGTTTGAACTTAACAATTTTGACTCTATTCAAATTGGCGTAGCATCGCCAGAAAAAGTTAGACAATGGTCTTACGGTGAAGTAACTAAGCCTGAAACAATCAATTACAGAACTCAAAAGCCGGAAAAAGACGGTTTGTACTGTGAAAGAATTTTCGGCCCAGCGAAAGACTACGAGTGCCATTGCGGTAAATATAAAAGAATTAGATACGCAGGCATTATCTGTGATAAATGTGGCGTAGAAGTTACTAAATCAAAAGTAAGGCGTCAAAGAATGGGACACATTGAACTTGCCGCTCCCGTTTCTCACATTTGGTATTTTAGAGGCGTGCCTTCTAAAATAGGCCTTATGCTTGATATGAGCCCAAAACCGCTTGAACAAGTATTGTACTTCGTAAGTTTCGTAGTTTTAGACCCAGGTACTACGGACCTTCAATACAAACAAGTTATTAGCGATAAAACTTATAGCGAATACGTTGAACAATACGGCGCGGACGCGTTTAAAGTTGGTATGGGCGCGGAAGCCATTAAAGAACTTTTAATGGCGGTTGACCTTGAAAAAGAGTCGCAAGAACTTAAAAATATTATTGATGAAAATCAATCGCACCAAAAGAAAGTAAAGGCAATTAAACGCCTTGAAATCGTTGAAGCGTTTAAAAAAGGCGGAACTAGACCTGAATGGATGATTTTAGACGTAGTTCCGGTAATCCCGCCTGATTTACGCCCTATGGTTCAACTTGACGGCGGTAGATTTGCTACTTCCGACTTAAACGACCTTTATAGACGCGTTATTAACAGAAACAATAGGTTAAGAAAACTTATGGCTCTCGGCGCGCCTGACATTATTA
Organism: Christensenellaceae bacterium; assembly: GCA_045654225.1. GTDB lineage: Bacteria > Bacillota > Clostridia > Christensenellales > Borkfalkiaceae > HGM11412. The sequence continues at coordinate 20,794 of JAZOMW010000009.1, read as the reverse complement.
TTAGAAACGAAAAGCGTATGTTACAAGAAGCTGTTGACGCACTTATCGATAACGGTAAGCGCGGTAAGGCGGTAACGGGCGCGGGCGGTAGAGAATTAAAATCGCTTTCTGCGTTCTTACGCGGTAAACAAGGTCGTTTCCGTATGAACCTTTTAGGTAAGCGTGTTGACTATTCGGGCCGTTCGGTTATCGTAGTAGGTCCTGAACTTAAAATTTATCAATGCGGTCTTCCAAAAGAAATGGCCATTGAACTTTTCAAGCCGTTCGTAATGAAGAAAGACGTTGAAAACGGCACTTGTCACAACATTAAGAGTCCAAAGCGTACGGTTGAAAGAATGAAACCTTGCGTTTGGGATATCTTGGAAGAAATTATCAAAGACCATCCGGTACTTTTAAACCGTGCTCCAACGCTTCACAGACTTTCTATTCAAGCGTTCGAGCCTGTGTTAATTGAAGGTAGAGCAATTAAACTTCACCCACTCGTTTGCGGTGCGTTCAACGCCGACTTCGACGGTGACCAAATGGCAGTTCACGTTCCACTTTCTATTGAAGCGCAAGCCGAAGCAAGATTCTTAATGCTTTCTTCAAACAACATTTTAAAACTTTCGGACGGTAAGCCAGTTATGTCGCCTACGCAAGACATGGTATTAGGTTGCTACTATCTTACAATCGTTCGTAAAGCGGAAGGCAGATACTACGGCGACAATAGTAATATTGAATTTAGTTATATAAATAATAAGTTCTATATATTAAAAGAAGACGAAAAGGGTAGAAGGCCTGAAACCGTTAATGAAGACAGTGAAGAATTTACGGCTTCAAACGTAGTTTACGGTGGCGACGGACAAATTGAAAGTTGCACTTTAACTAGCGTTGTAAACGGCAAGGTTTACGAAAACGTTAAAAAATATAATGCGCCTGCGTTTATTTCGGAAGAAGAAGCAATTATGGCTTACCAAACTAAGCAACTCACGTTGCAAGACGAAATTTACGTTAGAAGAACTGTTACGCTTCCAAACGGCGAATCTATTACGGGTAGGGTAAAAACTACTTGCGGTAGAATTATATTTAACGAACAAATTCCACAAGATATCGGCTTTACAAAGAGAGTAAAAGACGAAGATTACTTAAAGTATGAAATTGACAAACTCGTTGCTAAAAACGACCTTAAAAAGATTGTTGACGCATGCTTTAAGAAAAAGTCTGCTAAATGCGCGGCTGAAACGCTTGACTATATCAAGTCACTCGGCTATAAATACTCGACGGTAGGCGCTATTACTACTTCGATTTTCGATATGCACGTTCCAGAAAAGAAACAACAAATCTTGGACGATGCTTCAAACGAAGTATTAAAAATTGAAAAGAGATTCAACCGTGGTCAACTCACGGAAGACGAAAGATATAAGGCGGTAGTAAACGTTTGGACGAAGGCAACTAGCGACGTTACTAACGAACTTAAAAAGACGCTTGACAAGTTCAATCCTATTTGGATGATGGCTAACTCGGGCGCGCGTGGTTCTATCGACCAAATTAAGCAACTTTCGGGTATGCGTGGTCTTATGACCGACCCAAGCGGTAGAGTTATTGAAATTCCGGTTAAATCTTGTTTCCGTGAAGGCTTAACCGTTCTTGAATACTTTACGTCTTCACACGGTGGTAGAAAAGGTCTTACGGATACGGCTTTAAAAACGGCTGACTCGGGTTACTTAACTAGACGTTTAGTTGACGTTTCTCACTCGGTAATCGTTAAGGAAGAAGACTGTTTTGCAACGCTTGGCGAATCACCAAAAGGTATCGAAGTTTCGGCTATTAGAGTTGAAGGCGAAGATAAGCCTATTGAAGAACTTAAAGATAGACTTTCCGGTAGATTTACTATTAACGACGTTGTAAATCCTACGACTGGCGAAGTTATCGTTCCAGGCGACACTATGATTAGTGAAGAAAAAGCCGAAGAAATTCAAAAGGCAGGCATTGAAAAAGTGCTTATTAGAAGCGTGTTTAGTTGCCGTTCAAAAGTTGGCGTTTGCGCTAAATGTTACGGTAAAAACATGTCGAGCCTTTCACCTGTTCAAATAGGTGAAGCAGTTGGTACTATCGCCGCTCAATCTATCGGTGAACCTGGTACGCAACTTACGATGAGAACGTTCCACACGGGCGGTATTGCATCTACGGGCGACATCACGCAAGGTCTTCCAAGAATCGAAGAACTTTTTGAAGCAAGAAAACCTAACGGTCAAGCAGTACTTTGTGACGTGGGTGGTAAAGTTTCAATAGTTGTTAAGGACGGTTTAAGACACGTAGTTGTTAAAAACGATAAAAATACGAAAGATTATCAAATTCCGTTTAGCGCAGAAATTAAAGTTAAGGAAGGCGATATCGTAGAACCAGGCACTATTTTAACTAGTGGTTCGGTATATCCACAAGAAATTTTAACTACGAAAGGCGTTAAAGGCGTTGAAGACTATATCTTAAAAGAAGTTCAACGCGTATATCGTTCACAAGGCGTTGATATCAACGATAAACACGTTGAAATTATCGTTAGACAAATGCTTCGTAAAGTTCTTATTCAAGCAAGTGGCGACACTTCGTTCTTACCAGGCGAATACGTTGACGAATTCGTAGTTCGTGAAGAGAATAAACGCGTTATTGAAAACGGCGGAAGACCTGCAATGAGTGAAAGAGTGCTTTTAGGTATTACGAAAGCGTCTTTGGCTACCGAAAGTTTCTTATCGGCTGCATCTTTCCAAGAAACTACGCGCGTACTTACGGACGCTGCAATTAAGAATAAAGTTGACCATCTCGTTGGCCTTAAAGAAAATATTATTATCGGTAAACTTATTCCTGCGGGAACGGGTGCGAAAGAATATAAAAATTTATTGCCACAAGCAAATTCAACTACTCAAAACGTTTGACTTAAATAATTAAAAATGCTAAAATATCAAAGTAAATAAGCAAAAAATACGCATTTTCGTCAAGACTGACGAAAAAGGCGTGTTTTGCGCTGTTATCATTATGCTTTCTTTAAGTGGGGAACTACTTATTGATATTTTCCGAAAAAATACAAGGAGGTAAAAGTATGCCAACAATTAACCAGCTTATTAAACATGGTAGAAGCGTAGGCGCTGAAAAAAGCAAGTCACCTATTTTGGACGCTTGTCCACAAAGAAGAGGCGTTTGCCTTTCAGTTACAACGACTTCACCTAAAAAGCCTAACTCTGCTCTTCGTAAAATTGCAAGAGTTCGTTTAACTAATAAGCAAGAAGGAACGGTTTATATTCCAGGTGAAGGTCACAACCTTCAAGAACACAGTTCCGTTCTTATTCGTGGTGGAAGGGTTAGAGACCTTCCAGGTGTTCGTTATCACATTATTCGTGGTACGCTTGATACTGCGGGCGTTGCAAAACGTAAGCAAGCAAGAAGCAAATACGGCGCTAAAAAGCCTAAATAAGAAGAACACTAACTAAAAACCTACTTGTCGGAAAGTATTAAAGCCCGATTTGTAGGCAGTATGTCGCTTATTTAGCGACAGAAGGTTCACCGCAAAATGCGTGTGATAGCTGTACAAGGGGAAAACCCTTAAAAATTTAAAGGAGGAAATTATTATGCCAAGAAGAGGCGGCGTCCCAAAAAGAGACGTTTTACCAGACCCAATTTACGGTAGTAAAGTAGTTACTAAACTCGTAAATCAAATTATGCTTGACGGTAAAAAAGGTATTGCACAAAACATCGTATATACCGCTTTTGAAAAAATGCAAGCAAAAACAGGTCAAGATGCAATGGAAGTGTTTAACCAAGCAATGGCAAACGTAATGCCTTTACTCGAAGTTAAAGCAAGAAGAGTAGGCGGTTCAAACTATCAAGTTCCTATTGAAATTAGACCAGAAAGAACACAAACTCTTGCAATTCGCTGGATTGTTATTAACGCAAGAAAGAGAAGTGAAAGAGAAATGGCTGACAAACTTGCTAACGAATTACTTGATGCTATGAATAACACAGGTGGTTCTGTTAAGAAGAAAGAAGATACACACAGAATGGCAGAAGCTAACAAAGCGTTTGCTCATTATCGTTGGTAGGAGTGAATCGTTATGCCTAGACAATACGACCTTTTACACACAAGAAATATCGGCATTATGGCTCACATTGATGCCGGCAAAACAACAACTACTGAACGTATACTTTTCTATACGGGCAAAACTCACAAACTCGGCGAAACTCACGACGGTGAAGCAACCATGGACTTCATGGTTCAAGAACAAGAACGTGGTATCACTATTTGTTCTGCTGCTACTACTTGCTTTTGGAAAGGCAATAGAATTAACATCATCGATACTCCGGGCCACGTTGACTTTACCGTTGAAGTTGAACGTTCATTAAGAGTTTTAGACGGTGCAGTTGCAACTTTCTGCGCAAAAGGTGGCGTTGAACCACAATCTGAAACCGTATGGCGTCAAGCAGATAAATATAAAGTTCCAAGAATTGCATACGTAAACAAAATGGACATTAACGGTGCAAACTTCTTTAACGCGATAAATATGATGAAAGAAAGACTTCATACAAACGCAGTTCCTATTTGCTTACCTATCGGTAAAGAAGATACTTTCAAAGGTATTATCGACCTTGTTAAGTTCGACTCAATCATTTATAAGGACGACCTTGGTAAAGATTTCGTTGAAGGTCCTGTTCCAGAAGATATGCTTGACGTTGCTACGGAATACAGAAACCAACTTATGGAAATCTGTGCCGAACAAGAAGACGAACTTATGGAAAAATACTTTGAAACGGGCGAACTTTCAGTTGAAGAAATGATGCGCGCTTTAAGAAAAGCAACCATTTCAATGCAAATTACGCCTGTATTATGCGGTTCTTCTTATAAAAATAGAGGTGTACAACACCTTATTGACGCTATTATCGAATATCTTCCAAGCCCACTTGACGTTGAACACGTTAACGGTGTAAACCCTAACACGGGCGCAGAAGAAGTTAGAAAGACTGACGATAACGAACCGTTTGCAGGTCTTGCGTTCAAGATTGTTGCCGACCCGTTCGTTGGTAAACTTGCGTTTTTCAGAGCATACTCTGGTACGTTAGAATCCGGCTCTTACGTTTATAACGCTACGAAAGGTAGAAAAGAAAGAGTTGGCCGTCTTATGCTTATGCACGCTAATAGTAGAGAAGAAATTCAAGAAATCTACTCTGGTGACATTTGCGCAATCGTAGGTCTTAAAGATACTACTACCGGTGATACGCTTTGCGATGATAAGCACCCTATCATATTAGAACAAATGGAATTCCCAGAACCAGTTATTAGAGTTGCTATCGAGCCTAAAACGAAGGCTGGTCAAGACAAAATGACTACGGCACTCTTAAAACTTGCAGAAGAAGACCCTACGTTCAAATTCTATTCTGATAAAGAAACAGGTCAAACTATTATTGCAGGTATGGGCGAACTTCACCTTGAAATTATCGTTGACAGACTTTTAAGAGAATTTAAAGTTGAAGCAACGGTAGGTAAGCCACAAGTTGCTTATAGAGAAACCTTCCGCAAAGAAGTTAGCGCACAAGGCTTCTATAAAAGGCAATCTGGTGGTAAAGGTCAATACGGTGACTGTCGCGTTACGTTCACACCGCTTGAACCGGGTACGGGCTTTGAATTCGTTGACGAAACCGTTGGCGGTTCTATTCCAAAAGAATACATTGAGCCTGTTAGAAAGGGTATTGAAGAAGCTTCAAAGAACGGTACGCTTGCAGGCTACGAAGTAGTAGATTTTAGGGCAACTGTTTACGACGGTTCATACCACGAAGTTGACTCGTCTGAAATGGCGTTCAAAATTGCTGGTTCGCTTGCTTTCAAAGAAGCAATGAAAACTGCAAACCCTGTAATATTAGAGCCTATCATGAAAGTTGAAATCGTTACGCCGGAAGATTATTTTGGTGACCTTATGGGTAACGTATCTTCACGTCGTGGTACTATTCAAGGTACTGAAGATAGAAACGGCTCAAAAGTTATTGACGCTCACATTCCACTTTCCGACATGTTCGGTTATGCAACGGATTTACGTTCACGCACGCAAGGCCGTGGTCAATACACAATGCAATTTGACCACTATGCAGAAGTTCCAAAGTCAGTTGCTGAAAAGATTATTGGCGAAAGAGCTGTTAAAAACGACTAATTTTAATTGTTTTTCAAGTTAATACTTGACATAAACGAAACAATATTATATACTTTAAGTATAAATTTTAATAAAATTTAAAAAAATAAAAAATATAAAAACATCATAATTTTTGGAGGAAACAAAAAACTATGGCAAAGGCAAAATTTGATAGAACTAAACCGCACGTAAACATTGGTACTATCGGTCACGTTGACCACGGTAAAACTACATTAACTGCAGCTATTACTATGGTTCTTGCATCTCAAGGCTCTGCTGAAAAGATGAGATATGACCAAATCGATAAAGCACCAGAAGAAAGAGCAAGAGGTATCACGATTAACACTTCTCACGTTGAATACCAAACTGCAACTCGTCACTACGCTCACGTTGACTGCCCAGGTCACGCTGACTACGTTAAGAACATGATTACGGGTGCTGCTCAAATGGACGGCGCAATCTTAGTAGTTGCTGCTACTGATGGTCCTATGGCTCAAACTAAAGAACACATCCTTCTTGCAAGACAAGTTGGCGTTCCTTACATCGTTGTATTCTTAAATAAATGTGACGAAGTTGACGATCCAGACTTACTTGAACTTGTAGAAATGGAAGTTAGAGAAATCCTTAACAAATACGAATTCCCAGGCGACGATCTTCCTATCGTTAAAGGTTCTGCTCGTGACGCTCTTGAATTCGCTTCAAACAACGACGGTGCAGCTGTTGCAGCTTCTGAAAAATGCGCTTGCATTTTCGAACTTATGGCAGCAGTTGACAGCTATATCCCAACTCCTGAACGTGAAGAAAGCAAACCTTTCTTACTTCCTGTAGAAGACGTATTCACTATCTCTGGTCGTGGTACAGTTGCTACTGGTAGAGTTGAAAGAGGTATCGCTAAAGTTGGCGACCCTGTTGATATCGTTGGTATCCGCCCTGAAAAGAAAACATCAGTTATTACTGGTCTTGAAATGTTCAGAAAATCTCTTGATGAAGCATACGCTGGTGACAACGTAGGCGCACTTTTAAGAGGTGTTGACAGAACTGACATCGAAAGAGGTCAAGTAGTTATTAAGCCAGGAACTGTACAACCACACACTGAATTCAGTGGTCAAGTTTACGTTCTTACAAAAGAAGAAGGTGGTAGACATACTCCATTCTTCAACAACTACCGTCCACAATTCTATTTCAGAACAACAGACGTTACTGGTACAATCAAACTCCCTGCTGGTGTAGAAATGGTTATGCCTGGTGACCACGTTACTATTGACGTTGCACTCATCACTCCTGTTGCTATGGAAGAAGGCCTTAAATTCGCTATCCGTGAAGGTGGCAGAACTGTAGGTTCAGGCGTAGTTTCAAAAATCGTTAAATAATTTTTAACTAACTTAATTGTCCGATGCTTTTTTGCATCGGACTTTTATTAAATTTGAAAAGTTTTATAAAAAGCGTTAAAATGTTGAATTTTATAAGCAAACAAATTGACTTTTAATAAACTATTTGATACAATATTTAAAATTATAATTACTATATAGATAATACGTAGAGGTGTTATATGGCATATTTAACCGATATAGAAATTGCGCAAAGCGTTACGGCTAAACCTATTAGCGAAATTGCTAAAAACGCTGGCATTGACAATTCTTTTTTAGAACCTTACGGCAATATTAAAGCAAAGGTTAGTTTAGATTATTTAAACAATGCTAAAAAAGAAGGTAAACTCATTTTAGTTACTGCAATTACTCCAACTTCTGCGGGCGAAGGTAAAACTACTACCACTATCGGCCTTGCAGACGGGCTTAAAAAGATAGGCAAAAGTGTTGCAGTTGCTTTACGCGAGCCTTCGCTTGGACCTGTTTTCGGCGTTAAAGGCGGTGCTACGGGCGGTGGCTGGGCGCAAGTTATTCCTATGGAAGATATCAACCTTCACTTTACGGGTGATTTCCACGCAATAACGAGTGCAAACAACTTACTTTGCGCTATGATAGATAACCATATTCATCAAGGCAACGCACTTCAAATTGACGTTCGCAACATTACTTTTAAACGTTGCGTTGATATGAACGATAGGCAACTTCGCTCTATTGTAAACGGTCTTGGTGGAAAAGCAAACGGCGTTCCAAGAGAAGACGGATTTGATATTACCGTTGCAAGCGAAATTATGGCGGTGTTATGCCTTGCTACGTCCGTTAGTGATTTAAAAGAAAAACTTTCAAAAATTATTATAGGTTATAGTTACAGCGGTGCTCCCGTTACGGCGGGCGACTTAAAGGCGCAAGGCGCTATGACCGCTTTATTAAAAGACGCGTTAAAGCCAAATTTAGTTCAAACGCTTGAAGGTACGCCTGCCTTTATTCACGGCGGTCCTTTTGCAAACATTGCACACGGTTGTAACTCTTATTTAGCAACTAAAATGGCGCTTAAAACTGCTGATTACGCAGTTACGGAAGCGGGTTTTGGCGGTGATTTAGGCGCGGAAAAATTCCTTGATATTAAATGTAGAAAAACGGGCTTAAAACCGTCCGCAGTAGTATTAGTAGCAACCGTAAGGGCTATTAAAATGCACGGTGGCGTGTTAAAAGCCGATTTAGCAAACGAAAACGTTGACGCTATTAAAAAAGGTCTTCCAAACCTTTTAAGGCACGTTGACAATATTAAAAACGTATTTAAACTTCCTTGCGTGGTTGCGGTAAACAAATTCCCAACGGATACCGACCTTGAAGTTGAAACTATTATTTCCGCTTGTAAAGAATTAGGCGTAAACGTAGTACTTTCAAACGTATGGGCGCAAGGTGGCGAGGGCGGTATAGAACTCGCTAACGAAGTTGTAAGGCTTTGTGAAGAGTCAAACGATTTTACTTTTGCTTACGACGTAAATAGCAGTATTGAAGATAAAATTAACGCAGTTGTTCGTAATATTTACGGTGGAACTGGCGCAGTTATTACACCGGGCGCTAAAAAGCAAATTCAAAAACTTAACGAACTCGGCTTTGCAAACTTGCCTATATGTATGGCAAAAACGCAATACAGTTTTTCTGACGATGCTAAAAAATTAGGCGCACCTAGCGGTTTTGAAATTACTATTAAAAACGTAAAAGTGTCCGCGGGCGCAGGATTTATAGTAGTTTTAACGGGTGATATTATGACAATGCCGGGTTTACCAAAAGTTCCGTCGGCTGAAAATATCGACGTTGACGAAAACGGCGTAATTTCAGGATTATTTTAAAATTAAGGAGGCATTTATGGCAAAATATATAAACGAACCATCACATACTTTTAACGAATACCTTTTAATTCCGGGTTATTCTTCAAGTAAGGCAATTCCGTCTAACGTATCACTTAAAACTCCGCTTGTAAAGTTTAAAAAAGGCGAAGAACCAAAAATTTCAATGAACATACCTATGGTTTCGGCAATAATGCAATCAGTTTCGGGCGACAAACTCGCTATTGCACTTGCTATGGAAGGCGGTGTTTCATTTATTTACGGCTCGCAATCTATTGAAGACGAAGCCGCTATGGTTGCTCGCGCTAAAAACTACAAAGCAGGCTTTGTAAAAAGCGATTCTAACCTTTCGCCAAAAAGCACTCTTAAAGACGTTGTTGAACTTAAAGAAAGAACGGGTCACTCAACGGTTGCCGTTACGGAAGACGGTACAAGTGAAGGTAAACTCGTAGGCATTGTAACTAGTAGAGATTACCGTATTAGCCGTATGAGTATGGACGAAAAAGTTGAAACTTTTATGACTCCGTTTTCTAAACTCATTACCGCAAAAGAAGGTACTACTTTAAAAGAAGCAAACGACATTATTTGGGATAATAAATTAAATTCTTTACCAATAATTAACGACGAGCAAAAACTTTGCTACTTCGTTTTCCGTAAAGACTACGATAGCCACAAGCAAAATCCTAACGAACTTTTAGATAGCGAAAAGCGTTACGTTGTAGGCGCGGGTATTAATACTCGTGACTATAAGGAAAGAGTTCCTGCTCTTGTAAACGCGGGTGCAGACGTATTGTGTATTGACAGTAGCGAAGGTTTTAGCGAATGGCAAAAACTCACTATCGACTGGATTAGAAGCGAATACGGTGACTCCGTTAAAGTAGGCGCGGGTAACGTTGTTGACGCGGAAGGTTTTAGATTTTTAGCCGACTGTGGTGCTGACTTTATTAAAGTTGGTATAGGCGGTGGTTCAATTTGTATCACTCGCGAAACCAAAGGTATAGGTCGCGGTCAAGCAACTGCTTTAATAGAAGTTTGCAAAGAAAGAGATAAATACTACGAAGAAACGGGTATTTACGTTCCCGTTTGCTCGGACGGCGGTATCGTTTACGACCACCACATAACGCTCGCACTTGCTATGGGTGCTGACTTTGTAATGCTTGGTAGATACTTTGCTCGTTTTGATGAAAGTCCAACAAACAAAGTTATTATAGGTGGCAACTACTACAAAGAATACTGGGGCGAAGGCTCTGCAAGGGCAAGAAACTGGCAACGCTACGATATGGGTGGCGATAAAAAGTTATCTTTTGAAGAAGGTGTTGACAGTTACGTTCCATACGCCGGCAAACTTAAAGACAACGTTGCTTTAAGTTTAAGCAAAGTTAAGTCAACAATGTGTAACTGTGGCGCTCTTACTATTAAAGAACTTCAAGAAAACGCAAAACTTACTCTCGTTTCTGCAACAAGTATTATTGAAGGTGGCGCGCACGACGTTATTCCAAAAGAGAAGACGCAAACTATTAAGTAATAGGCAATTTCACTTCATCTGGTTGTTTTTTGACGGAAAAATACTGCAAAATACTTTGTGTTTTGTTCGGTTACATACCTTACAGGTATGCGCCCTTACAAGAAAGCTCGTCTTTCTTGCATTTTCCTCGCCAAATCGCAAAAATGGATTTTTGCTAAATCAACCATATTCATTGAAATAGCCTAAAATAAAGGCGTAATTTTAAATCGCAAAAATAAATAAAAAACAATTTTAACCGCAAACCAAGTTTGCGGTTATTTTTTGCAAAATTTAGCCAATTTGTGCAAATTGCATAAATAAAATGGTAATACTATTGACATAAATGGTTTTACAATGCTATACTTTAACTACTATTTAGTTAAATTGCACAAAGGTATAATTATGGAAAAAGAACTTTTAGGTATTTTAAACACTATTAAAAACAAAACTAATATTGACGTTGCAGTCGTTTCACAAAACGGTCTTATTGAAGCAAATACATACGGCGAGTACGTAAAAGTGCCGTTAGTAACTTTTAACGAGCAAAAAGAACCCGTAGTAGTAAATGAAGAAAATAAAACTTGCTTTTACTTTTCGTTTAACGACACTGACTTTATCGGGGCAATAGAAGGCACGGGCGCAACCGAATTAAATTATGCGGTGTTCATATCTTCATTTATTGAAAATAGTCAAGTAAAAAACTTGGAATTAAGTTTTAGCGAGCAATATTTATCAATAATTTTAGGCGATTTTACTAAAAGCAAAACTTTACACTTTCAAGAAAAATATAGCGTGCCTAAAAAGCCGTGCTCGTGCATATTATTTAAAGTAGTTAAGGGAACGAGTAGTGACTTTGTTTCCTTTTTAAACAATTACGTTTTAGGTGGCGACACCGCCGTTAAAATTGACGATGAGTTTGTGTGTTTAGTTAAATTTAACGAATACGACCTTGAAAGCGGTGGAACAAGCAATATTGAATATAGCGAATATATAGTAAAAAGCGTTTTTGAAGAATTGGGCTATGAAGTTGTTGCTTACGTTGGTAGCACTGTAAATAATTTTATAGATATATCAATTTCGTATAAACAAGCCGTTGAAACGCTTAAAATGAGTGGTTTATTCAATATTCAAAATAGCGTAAACGCGTATAAACACTTTTTAATTTTAAAAATGGCAGAAGACTTGCCAACAAGCAAAATTCAAGAGTTTTTGGCAATGCTTTTAGAGCCGTCGGCCACTCAAATTTTAAGCGATGAAGAAATTATAACTACTGCGGAAGCCTTTTTAAATTACGACCTTAACGTTTCCGAAACGGCTCGTGCCTTATACGTTCATAGAAACACTTTAATATATAGAATAGATAAAATTAAAAAAATAACGGGTTTGGATATTAGAAAGTTTAACGATGCGTTAGCATTTAAAATAATTTCCGTACTCGCAAAAATAAAATAAAAAAGGACAATAATAAAAGTATGACAAGTAAAGCAAAAAGAGTTGTAGCAATAGTTGTATTCGTTATAAGCATAGTAACTTCGTTTATAGTGGGTTATACCGCGCGCTTTTTTACTCTTGATAACGATTTAAAAAACGCCTATAACTTGCTTGATAAATATAAAAAATACTATTACTTTGACGACGGCGACCTTGTAACCGATATTGAAAACGCACTTTTAGATAAATATTCAACCTTTTACACAAAGCAAGAATATGAAGCGGTTAAACAGCAAGCAAAAGGCGAAGCGGTAGGTATAGGCGTGGCGGTAAACGTTGGAACAACCTATATATCTTCAATTTCAGGCAACTCGCCTTGTGAAAAAGCGGGCGTTAAAGCGGGTGGAAATATAACGGCGGTAAAAGTAAATAACGAATTTACAAACGTTTCTAATTTTGACGCTTTTAAAGACGTTATTGACGCAACAAAAATAGGCGACCCCGTAGTTTTTAAAGTAGATTACGGTAACGAAAACGTAGTTGAATATAGCGTAATTAAGCAAAAATATACCACGAGTTACGTCACTTATTGCGATAGCGATAGCACGTATAGTTTTAGTGACGTTTCGGGCGAAATGAAAGCAACTCTTAAAGAAAAAACGCTTGATATCAAAAACGATAGCGTTGCTTATATAAAATATACTGCGTTTAACGGAACGAAAGGCGGGCTTGACGGCTCTGCCGGTCAAATAAAAGACGCTTTAAGATTATTTAAAGAAAACGGTAAAACCAAACTCATTTTAGACCTTCGCGGTAACGGTGGCGGTTATATGGACATTTTATGTAACGTTGCAAGCCACTTTATTAACGTTGAAAACGGTAAAACCGCGCTTGTGTCCGTAGCCGTTGACAAATACGGCAATAGGCAAGAATTTACGTCTTCTAAATGCGATTATCACGATTACGGCTTTGAAAAAATAGTGGTTATGTGTGATGAAGGCACGGCTTCCGCGTCCGAAGCACTTATAGGCGCAATGCTTGACTACGATACGCAAAATATTGTTAGCGTTGTAGTTTCTTCTTCTATTGAAAACAAGCAAACGGTTTATAAAACTTACGGCAAGGGCATTATGCAGTCAACTTACTTAAATAGTGACGGTAGCGCCGTAAAACTTACAACCGCCGGCATTTTTTGGCCGGTTTCTAACGCAACTATTCACGGCGTTGGAGTAACCACGGCTATTTCAAATAAGGTAGTAAACGCTCAAAAAGAAATGGCGTTACAAACGGCACTTTCACTTATGAAATAAAAAGGGCGGATATGGAATCCGCCCCTACGAAATAATACGAGCAAAGTATATTAAACTTTATAGGGAGCTATTTTATATGCTCCCGTAAAATAAAAAAGCGGACGTTACGTCCGCTTTTAGTTTGCTATTAAATTTCGTTAATGTTGTAAGGTGTAATTTGATATACGTAGTAGTTAAGCCAGTTTACGTATATAAGGTTTGCTACGCTACTCCAACACATATTTATTTCGCCTTTGCCGTCTTTATAGCCGTTTACAAAATAGTTTTCTGGCTCGGCTATATCTAAACCTTTATTTAAGTCGCGCTCGTATTCAAGTTTTAAAGTTTCTCTATCGTATTCTAAATGCCCCATAATAAATATAAACTTATTATCTTTGCTTTTTACGATAGACGCGCCCGCTTTTTTAGAGTGGCATAAAACTTGTAAATCGCTAACTTTTTCAATATCTTTTTTATAAATGGTTGTATGGCGTGAGTGTGGCATATAAAAACTATCGTCAACGCCTTTTAATAAACTTTCAAAAGAAGTAGTTTTAACGTGCTTGTAAACGCCAAAAAGTTTTTTAGAAAGCGCGTGTTTTTTAATGCCGTAAAAGTGGTTAAGCGCCGCTTGTGCGCCCCAGCAAATAAAAATGGTGCTTGTAACGTTAGTTTTTGTAAACTCTAAAATTTCAGTAAGTTCTTTCCAGTACGCAACTTCGGTAAACTCCATATTTTCAACGGGTGCGCCGGTTATAATCATACCGTCAAACTTTTTACCTTTAACCTTTGAAAAAGGCTTGTAAAACTTTTGCAAGTGTTCAAGTGGAGTATGAGTTCCGGTATAACTATCAAGCCCTACAAGCGTTACGTTTATTTGAAGAGGGGAGTTAGAAAGTAAGCGCATAAGTTGCGTTTCCGTAACTATTTTAGTTGGCATTAAGTTTAAAATGGCAATTTCAATAGGACGTATGTCTTGATTTATTGAGCGTTGTTTGCTCATTATAAAGATATTCTCGTTAAGTAACGTGTTAAACGCGGGAATATCTTTTGGAATTACTATTGGCATTTTTAACCCCCTAACGTAGCGTCTAATGCTTGTTTAATATCTTCAATAAGGTCATCGGCATCTTCAATACCAACTGAAAGCCTTACAAGGTCAGGCAATACGCCCGCTTTTATAAGTTCTTCATCGGTCATTTGCCTATGTGTTGCGCTTGCAGGGTGTAAACAACAAGATTTAGCGTCCGCTACGTGCGTTTCAATAGGAATAAGTTTTAACTTTTTCATAAACTCTTCGCAAACTTTTCTACCGCCTTTAACGCCAAAACTTACAACACCGCAAGAGCCGTTAGGAAGATATTTAAGCGCTAATTTATGATATTTATCGTTTTCTAAACCGCAGTAATTAACGTAACTAATACGGCTATCGCTTTCTAAAAATTTGGCAATTTTTAAGGCGTTTTGGCAGTGTCTTTCCATTCTAACGTGTAAACTTTCCAAGCCTAAATTTAATAAAAACGCGCTTTGTGGTGACGGCGTAGAGCCAAAGTCACGCATAAGTTGAGCAGTGGCTTTTGTAATAAACGCACCGCCTAAACCAAATTTTTCCGCGTAAACTATGCCGTGATAACTATCGTCTGGCGTGGTAAGGCCAGGGAATTTATCGGCGTATTTAAACCAGTCGAATTTTCCGCTATCAATAATAGCACCGCCAACTGCCGAAGCGTGCCCGTCCATATATTTAGTGGTTGAGTGCGTAACTATATCAGCGCCAAATTCAAACGGACGGCAATTTATAGGCGTTGCAAAAGTATTGTCAACGATAAGTGGAACGCCGTTCTTATGCGCTACTTTTGCAAAAAGTTCAATATCTAAAACGGTAAGGGCAGGGTTAGCGATAGTTTCGCCAAATACCGCTTTCGTGTTAGGTTTAAACGCTTTTTGTAACTCTTCTTCGGTTGCGTCAGGGCTAACGAAAGTAAAGTCAATGCCCATTTTGCGCATCGTAACGTTAAAAAGGTTGAACGTTCCGCCGTAGATAGCCGAGCACGCTACAACGTGGTCGCCACAGTTTGCAATATTGAAAACTGCGTAAAAGTTTGCCGCTTGACCAGACGACGTAAGCATACCTGCCGTTCCGCCTTCAAGTTCGCATATTTTTTTAGCAACGGTATCGCAAGTTGGATTTTGCAAGCGTGAGTAAAAATAACCGCTTGCTTCTAGGTCGAAAAGTTTGCCCATATCTTCGCTAGTGTCGTACTTAAAAGTAGTGCTTTGAATAATAGGAACTTGCCTTGGCTCGCCGTTTTTTGGAGTGTATCCACCTTGAACGCATATCGTGTTTTTTCTCATAAAAGTTCTCCTTATAAAAAATGCGAAAGAACTAAAACTTTCGCATAAAGAAACAAGTTTTGCAAAAGATTGCACCTTTTATTAGTTTAACACTAATAAATAGCGTTGTCAATAATTTTGCCGTTAAAATATAAGCGGTAAAAACCTAAAAAAATAAGTGTGGCGAATAGCCACACTTAAAATTTAATTAAATATTTGTTTTTTTACAAAACGACTTACAGAAATGTGGTGTTGCTACTACGTCGTCCGCAGTTTTTTCGTGCGTAATTTCAATACAGTCTAAGTTGCAAGTGTTACAACTTCCGTTATGCACGCATTCGCATACGTTGCATTTTACTCTGCAATTACAATTATCCATTATAAAATCCTCCTAAATTTAGTATTGTCTAATCAAAAATAATTTATTCTTATAAAAACTTTTTAAGTTTTTGTTCGTAAGTTTCTTGCATTTCTTTTAGTTTTTTAGCGTACTCGATAATATCTTTATCGGTAACCACTTTTGCGTTGTTTATAAGCGCGCAAAGTTCGGTTATACCCATAACCGTGCCTTTAAGCATAAGTTCGGCTACGTGATGCTCGCTATTATCAAAAGCGGTGTTCATTTTTATTGCGGATGCCATCATAAGTTTTTTCATTGCGCCAACTTCCTTTTTTTCATAGCCTTTTTCAAGCATAAAAGCGGAAATTTCGCCTATCAGTTTTTCATAGCCTTCGTACTCGGACGAAAGTTCTTTTTTGAGCGAGCCGTCTTCAAACTCGTCAATAATATTGCTAATTGACAGTAAGCCTATGCTGGCGTTGCGATAAACTTCGTTTATAGCATCTAAATTTATATCGTTTTTAAACATTTTAATCTCCTTTAAAAGTAGTTTGAGTAGTTTATAAAAAAGTATGCTTAAACAGTTGACAAATTCGTTAAAAAAATGTAAAATCATTAAGAACCGCTCGGGAAAGGCTTTAAGATTGCTTTGCAACGCCTTGTTATTCGGCGAGATTAGACAGGAGGTACGATATTGATGTACGCAATTATTGAAAATGGCAACAAGCAATACAAAGTTGTTGAAGGCGACGTTGTAAAATTTGAAAAACTTGATGCCGAAGTTGGCGCTAGCGTAGAATTCAACGCAATTTTAGTGTCTAACGAAGAAGGAATTAAAGTAGGTAAGGACGCGGAAGCGTTCAAAGTAACAGGCGAAGTAGTTAAACAAGATAAACTTAAAAAAGTTATCGTATTTAAGTACAAAGCAAAGAAGAACGAAAGAAAGAAAAAGGGTCATAGACAACCTTTCACTTCCGTTAAAATTACAGGAATTGCATCTAAATAAGGGGGAGGTAGTGAATTATGTTTTTAATTAGATTATTTGCTCATAAAAAGGGTGTAGGTAGTTCTAGAAACGGTCGTGATAGCGCGGCTAAACGTCTTGGCATTAAACGTGCGGACGGTCAAAAAGTTTCAGCAGGTTCTATTTTAGTTAGACAACGCGGAACAAAATTCTATCCAGGTAACGGTGTTAAAATCGGTAAAGACGATACTTTATTTGCAACCGTTAGCGGTGTAGTAAGATTTGAAAGACTTGGTAAAGATAAAAAACAAGTTTCAGTTTACGAAGCATAAATAAAATTTAAAAAGCATAGCGTTAATTTGCTATGCTTTTTTTTAACGGAAATATTTTTCTTGTTAAACAATTATAATTATTATATTATTTTTCCACTATCCGCGCTTTGAAAAACAAGGTAATAACCGCTTTTTAGGTCTATTGAAGTTGGCACGAATTTGCAGTATTTTTCTATATTTTTAGGTAGATTTTCGCTTTTTTTAGGCACTCCGTAACAAATATATTTAACGGCGTTGTTTTCTAAAATTATACCAACTATATAGTGGTCGTTTTCACTGTACTTAATAAGCGCGAATTTAGAGTTTGGAATAATGGAATTATATGCGTAAAACGGCTCGTAACTTAAAAAAATTTCGTCTAGTTTACCCTTGTTTTTTAAGTAAAATTCTTGACTTTTGAAAGAGCCTTCACTCTCTTCATTTTTAAAAGCGTCATCTTCTTTTTCCGTATCGTTTTCTTGCTTTTTATCATCTTTAAATTCGCCGTCATTTTTAGTAAATAATAAGTGTTCATTTTTAGTTTTTTCGTAATAATTTTCGGTTGCTATAACTTCGTCGTCGTACTCGTTTTTATAAGAAGCACTTTCAAAATTATCGCTTAAATTATTATCGTTTATTTCCTTTATTAAATCGTTTAGTTTATAGTTTGGATTTCCACTTTCACCGTAAAAAAGGGGAGTGTGGTTGCCTTTAATTAAAACGGAAACACCATTCAAAATAGAGCAAAAACCTATAAATTTTGTTTCAAAAATTGCTTTTTTATCTACCGTTACGGTTAAAATTTTATCGTCAACGCCGATAAGCAAATTAAAATTTTTACAGTTTAAATTAGTGCTATTAAGCACTTCTACACGTGCGGTTATATATTCGGTATTCGTTTCGATTTTTGCTACTGCCTTACCGTTAAAATCGTTTATTCCGTTTAAAATTATAATTTTTTTTGTATTAGCCATAAATGCCTTTCACGTTAAATCGCGTTTGTTCGTATTATATATATTGTGCGGTAGGGTAAAATATGTTTTTTAGTAATTTCGTGCTATTTTTTGGCGTATTTAAATTTGGTTATATCTTTTAATATATTTAAAAGATTTTATACGAAAACTATTTACTTTTTACAAATACTATGTTAAAATGATATAAGTGAAAATTTGGATTTAATTTCGCTTGGAAATTTTTGTTAAAAAAATGAAAAACGGTTAAAACTTATATAACCACTAAAAACATAAACGATAGTTTAAAAATAACTAATAACATATTAGGAGGCAAAAAAATGACAAACAATCAACAAGTTTTAAAGTTTGTAAACGACGCAGTAGCATTATGTAAACCAGAAAAAGTAGTTTGGATTACAGGCGAAGAAGCGCAACTTGAAGAGTTAAGGCAAGAAGCGCTTAAAACGGGTGAACTTATTAAGTTAAACGAAGAAAAACTTCCAGGTTGCTACCTTCACCGTTCCGACGTTAACGACGTTGCACGTGTAGAAGGCAGAACTTTTATTTGTTGCAAAAACAAAGAAGACGCAGGCCCTATCAACAACTGGATGGACCCACAAGAAGCATACTCTAAGGTAGGCGCTATATTCGACGGTAGTATGAAAGGTAAAACAATGTACGTTATACCTTATTCAATGGGCGCAGTTGGCTCTACTTTTAGTAAAGTTGGTATCGAAGTTACCGACTCTATCTACGTCGTTGTAAGTATGAAAATTATGACTAGAATCGGTAAAGCCGTTTTAGACGTATTAGGCGATAGCAACGATTTCGTTCGCGGTCTTCACTCAAAAGCAGACCTTGACGCTGAAAAGAGATATATTCTCCACTTCCCAGAAGATAACACTATTTGGTCAGTTAACTCTGGTTACGGCGGAAACGTTTTACTTGGTAAAAAGTGCTTTGCACTTCGTATTGCATCATACCAAGGCAAAAAAGAAGGTTGGATGGCTGAACACATGCTTATTTTAGGCGTTCAAAATCCTAACGGCGAAATCAACTACGTTTCAGCAGCGTTCCCATCGGCTTGTGGTAAAACAAACCTTGCTATGCTTATTCCTCCTGCTCTTTATAGAGAAAAGGGTTATAAAGTATGGTGCGTTGGCGATGATATCGCTTGGATAAGAGTTGGTAAAGATGGTAGACTTTGGGCTATCAACCCTGAAAACGGTTTCTTCGGCGTTGCTCCTGGTACTAATATGCACTCTAACCCTAACGCATTATTATCTACTAAAAAGAACGCAATTTTCACAAACGTAGCGCTTGACGAAAGCGACAATACCGTTTGGTGGGAAGGTATGGAAAAAGACGTTCCTGGTAAAGTTAAACCTGCAAACCTCATTGACTGGAAAGGCAATCCTTGGACTCCTGACACGGTTGACGCTAACGGTAACCCTGTAAAAGCGGCTCACCCTAACAGTAGGTTTACTGCTCCTGCAATTAACTGTCCTTGCATTTCAAGTGAATTTGAAGCACCGGAAGGTGTTCCACTTACTGCTATCGTATTCGGTGGCAGACGTGCTAAAACTGCTCCGCTCGTTTACGAAGCAAGAGACTGGAACAGCGGTGTATTCGTTGGTTCTATCATGGCTTCTGAAACTACTGCAGCTGCAACCGGCGCGGTTGGTGTTGTAAGACGTGACCCTATGGCTATGCGTCCTTTCGTAGGCTACAATATGGCTGACTATTTTGCTCATTGGATTGATATGGGTAAAAAGACTGATAAAATGCCCAAAATCTTTAACGTTAACTGGTTTAGAACTGATGACAACGGCAACTTTATTTGGCCAGGCTTTGGCGACAACTTACGCGTTTTAGAATGGATTTTAAAGAGATGTAAAGGCGAAGTTGATGCAAGAGAAGTTGCTATCGGTTATATCCCTTACGCAAAAGACATCAACGTTGAAGATTTAGACATTGACGTAAACGTTGTTGAAGACCTTTTATCAGTTGATAAAGAAACTTGGCTTGAAGAAGTTAAGGGCATTAAAGAATTCTACGCTCAATTCGGTGATAGACTTCCAAAAGAACTTAACGAAAAACTTCAAGAATTAGAAGCAAATCTTAACAAATAAGGCTCTGTCACTTCATCTGGTTGATTTTTGACGGAAAAATACTTTAAAATACTTCGTGTTTTTCTCGGTTACATACCTTACAGGTATGCGCCTTCACAAGAACACTCGTCCTTCTTGTATTTTTCTCGCCAAATTGTAAAAATAAATTTTTACTAAAACAACCATATTCTATG
>JAZOMW010000008.1:0-8826 GCA_045654225.1 Christensenellaceae bacterium | reverse complement strand
CCTAAGACCGCTTGGCCTCCGACTTTAGAGCAATTAGAATTGACGACGTTAAGGCTAATTCAAAAATAGTAATTAAAAGCAATGCTTTTAGCGGGCTTGGTAGCGAACAAGTTTTTAAAATTTCAAACGTTATAAGCCCTACTGAAATAATGGTAGAATTAAACACTTTAAACGGTGCGGAATTAGTAGAAGAAGATTATTCAATTACTTAAAAAATTACATGAAAAAAGCGTTGGTTTTCCAACGCTTTTTTGTTGTTTTTTATTCAATTTCTTCGGTATTAAAAGCACGTTTTGTTGCGGTTAAACTGTCTTCGTAAGTAAAGCCTTTCGATAGTAAATATTTATAGCATTTTGAGTAATTTTTTTGGTCGCTCGGCTTATTTTTAGCGTACTTTTTTGCTAAATTTACGGCGCTTTCAAGTTCACTTTCAACGCCCATTAAAACGCTTTCCATATCCGCGTCACTAACGCCTTTTTGCTTTAATTCCGCCCTTATTAAACGCTTGCCTTTGTTTTTTGAATACGTTGAAACGTACCTTTCGGCATAGTTTTTATCGCTCAAAAAATTGTAACTTTTTAACTTATCTATAACAACGTCAATTACTTCGTTTACGTAGCCGTAGGACGCTAATTTTTGCCTTACCGCCCTTTCGGTTTTTACCGAGCGTTCAATGAATTTTAACGCCTTGTCAAACGCGGTTTGCTTTTCGCTTTCCATTTGAATTCTAACAAGCGTTTTTTCATCAATTTGCGCGCCAACCTTTAATCTATTTGATAGCGCAACTTGAAGGTCTAAACCGCAAAAATACGCGCCGTCTAAATAAACGCTAACGCGTTTTTTATTTTTTACTTGAACTTTTAATTCGGTTATCGTTTTCATTTTAATACTCGCAATATTCGTAATTTTGAACTAAAATATCGCACTTTCCAGAAGAATAATTTAAAAAATCTTTTCTAACTTTATCTTCGCTAATTTTAGGAATTGCAAAGTTTATAGCCACGCCGTCATTTAAAAACTCGGTATTTAAAACGTTGCATTTTTGCCCTTTTAAATACTTTAAAATTATAGGGTAAAGCGAAAAACTAACTTCGGCTTTTAAAATTGCGGAATATACGTTTTCAGTAATGCCCGCTCTTTCTAAAACGGATAAAACGCTATCGCCGTAAGCGCGCGCCAAACCGCCCGTGCCAAGTTTAATTCCGCCAAAATACCTTGTAACAACAACCGCCGTGTTAAATAACGAGCGAGCCTTTAACGCTTCAAGCATAGGTAAACCCGCCGTGCCTTGCGGTTCGCCGTCGTCTGAAAACTTTATAAAAAAGCCGTTTTCATCCGCAATATAGGCGTAGCAATTATGCGTTGCGTCACTATACTTGTTTTTAACGCTTAATACGAAGTTTTTTGCTTCGTCTTCATTATAAACTCTTTTTACGGTTGCTATAAAGCGAGATTTTTCTATAATAATTTCATTTTCAAAATCACGCTTTACGCTATAAAAACTGTCTTTCATTATTTTAAAACTATTCTAAAATGAATTTTTTTGCCTTTGTGAAGTATAAATTCGCCGTCGTTTTTATATTGAGCAATAGAAACGTCGTTTACGCTAACTTTACTATCGTTTATAGAAACGCCACCGCCTTCAATAAGCCTTCTTGCTTCCCCGCGTGATTTACATAAACCTATAATATTTAAAACGTCAATAACGCTTTCAGTATTTTTATCAATTTCCTTAACCGGCATATCTTCAACACTACCGCCACCAAAAACCGCTTTGGTTTGCTTTTCAGCGTTTAACGCTTCTTCTTCGCCGTGAACGAGTTTAGTAAGTTCAAAGGCTAAAATTTCTTTTGCCCTATTAAGTTGCTCGCCTTGCCAAGAGTTCATTGCGTTAATTTCTTCAAGCGGAATAAACGTGAGCATACGAATACACTTTAAAACGTCACTATCGGCAACGTTACGCCAGTATTGATAGAACTCGAACGGACTAGTTTTATTAGGGTCAAGCCAAACCGCGCCTTTTGCAGTTTTGCCCATTTTTTTGCCTTCGCTATTCATTAAAAGAGTAATGGTCATGGCGTAAGCGTCTTTTTGAAGTTTCTTTCTAATAAGTTCAGTACCGCCAAGCATATTTGACCACTGGTCGTCACCACCGAATTGCATATTGCAACCGTATTCTTTAAATAAATGATAAAAGTCGTACGACTGCATTATCATATAGTTAAATTCAAGGAACGATAAGCCCTTTTCCATACGTTGCTTATAGCACTCCGCCCTAAGCATATTGTTTACTGAAAAACAACCGCCAACTTCCCTTAAAAGTTCAACGTAGTTAAGTTTTAAAAGCCAGTCCGCGTTGTTTACCATAATTGCAGGATTTTCGCCGTCAAACTTAATAAATTTTTCCATTTGCTTTTTAAAGCAGTTGCAGTTGTGGTCAATCTGCTCTTTGGTCATCATAGAGCGCATATCCGTTCTACCCGAAGGGTCGCCAACGTGGCCCGTGCCACCGCCTATTAAAACTACGGGTTGGTTGCCCGCAAGTTGAAGCCTACGCATTAAGCAAAGCGCCATAAAGTGACCAACGTGCAACGAGTCAGCCGTAGGGTCAAAGCCTATATAGAATTTTGCTTTGCCGTTGTTTAAAAGTTCTTTAATTTCGTTTTCATCGGTAACTTGCGCAATAAGTCCCCTTTCAACGAGTTCTTCGTATATCTTCATAACAATCTCCTTTTCTAACAATTGTTAAACGACTAAATTATCAATAAATAAGTTTAACAAAATACCGCAAAAAAGTCAAGATAAATACGCCAATTACAAAAGATTATCTTTTATTTAAAAAGATAGCCTTTCTACGCTTGCAAATTTCAACTTAATTTGTTATACTAACTTTAAACTATTTAAAAAACTAATTTGGAGGAACAAATATGCAATATTCACACGAAGTAGAGAATATGGTTTGCGTTAAACAAGGCCCTAACCACGGCCCTGCACCTATTCCCGAAGAAGGCAAATGGATTAAGTCAAAAGAAATTAAAGATATTTCTGGTTTAACACACGGTGTTGGTTGGTGCGCTCCACAACAAGGCGCTTGCAAACTTACACTTAACGTTAAAAACGGCATTATTGAAGAAGCGCTCGTTGAAACTATCGGTTGCTCGGGCATGACTCACTCTGCCGCAATGGCGTCTGAAATCCTTCCTGGCAAAACTATTTTAGAAGCACTTAATACCGACCTTGTTTGCGATGCTATTAACACCGCTATGAGAGAGTTATTTTTACAAATCGTTTACGGTCGTACTCAATCAGCGTTTAGTGACGACGGTTTAGTTATAGGAGCCGGCCTTGAAGACCTTGGCAAAGGCTTACGTTCACAAGTTGGCACTATGTACGGCACGAAGGAAAAAGGCACTAGATATCTTGAAATGGCGGAAGGCTACGTTACGAGAATGGCTCTTAACGAAGATATGCAAGTTGTTGGTTACGAATTCGTATCTCTTGGCAAAATGACTGACTTTATTAAAAAAGGTATGGACCCTAACGAAGCGTACAACAAAGCAATGGGTCACTACGGTCAATTTGACAATGCGTTCAAGTACATTGACCCACGCAAGGAATAAGGAGGTACTAAATTATGGCATTATTCGAAGGTTATTCAAGAAGAATTGATAAAATCAATAAAGTTTTAGCCGAATACGGCATTTCTTCAATTGAAGAATGTAAAGAAATTTGCTTAGCAAAAGGCGTTGACTGTGATGAAATTGTTAGAAGCACTCAACCTATCTGCTTTGAAAACGCAGTTTGGGCTTACACCGTTGGCGCGGCTATCGCTATTAAAAAAGGCGTTAAAAAGGCTTACGAAGCGGCATCGCTTATCGGCGTAGGTTTACAATCTTTCTGTATTCCAGGCTCGGTTGCTGACAACCGTAAAGTTGGCATAGGCCACGGCGAACTTGGCGCAATGCTTTTAAACGACGCTACAGACTGTTTCTGCTTCTTAGCAGGTCACGAATCTTTCGCCGCTGCGGAAGGCGCTATTAAAATTGCACTTAATGCAAACAAAGTTCGTTCAAAAGACTTACGCGTTATTTTAAACGGTCTTGGTAAAGACGCGGCTATGATTATTGCAAGAATTAACGGCTTTACTTACGTTGAAACTGAATTCGACCCATATAGCGAAACTGTTAAAGTTGTTTATGAAAAACCATATTCAACGGGCGACCGCGCAAAAGTTAAATGCTACGGCGCAGATAACGTAAACGAAGGCGTTGCTATTATGAAACTTGAAAACGTTTCCGTTTCAATTACGGGTAACTCTACTAACCCTACCCGTTTCCAACACCCTGTTGCAGGCACTTACAAAAAGTGGTGTAACGAAAACGGCGTTAAATACTTCTCCGTTGCTTCTGGTGGCGGTACTGGTAGAACTTTACACCCAGACAATATGGCTGCAGGTCCTGCTTCTTACGGTATGACTGACACTATGGGTCGTATGCACGGTGACGCTCAATTTGCAGGTTCAAGTTCAGTTCCTGCTCACGTTGAAATGATGGGCTTAATCGGTATGGGTAACAACCCAATGGTAGGCGCTACCGTTGCAGTTGCAGTTGCTATCGAAAAAGCAATGAACTAATTAAAATTTAAAATTAAAATACGCTATCAAACGATAGCGTATTTTTTATTAACAACACTTTCTATAATTGCGAGATTTTGGCTTATAAGAGTAACGCAAAATTAATTTGCCAATTTCAGTTATTATAATTAAGGCAAAAAATACAATCTCCAACAACTTTAATTTTTTGCATAAAAAGAAAATAAGCAAATACGGCAAGAAAAGAATAGCAAAAAACCAACGTAACAACTTTTTCATAAACTAATCACCTTCTCTTTATTTAAATAACCAAATTATAAACCTAATAATCAAATAAATTATTACTAATAACAAACCTATTAAAGGATGAATAAAACAAAAAATAGTAATAATTATTGTTAACACAACCGAAATTATTGGAATTATAGCGTCTTTTTTATTCCATTTCTCACGAGGGGTTTTAGTAGTATAGTCAACAAGCCACACTAAGAGAATAGACAGTTCAAATATTATCAATAAAAACAAAAACATTATTTTACATACCTAGCATAAATTTTTTATAATTATATTTTAATAATATAAATATGACAGATGCGTGTCATAAAAATAATATTTTTAATTGTTTTATTTGTGTTGCAGTTGCTACCCTTAAAGCGATGAAGTAATTTTTTAAACACAAACAAAAATGCGAATCGTTTGATTCGCATTTTTTTTATTTTAATAATCTTTAATTCCTATTAAATAATCAATTGTCACGTCAAAAAATTTAGCAAGCAATATAAGCGTTGCAAGGTCAGGCTCAACTTTTCCTAATTCCATATAAGAAATTCTACGTTGAGTTGTTCCTAAAATTTTTGCAAGTTCTAATTGGGACAACCCTTTTTCTTTTCTTAATTGCAATAATCTTTCATTAAACAATATATCCATATCTTATATAATAGACAATATTTATCTAAAATACTTGACATAGACAATTTTTGTCTATATAATTATTTTATCAAAATAGAAGGAGTATAAAACATGTTTGATTACAACAAAACCCTTAACACAGGCAAAGTTATAGAGCGTGGCGAAAAGCTTTACAGACTTAGCAGACTTTTTATGTTTATAGGCGCTTGCGCAGTTGCCCTTGCAATTTTAATGGCACTTATTGGCTTAATGATTGACAGTAAATATTTTTACTTTATCTTTTTATTCTCAGCTGATTCATCTTTTGACTTTACCATTCCACTTGTCATAATTGTTATTTAGGTATAATTTTGGGACTCATTGGTATTCCAATGTATTATTCAAGCCTTCAAATTTATTCACTTGGAAAAATTGCCAAAAATACTGAATTAAAATAATTACTAACAAAAAAATAAACTTAAAAGAACGGCTTTTGCCGTTCTTTTTTACATTGTTTTTTTGTAATTATCAATATTTTGGTCAACGTTGTAGGTCGGGTCGCTGGGGTTTATACCGCACATAACTTGCATAACGTGGTAGGCTCTTTTATGCAAATCGTCAATCGCTTCAAAAGGCGGAAGTTCTTTGTTTACAAATAAAGGCTCGCCTATATGAATATCTACGAAAGGTCTTTTTGTAAACAGCTTTGTTATACCCTTTCTATCGCGGAAAGTCATTGCAAGTGGAATAATAGGTCTATCGTATTTAACCGCGTATTTAAATACCGCTTTTTTAAATGGACGCACGTCCGGATAAAAAAACCACATAGAGCCTTCTGGAAAGAAGTGTAGCCATTGTTTATTTTCTAAAACTTCTTCAACGGCTTGTTTAAACTTAACCATTGCGCGCATATTGCCCGTTGGAATAGGTATTCCGCCCGCCATTCTAATTAGCGGACCGTTAGGGCCGTAAAGGTTAATTTTCCACGCGGGGAAACGGCTCATATGCGGGCGCACCGCCTTTGATACGCATAAAAAATCCCACATAAAAACGTGGTTTGATATGGTTATTGCACCGTTTTTAAACTCGTTTTTATACTTTTTAAGATTCTCTCTACCGTAAATTCTTAATCCGTGGCTAAGTTTTAAAAGCGGAAACATAATAACGTTAAGTGATATAAAATAAATAACGCGCAACACTCCGTACCAAAAACCTTTTTTTAAATAAGGATAGTTTTCATCAAAATTGATATCGCGAAGGCGTTTTACTTTTATCATATGCTCGTCGCTACGGTCGGGATATTTAAAGTCTAAATTATGCCTATAATACATTAAAAGTTCCTTTTTTACTATATTTTGATAAATTTTAACATATTTCAACACCGTTTGCAATTATAATTATTTTTGAAAGTTCTTTTGTGCACCCGTTTAAATTAAAAATAAAAGCGGACTTATATAAGCCCGCCAATTTTATTTTGTTAAAGCGATTTCTTCTTTTAATTCTTTTATAGTTTGATAGCGTTTTTTGGTGGCTATTCCACCGCGAATATGCCTTTCCTTTAAATTCGTTTCTAAAACGCTTTTAACGGCGTTATAAAGGTTAATATCTATGCCTTTAAGCGTTTTTGTTACGTCTTTATGTACGGTAGATTTACCCACCTTAAATTCTTTTGCGGTTTTTCTAACCGTGGCGTTATTTTCAATTATATAACGTGCTTCTAAAACTATTCTATCTTCTTTATAATCTATCACTTTTTCACCGCCTTATTTTACTATATGAAGGCGGTTTTTTATTTATGTTTAATTAGCTTTAAGTAGTTTAGTTCTTTTTACAGTTGCCCTTTTTCGCGTTACCTTTTTACCCATTAAGTAAACGTTTAAAACTATTCCGTCTATAAAAGATTTTACTATTAAGTAAAGCCAACTTAAAAACACTAATATTACCGCTATTGCGCCGTAAATTTTAGAATACATTGCAAAGTATTTTATATAAATAAAAAATACCGCGCTTGAAATAAGTGATAGCACGCAAGTATAAGCGCTACCTATTATAACTTCTTTAAGCCTAATTTTATACGGACAAACGTAAAAATTTAGCAAAACCGATAGTAAAAATACGGCAAAAAGCAACACAAATATATTTATTGCCGATGAAAAATACGCGTTTAATTTTTGATTGATTATAGGAATAATGGCAACGTATAGCGCAAAAAACAAAGAAAACGCGCAAATTATAACAAAAGTGAATAAAATAGAAATCAACCTTTTAAATAGCGAGTTATTAACGTGATAATTATAAATAACTTCGCCACTTGATTTTAAGTGAAACAATACGTTTGCCGAAGAATAAAGCGCAAGCAACGCAACTAACGCGTTTCCTACGCTACCTAAATTTTTTGCCGTTTCTATAACGTATAAAAACACTTGCTTTAACTCGGGATAAACGAAAGGTGATAAAACGTCGCCTAACTCTTTACCTATTATTGACAAGGTTAAACTTGCTAAATACGCCATAGGCACTAAACCAAGAATAGTAAAATATACTATTGCGCCCGATAGCGTTGCGCTTTTTTTTCCGCGAGCAAACCTTGAATATTCTAAAAAATTAAAGCCTAAAAAACTCATACTTTTAGTATAGCCAAAATGCAACAAAAAAATGCGAGTACTTAACTCGCATTTTGTTACGCTATTTGTTTGTTTATAATTTTTGCTTTTTTGTTGCCTTTAACAACGTCCGCGTCGATTATAACTTTTTCAACGTTTTCAACGCTTGGAATATCGTACATACTGTCAAGCATTAAGTTTTCAAAAATAGTTCTAAGTCCCCTAGCGCCCGTCTTTAACGAAATTGCTTTTTGCGCTATTTCTAAAACCGCGTCGTCGGTAACTTCCAACTCACAATTATCCATACCTATTAACTTTTTGTATTGTTTAACTAACGCGTTTTTAGGCTCGGTCATTATTTTTACAAGCGCAGTTTCGTCAAGCGCTTCTAAACAAACGGTTATAGGTACGCGTCCTACAAATTCGGGTATTAAACCGTATTTAGTTAAGTCTTGTGGTTGAACGTCATTTAAAACTACTTTTTCGCTGTTTTTTGTACTACCGCCAAAGCCTAAACTTGAATTATCTT
Organism: Christensenellaceae bacterium; assembly: GCA_045654225.1. Taxonomy (GTDB): domain Bacteria; phylum Bacillota; class Clostridia; order Christensenellales; family Borkfalkiaceae; genus HGM11412. The sequence goes on along the minus strand of JAZOMW010000008.1, from coordinate 215 downwards.
TACGCTTTTCAATAATTTTATCAAGACCTACGAACGCACCGCCACAAATAAACAAAATGTTAGTTGTGTCAATATGCAAAAGTTCTTGTTGCGGGTGCTTTCTACCACCTTGTGGCGGAACGGAAGCAACGGTGCTTTCAATAATTTTTAAAAGCGCTTGTTGTACGCCTTCGCCGGAAACGTCACGCGTGATGGAAACGTTTTCACTCTTTCTT
>JAZOMW010000007.1:0-11000 GCA_045654225.1 Christensenellaceae bacterium | reverse complement strand
TAGGATAAATTTCGTTTTCTGGAATAATCTTTTCAAGCACTTCAAGCGGTGCAATAGACGGAACGCCAAATTCCGTGTAAGCCGTATTGTTTGCCCTTTGGAATTCGGTAAACATATCCCCGCCAAACCTAACTTCGTCGTAAAAAGTGTAACCGCCGTGCGCCATACCCATAATAGGCGAAGTTTTAATAAACGGGTGGTTTCTATCGTGCTCGTAACAAAGTTTATCAAGTAGGCGGAGCGGTAAACTTTGCTCGTCCATACCCGACCAACCGTTAAAGAGTTCGTTTCCGCCACACCACATAACTAAACAAGCGTGATTGCGGAGTTCTAAAATAATGCTAGTTGCTTCTTTTTCTAAAACTTCTAAATAGTGCTCGTCGTTAGGGTATTTGTTGCAAGAAAGCATAAACTCTTGCCAAACCATAATGCCGAGTTCGTCGCAAAGTTCGTAAAAACACTCGTGCATAGGGCCGGAGCCACCCCACATTCTAAATATATTCATATTAGCGTTTTTGGCTAAAACGATAAGTTCTTTATAATACTCTTTTGTTACTCTACCAGGGAAAATATCGGCGTTTACGAAGTTCGAGCCTTTCATAAACACGCGCCTACCGTTAAGTTCTAACGTTATAGGCGGATTTTCAGGTCCTTTTGGAAAGCCTGGCTTTGTCCACGCGCCGTCGTTTTCAACGAGTTTTGCTCTTCTAAACCCAACCTTGCCCTCTTTTTTGCATTTTTCGTTTTCTACTATATAACTATATAGCGTAGGCTCGCCCTCGCCGTTACACCACCAAAGTTTAGGGTTTTGTAACCTAAACGATTTTTGAGTGCCGTTATAAACTACGTTGCCGTCGTCGTCTTTTAAAGTAATAGTGCACTCTTTTTTGCAGTCTATTATAAAGTTAACGTCCGCATAAGAAAAGTCGTCGCTTAATTTATAAGTTGGCTCGCAGTTGCCTATAAAATAGTCGTTTCGAGTTTCAATATACGCGTCTCTATATAAGCCCGAAATTAAAAGGCGTGGGTTCCAGTCCCAACCGTAGCAAAACGGTGGTTTTGCGGAGTGGTCGGCTTCGCTTCTATCTTTTGGCGCGCCGTCTCTTTTTGGATGCGGTGCAATTTTTACGGTTAAAACGTCGCTACCCGTAAGAGAAGAAGTAAGGTCAATTTCAACGGGAGAAAACATACCTTCATTTTTATAAATTTCTACACCGTTAAGAAAAATTTGATATTTATAATCAATTCCCTTGCTAACGAAAAACACTTTTTCGCCTTCGGTTTTTTGATAGTTTAAAGTGGCGCTATATTCCCACTCATCGTTTTCAAGGGCTTCGTATTGACGGCAACCGTCGTTATAGTATACGTCTTTAAAATTGTTTGCAACGCCGTAGTCGTATTGAATATTGCCTGGAACTTCTACCTTGAAAGGCTCGCTTTTAACGCCGTTATGAATTCTATAACCTAACCAACTTTGACTAAAAATCATAATTTTTCTCCTTATAAAACTTCTAAACCGCTAATTTTACTAATAATGTTGCGCGCGTTTATTATTTCTTCTTTCGTTGGCAACGTTTCGGGAGACTCGTCCTTTATGCCAAGCGAAATGTACTTCATTTCCGCATACTTGTGATACGGTAAAACTTTAACTCTTTTTACGTTTTTTAAGCCTTTTAAAAACTCTGCTATTTTTTCCATTTCGCCGTCGTTAAACTGAGGAACGTAAGGAATTCTAATTTCAATATCTTTGCCCGCATCGTCAATATATTTTAAGTTCTTTAAAATAAGTTCGTTAGTTTTGCCCGTGCATTTTTTATGCACTTCACTATCGATTGCCTTAATATCGTATAAAAACGTGTCAACGTACGGTAAAACCCTTTCTATTACGCGAGTTTCAACGTATCCGCAAGTATCTATTGCAACGTTTACGCCGTTTTCCTTTAAAATTTTTGCAAGGCTTATACATAACTCTTCTTGCATAAGCGGTTCTCCGCCAGATAGAGTAACTCCGCCACCCGACCCGTCAAAAAACATTTTATCTAGTAAAACTTCTCTTGCAATTTCTAAAACGGAGCGCGTGTCGCCGTACACGTCAAAGGCGCGCGCAGGGCAAGCGCTAACGCATTTTTCACACAGTACGCATTTTTCTCTATTAAAAACGTGCTTGCCGTCAACCATTTGGTTGGCGTTACATAGCGTTGAACATATACCGCAATTTCGGCATAGTTCCGGGTTATACGCTATCTCTTTTTTAAAACTAAACGACTCCGGGTTATGACACCATACACAGCGGAGCGGACAGCCTTTAAAAAATACCGTAGTTCTAATGCCGTCACCGTCGTGAGTTTCAAATCTTTTAATTGCAAAAATCATAGTTTAGTCCTCTACGGAAGAAATGAAATAGTCTTGCTTTCTTTTTGTCATTTTAACAAAATATTCGTTCCAACCGCAAACTCTAATTTGAAGAGTAGAATATTTTTCAGGATTTTCTTGCGCTTTTATAAGCGTTTCTTTATTAACGATATTGCCTTGCATTGCAAAACCGCCGTTATTAAAGAAAATTTTAGCAAGCGAAACAAAGTCAACTAAACCTTTATCGCCTTCTATTGCGGACGGATGTAAAGTAAAGTCGAAAATTGCGGAGTCTAAAAATGCGCTCGCATCAATTTTTAACACCGATTGCATATAACCGGTTATGCCGGCCCTATCTTTACCAGCGGTTGCACAAAGGTTACGCGATAACGGCTCGGTAGCCTTTCTTCCGTCAGGCGTTGCAGAAGTATCTCTACCCCTACTTAAATGCGTGTCAATCGAGTCAAGACCGAGACGCAAGCGCCTACCGTCGTTTACAACTTTTCCACAATACTTATCGCCTAAATGCTTGGTTATTTTAACCATAATTTCATCAGGGAGCGGTAAGCCGTTACCGTATTTGTCGTTATCGTTTAAAATTTTAGTTCTTAATTCTTCATAGCCTTCAAAGTTACGTTTAAGAGCAGTTAATAATTCGCTTAAAGAAATTTCATTACTATCAAAAACGAATTTTTTAATGGCAACTAAACTGTCAACAACCGTTCCAAGCCCGAAACATTTTATCGACATATTGTTGTATTTTAAAGGATATTCGTGAACGTCTCTACCCTTTTCTAAACAAGCCGTAAACGTTGAAGAATATATAGGCGACGGATTAATTAACGTATTATACTTACTTTGCTTGCCTGCAAAGTCAATTGTAAAGTCGATAATTGCGTCAAGTTCTTTTAAATACGCGTCGAAAGCTTCATCAAAAGTATTAAAATTGCTATTTTCAGTTATGCCTATTTGCCTATCGGTCATAATATCTTTACCGCTATTTAGCATAAATTCCAAAGGCTTAACCGCGTTGAGCCAAGAAACGCCAACTTCGGGCTCTTCTTTACCAATAATTACGGGTTCGTAGCAACCAAGTAAAACGTAGTTTATAGCGTCTTTACGGTCAATACCTATTTTTTTATAACCGTCAACAACCGCGTCGTCGTTTACAATACATATACTACTGTTTCCGCGCCTTATCATATCAAGCGTTTTAGTAAGCACCGCTTCATCAATATTTTTATGATAACGCAAATGGATTTTAGGGTCGTAGATATTAAGTTCGTCGTAAACGTCTAAAATAAGGCGGGTAAGGTCGTTACACCTATCGCTACCGTCGAAGTTTGAGCCACCGATTAAAAGTGGTTGTTGCGCAAAGCGTTTTGTTGCAACGAAGTGAATAAAGAAATATCTAAATAAATCTTTAATTTCTTCAAGCGGAGTGCCTTTTTCAAGTTCTTGTTTATAGAACGGATAGTAAAGCGTGTCAATATTGCCAAGAGTTCTACCCCTTTCAGGTCCTATTTCTTCAAAGTAAAGATAAAAGATAGAAAAGAGCATTACTTCGTATAAAGTTTTTGGCGGATTTTTAGTTAAGTTTTTAACCGCGGTTGAAAAAGCGGGCACGTTGAATTTTAAAGAGTAGTCGTAAACCCTTTCTAAAAATTCAATAATTGCCTCGTATCTAATTATAACGGAATTTAAAAATCTAACACCGCGCTCGTCTTTTTTATCTTCAAGTTTTTGCTTGTTTAATTTTGCGCTTTCTAAAATGCCCAAAAAGCCTTGCGGAATAAGGTTTAGCCAATTTGGCACGGTGTGCCAAAAGTCCGTGAACACGTCTCCAAGCCCAACCTCTTGCCAGTCGCACATTTTTCTATATTCTTTTGGAAGATAAGCGCCTAAAACCTTTTCCCTTTGTCTTCTAAAAAGTATTTTATCAAAAACGTCCCACGAGGCGGTCTTTTTATATTCAACACCGATATCAAATTTTACGGAAAACGGCGTGCGCTCGTTAATTTCAAGCCTTGCGTTTTTAAGTAAATATGCGTAAATTTTAGCACAAAATTCTTCACGGTCTTCGTCAAAAGTGCTTTCTTCTTGCCACTTTATAAGAGCATTTTCAAGTTCTTCTACGGATTTTCCGGTAGATTCATCAAATTTAGCGTTTTCAAATTCATTTTCAATAAACTTTCTATTTTCAAAAAAATTTGCCATAAAATCCCTCCCTATGTATTTTAAGCATATCAAAGCAAAATTGCTAAGTAAATGAATATATAATACATTATGTGTTTTTCGAACATTTTTTATTGACAAATTTGCGTAATACTGCTAAAATAAGGGTACCCTACCATAAAAAATACGTAGTAATTAACGTTTGAGGCTTATATGGAAGACAATCTTATTATTGAAAAAATACATAAATCGTACGAGGGCAAGTTTAATCCCGACTTTATAAAACGAAGCGAAAAACGTAAATGTGACGGATTTTGTTACGTTTTACAAGGCAAAGCCGACTATATATTTGCTAAAAACACGTTAAGCGTTCAAGAAGGCGACGTTTTGTATTTACCCGAAGGCGGTGACTATAATATTTTAATTAAGGAAAGCGCCAAATACGTTTGCATTGACTTTTCGTTTAATAAACAGGGGCTTTCTCCATTTGTTTTTCGCAACGTTAAAAACGCCAAAAAAGATTTTTATAAATTTTTATACAACTGGGTTAAGCCGTCGCCGTTAAAAACGCCTAAGGCGTACGAAATTTTAAACCGAATTTATTGCGAACTAATAAGCGCAAAAAATAAAAAATACTCTAACTCGTTTAGCATTTTTTCAAAGGCTATCGAAATTATAATTAACCATTACCGCGAACAAGATTTTTCCGTTGACACTTTGGCAAAAGAAGTTGGAATTTCGGCGGTACATTTAAGAAGAGTGTTTTTAGACTGCTCTAATGCGTCGCCTAAAAAAACGATAAACGACATAAGATTTGAACAAGCAAAACTCTTGCTTTCGTCTTCAAACCTTACGGTAGGCGAAATAGCGTTGTCCGTTGGCTTTTGCGACCAGTTCCATTTTTCAAAATCGTTTAAAGATGCAATAGGTCTTTCACCAACCGAATATAGAAAACGCGTATAACTTTATATTATAAGTTACCTTTTAAACGTGTTTTACGGGCTAATGAAAAGAAAAAAACACATAAAAAGAACTGCTTAAACGCAGTCCTTAATTTTGTTTGAATTTTTGGCTATACCCTTTAACGGTTAAGCCGTATTCTTTTTTAAACTCCTTCATAAAATGGAGTTCGTCTTTAAAACCTACTAAAAACGCAAGTTTTTTAACGGTATAGTCGCCTTCTTTAAGTAGCGCGCCCGCGCTTTTAAGCCTTTGTTTAATAAGGTATTTTACGGGCGACATACCCGTTTTGTTTTTAAACAACTTGCAAATATACGACTGGCTAATAAATATTAAATCGCTTAAACACTCGACTGAAAAATTAGGGTCTTTGTGGTTAAGTTTAATAATTTCCTTAATTTTTTCAACGGTGTCACTATTGCAAACGTATTCCGCATTTTTGCGGTTGACCGATAGTTTTGACGCTACGTTATAAAGAGTTGAAAGTGTTTTAAAATAGCGTTCTTCTTGCGAAATTCCTTGCAAAAATAGCGAATTTAGCATTTCGTTTATCTCTTTTGGACTAGTTGCGTGACGCACGGGATTGTCGAGTGAAAAGCCCATAGAAAAACCGAGTTCTTTTGCTCCGTCGCCATACAAATAAAACCAGTAATACGACCAAGGCGTGTTTTCGCTTGGAACGTAACGCATTTCAACGCTTGGTGGCAAAAAGAAAAAATCACCTTCAAAAACTTCAAAAATTTTATCTTTTACTTGAAGCGTTCCACTACCGCTTTGAACGAAGTGGAGAGTGTATCCGTGTTGAACGTGAAGCGCGTTATCCTTTTTTATATAATGAAAATCGTGATAGCCAAAATTTGAAACGCTTAACGGTGAAAACGACGTCATGCCCGAAAACTTTAAATGACGGCGTTGATAAAGTTTATTCATCATTGTTCCTCTTACTTGTCAATTATATATAAAACGTGTTAAAATGTCAATAATTAAAGATAAAAAAACACATAAATAAAAAGCGCCTTAATATTTACACCGCAACGTTTTAGTTTTATAATAGTATTGCAAAAAACAAAACTTTGAGGTATAATTATGAAAGATATTAAAATAGTAGTTTGCGGATGCGGTCAACGCGGTAGAACTTTAACAGAGCACGTTTTAACAAGAATTAAAGGCATTGAAATTGCAGGCCTTTGCGATACGGGTTTTATAGAAAGAGCCGAAGGCGTTAAAAACACTATTAAAAAAGAATTTAATATTGATACAAAAGTTTATAGCGATTATAAACTGATGTTTGACGAAGTTAAGCCAGACGCGGTTTTCGTTGCAACGGGTTGGGAGTACCACGTTGAAGTTGCAACTTACGCTATGAAAAAAGGCATAGCCGTAGCAATGGAAGTTGGAGGCGCTTATTGCGTAGAAGACTGCTACAAACTTATAAACACTTACGAAGAAACGAAAACTCCGTTTATGTTTATGGAAAACTGTTGCTTTAATAGAGACGAACTTTTAGCAACGAGCGTTGCAAGAAAAGGTCTTTTAGGCGAAATAGTATATTGTCACGGCGCGTACGGCCACGACCTTCGCGACGAAGTTTCGTACGGTAAAATAAACGGACACTACCGCTTTAACAACTACCTTAACCGCAACTGTGATAACTACCCTACGCACAACCTTGGACCTATCGCTAAACTTTTAAATATTAACCGCGGTAACAGGATGGTTTCACTTACGTCAATGTCGTCAAAATCGGCAGGTCTTCGCGACTACGTAAATGAAAGAGAAGATTTAGCGGTATTAAAAGGCGTTGAATTTAAACAAGGCGACATCGTTAGAACTTTAATCAAGTGTGAAAACGGCGAACTTATTAGCCTTTGCTTAGATACTACCTTGCCACGCTTTTACTCGCGCGAATTTACCGTTCGCGGAACGAAAGGCATGTATATGCAAGATAACGATATGATGCTTGTTGAGGGCGAATACAACGAAAACGTTTCTCAACTTGACTTTTTTAAACAAAATCATAATAGCGCAAAAAAATACGAACAATATTTGCCTGAATTTTGGAAAGACGTTCCGCAAGAAATTTTGGATGCGGGTCACGGCGGTATGGACTACTTTTTATTCGTTGCGTTTTTTGACGCGCTTAGAAACGGTACGGAAATGCCTATTGACGTTTACGACGCGGCATCTTGGATGTGCATAACTTACCTTAGTGAAATCTCAATTAAAAACGGTGGCGCACTCGTTGAAATTCCTGACTTTACTAACGGAAAGTATAAAACGAGAGAGCCGAAAGACGTTGTGGAGTTTTAATAATGGAAGTATTTAAAGAGTTAAAATCAGTTCTTGACAATTTCAGGATTGACGGCACGCTTTTAAGTGTTTCGCCTTACGGTTTTGGACACATTAACAGCACTTACCTTGCAGTTTATAACGAAAACGGCAAAATAAATCGCTTTATTTTGCAAAAAATTAACACGTCGCTGTTTAAATCGGTTGACGAGTTGATGAGCAATATTACGCTCGTTACAGATTTTAATAGAGACCGCATTAAAAAACGCGGTGGTAACCCCGATAGAGAAAGCCTTACGGTTATAAAAACGAAAGCGGGCGAAAGTTATTTTAGGCGTGAAGACGGCGAGTGTTTCCGCGTGTTTATATTCATTGAAAACACGGTTGCCTACCAAACGGTTACTCGCCCGAAAGACTTTTATTATAGCGCTATTGCGTTTGGTAACTTTAACAAACTTTTAGCCGAGTTTGACGCGTCTAAACTTTACGAAATTTTGCCAGATTTCCACAATACTAAAAAACGCTATGAAAACTTTTTAAAAGCGCTTGAAAAAGACGAGTTTGATAGAGCAAAAGATTGTCAACCCGAAATTGAGTTTATTAAGGCAAGAACTCATTACTACGGCAAAATTGTAGATATGCTTGAAAGCGGTGAAATGCCACTTAAAGTTACGCATAACGACACTAAACTTAACAACGTTTTATTAGACGATAAAACGGGCGAGCCCGTTGCCGTTATAGACCTTGATACTATTATGCCAGGCTCTGTTTGCTACGATTTTGGCGACAGTATTAGGTTTGGTTGTAACCCATGCAGTGAAGATGAAAAAGACCTTTCAAAAGTAAACTTCCGTTTAGACCTTTACAAAATGTATCTTGAAGGATTTTTAGAAGCGCTTGGCGACTCTATTACCGATATTGAAAAGCAAAACCTTGCTTTTTCATCTATTTTAATGACTATCGAGTGCGGTATGCGATTTTTAACCGATTACTTATCGGGCGATACGTATTTTAGAACTCACCGCGAAGGTCAAAACCTTGATAGAGCAAGAACGCAATTGAAACTCGTTAGCGATATGGAAAAAGTGCTTGACGAAATGAACGCTCTTATAAAATAAAACATACTAAAAGCCGTGCAGTTGCACGGCTTTTTTATAATTAAAAGTATTGTTTTACGTGATAAATAATTATCACTACAATAAAACCAAATTTGGTTAAAATTTAATCTTCTATAACTAGCACGTTTACCTTTTTAGAAGCCACCGTGCAAGCGTCGATTGCAATAACCCCTTTTCCGTAGTAAGGTGTAAAATCGGCGTTTTCGCCGAATTCACTTCCCTTTCCTTCAATGTTTGCGTGGCCGTACGAACAGTGCCAGTGTCCGCAAACTATCGTTTTATTCGGCTCTACAACTCCTTGACTAGCCGCATCCATACCGTTATACCATCTTGCTTTTGCCCACGATAAATCGCTAGCGTTACGCCACTCTTTTATAGGAGTGTAAACACTCATTCCGCCAGGATACTTATCTCTAATCGCCGGAATATAGCCGTGCACGAATACGTAATTTTTTGTTTCAAAATAGTCGAGCATTGCAGGCAAAATCTTATTTAAAAACGGTGTTTGCTTTATTTTGTGATATACGTCGATAGGGTTGTTATACACGTCGGACGGTTTACAGTCGGCTAATTGTACAACTGTATCTACCGTTCCGTTTGAGTTGTGATGCAATTCCAAATAACTCTTTTTATGCCAAGAATTTAACATATCTAAAAACAAATCTTCGTGATTGCCTTTAATAAGAATAATCTTATTTGCATCAATTAAATCAACGACAAAATTTTGCAACTTTATGGCTTGCGGTCCTCTATCGAACAAGTCTCCACACACAATAATGATATGTTCGGGATTGTTTATATTAAATTGTTTTTCTTTAAGCGCTTCAATCCACTCGCTATGAAACCCGTGAATATCGCTTGATACAAAATATTTCATAATTAACTAACACCCGCTTAAAAGTATATTTTAATTATACTACGCTTTATTAAAAATTGCAACGCGTTGCCAAGCGTAAAAAAGAACGTTGATTTTATATAGAGCAAGAATTTTGTTAAAAACGCGTTTTGTTTTATTTTTTTAAAATTTATTGACATTTTCGTTATGCGTAAATATAATAGTATTATTAGTTTGCTTATTTATAAGCAAGTGGTTTTATAAGGGGGGACTTTATGAAAAAATTGTTAAAAGGCGTTAGCGCGCTCTTGCTTGCACTTACAATTTCGTTTAGCGGTGCTTGCACGTGCGATATGACGGGCGGGCTTTTCAACGCGGCTTATTACTACTGTATAAACAAACTTGAAAACGTAGACCTTTCCTTTAACTTTGACGGCGTTCAAAGTGGAGGCGCTAGGCTTGCAAGTTTAAACACGGCAAATAATAGCGATTTAACTCACACGTTTGAACAAGGCGACTATTATTATGACGAAGGTTGGCTCACCTACTTTGGCTGGCAAACCTATGAACTTCAAGACTTATCTAGACAAGCGCGCGATAAAATTGACGAACTTACTCAAACCGTAACCGTTTTAAATAAATTGGTTGTATTTAACGGCATTACCGCGCGTTACATTGATTACGACGAAGAAAACGACGTTGTTACCGGCTTTATAGGCCACGTTTATAACGACTATATTGATGATAAAGACGAAGGCATTGATAGCGATATTATAAAGGGTGGCATCGGCTCTACCGACGGCGATGAGTACGTTGACCCTTATGCGTTTTTACCAAAAGACACTTTAACGGGTGCAACGTACGTTAAAATTTACGACGATGAAGACGGTATTGAAGTGGTTGAATTTTCACATTTTGAATATGCGGGAAAAGCGTATGACGGCTCTGATAGAGGTAGCTACCTTTACACTTATATTAAAAACGTTCCGTCAAAAGAATATATCGTTGAACGCTCTACCTTATATACAAACGCTTCAAGTTTAGATATTTTAGAAAATCAAGGCACGAGTACCAAATTTAGAGCGGTAAACCAAGACGGCAAATTCATTGGTAGCAAAGTAGAATTTGACTATTCTAAAACAAATCCGCTTGTTAACGGCGAGGCTTTTGTTGAGTTAAACAACGGATATTACGTTTTAGACCTTGCCAACGAAACAAACCGCTGGTTTAGTTTAGGTTTTGGAAGTTTTGATTTTAGCGATGAAGCCGAA
>JAZOMW010000006.1:0-111207 GCA_045654225.1 Christensenellaceae bacterium | reverse complement strand
CCCCTTATTTTTTATATTCCTTAAATTTCTCTTTAACAATATTTATTGCTTTTTCATTATATTCTTTAAAATTTTCATCGGTTGCCGATACAACTACCGAGCGCTCGCCTTCGTAAAATTTAAAGCCGAATTTTTGATATATGTTAATTGCAGGATAGTACCAAGTTCCCGTGTATAAAAAGATAAAATCTTTATATCCAAGTTCGTTGTAAAGGTCTAAAAGGCGCGTCATTAACGCTTTTGCAATGCCTTTGCCCGCACACCTATCGCTAACTGCCATCCAGTGAAGCCTTTGATGGTATTCGCCTAAAAACGTACCGTCCCAAAGTGAAAGGGTGGCAACGTAATTACCGTCCTCATCAACAACGAAAACCGTTCTATCTTCGGGCTTTAAATTTTGACCGATTAAAAAGTCTTTTTCAAACGCTTCAACGCCCTTTTCAACGCTGTCAAATTGACCAAGTTCAACTTCTAACTGTGCCCATTTAACTTCGTCGCCTTTTTCGTAAAACTTAAAGGAATAGCCTTCGGGTAAAGTGTATTTTGGATAGTTTTTAGTGTCAGTTTTAACTAATGCTAAAACCATATCTTCAACGCTTTTGTCAATCATCTTTTTTTCTCCTTATAAATAGTATATTTGCATTATACGCCTTTATTATAACAAAGGTTTTTTTACTTGTATATAGAAAATTTCCATTTATTTATGTTTTTTGTCTATTTACTTAAACTTTAAAACTAAGTTTTAAGCGCCGTCAATTTGTTGACAAAAAACCTTGCTATATATATAATATTCATTAAAGGAGTAACACAAAAAAATGACTTTTGATATTTTACTTTTATTCATATTTAACATTATTGCAATTTCTCTTACTTTCGTGTTCGTTAAAGAGTATAAAAAGGACGCTCCTATTTTTTATTCCGCTATTAGAATGCTTTTTACGTCGCTTATTTTCGTGGTGGCGTTTTTTGCGTTAGGCGGTTTACAAAAAGGCATAAATTTATCTAAAATATGGATGCTTTTGTTACTCGTAGCGCTGTTCGTTCTTTGCTATTATTTTACGGTTTTAGCGCTTAAAGAAGGCCCTATGTCTATATCAAGCCTAATTTTTTCGTTTGCGCTTTTAATTCCTGCAATTTACGGCATTATATTTTTAAACAACCCGGTAGGATTGTTTTTTTGGATAGGAATTGCACTATTTATTGCGTGCATAATTTTAATAAATTACGAGCCAAAAAATAAAAATGAAGACCAAAAGCAAGTTAAAATTACGTTTAAATGGCTAGTTTACGTTTTAATTGCGGCTATTACCGACGGCGTTGCCTCTATCATAATTTCAATAGCGGGTCAAAGCCCGTCTGGAAACGAGCAAGACGTGCTTTTTAACGGCGTTTCGTTTTTAATGATAAGCTTTTTATTAACTACCGTAATATTACTTGTAATAGCGCTTTTTAAAGAAAAACCTAAATTAAAATCAAACCTTAAAAGCGTTTCAGTATGGGGCGGTTTATGCGGTTTATTTACCGGCATTTCATTTATTTTAATGATGTATTTTACAAATCTTGGAATTATTTCAAACGCGGTTTACTTCCCCGTTTATTCGGGCGGACAACTCATATTATGCTCGCTAATAGGCATATTTTGCTATAAAGAAAAATTTAGACCTATTCAATATTTAGGTATAATTTTAGGTATAGCGTCTGTAATATTTTTGAATATGTAAATTTAAATTTTGGAAAACGAGTTATATGAAAAACAATATAGACGATATTTGTAAATTTAGCACTATTCGGTCAAGCGATTTAGTTTGCGCTAACTTCGTTTACGAAGTTACCGACGTGCAGTCACAAAACACCTATACGGAAAACTATATTTTTGGCTTCGTTGTTGAAGGAAGTGGAACGCTTAACCACTTTAACACTTCACTCCCGCTAAACAAAGGCGATGCGTTTTTAGTGCAAAAAAACACAACCTTTAATATTGAACAACGTGGCGACCTTAAATATTTTTACGTTTCGTTTTACGGTAGGCGTTCAAGCGAAATTATAGAGCGCTTTGAATTAACGGAAAGCATTAGCGTTTTTAACCTTCAACAAAGTTATAGCGAAATAACGGCATTTGCCTTTGACTCTTTAAAAAAAGCAACCGAGCACAACACCGATTTATTTGGCGAATCGGTTTTACTCTATTTATTTGCGCATTTAAACGTTTCTTCAAAAGAGTATAGCGACCTACTTTCAAATATTATTAAAATTACCAACAATGAGTTTACTAGCGTTGAATTTTCCTTAAAAGAACTATCAAAACTTTTAAATTACGACCCTAAATATATATCGTTTTATTTTAAGAAAAATAAAGGCATTTGCTACTCGCAATATCTACGCGATTTACGAGTTAAGCGCGCGGTATTTTTAATGGAACAAGGCATGACGAGTATTAAAAATATTGCCCTACTTTCAGGTTTTAAGGACGCGTTATATTTTTCAAAAATATTTAAGCAAGAAACGAATAAAAGCCCGAAAGATTATATTTTAAATTTGCAAAAATAACACTATATTATATAGAAAGCAAAACCGAATTTACGGTTTTGCTTTTTTTAACGCTAAACGGAATAAATGAACAACTTTACTACGCGCTACGTATTATAAAAGTAGTAAATTAGTAAGGAGATAAAACATTGAATCCATTTAACGAAAAGTCAATAAACCTACTTTCTAGTTTTCAAAACTGGAAACAACTTTATCCAAAAGCGTATAACAAACACGAAGTTGACCCTTACACTAAAACGCGAATAATTTTAATGAACGGCACGGAATTTGAAGCCAACTGGTTTTCGCATCAATTTGCGCGCCACGTTACTAATAACGACTTGCGCCGTGAACTTTCCATTACTCGCTCGATAGAAAAACAGCAACAAATAAAAATTTCGCTGTTAAAACCTTGTAACGAAAGCGCGTTAGAGCATACTATTGCTTACGAACAACTTGCGGTTGACTTAACTAGCGAACTTGCCAAAAGAGAAAGCGACTGCTACGTTAAAAAAGCGCTAGACTTTGCCCTTTTAGAAGATTTTGACCATTTGTATAGATACGCAAATCTTTTAGAAATGATGCAAGGCGTTAAGGCGGAGCGTTTAGTTGGTAAATATACTGAAATAATGCCGGGAAGACCAACAATTTCACATCATCGTTTTAATAAAGATAACGTAAAGCGGAATATAAATTCAAAAAAAGCCGACAAGCAAACCGTGTTAAACACTATGATTATAACGGCAGCCGAGCAACAAACGATGAACTATTATATGAATATTACAAACCTTTTTGAAAACGACCTTGCAAGAAAATTGTATATGGAAATTGCGCAAGTTGAAGAAGAACACGTTACGCAATACGAATCTTTAATGGATTCGGGCGCAACTTGGCTTGAAATGCTACTATGGCACGAATATACGGAATGTTACTTATACTGGTCTTGCTATGAAACTGAAACCGACCCTTACGTTAAGGCTCTTTGGGAAGAAAATTTAGCAATAGAAATTAGCCATCTTAAAAAAGCGTGCGAACTTCTTGAAAAATATGAAAATAAAACCTGGCAACAAGTTATACCGGACGGAACTTTCCCCGCCCCTATCAGTTTGCACGAAAATATATCTTACGTTAGAGATATTCTTTCTACTACGGTACAATATACGGGCTTGTTAGAAGAATACGTTAACGTTAACGACCTAGCAAAAGACGCTAACTTCTTTCAGTACCAAAGCATTATAAATCCAAGCACGGAAATAGTTCCGTCACATAACGTTATTGAAGCGCATATAAACTCGTACGGCAAAGATTATAGATTTGAAATTGCGCCAAACCCTATTCCTGAACTTCGGTTTAGAAGCAAAGACAATACGAGTGTAGGTAGAAAGCCGTTTGAAGCAAGCAGTACCGACTTTTTTTGTAACTAATTTAAATTAAATTTTAAGCCACAGTTGTATGGCGGTTTAATCCACCATAAACCAAACCAAAATTAAAAGCAAGTAGCGTAAAGCCACTTGCTTTTAATTTTGGCGGAGAGAGGGGGATTTGCTCCGCAATTTTGCTAACGCAAAACTTACGCACCTTACGGTGTTGCTATCACGCCGGGGTAGCAAACAGTGGGTGTCCACTGTTTGTTGGCAACTAATATCTAAAACTTAAACTTTTTAAGTTGCCAATACCTACCCGTTCAACCCCCCAAAAAACTCTAACAATGCAAAAACCCTATCTAAACCACAAGGGTTCAAATAGGGTTTTTGATGGCGGAGAGAGGGGGATTTGAACCCCCGATACGCTTATGGCGTATACACGATTTCCAATCGTGCTCGTTCGACCACTCCGACATCTCTCCATATATCAATATATCAACCTAACCTATTATACATAATTATTTAAAATTTTGCAACCTTTTTATAAACATATTATAAAACGTTAGACAAATTTAATTTTATGTGCTATTATAATAAAGCGTTATGCTTCTATGGCTCAGTAGGTAGAGCGCATCCATGGTAAGGATGAGGTCACCGGTTCGATTCCGGTTAGAAGCTCCATTTAGGCAGTTACACTCGTAACTGCCCTTTTTATTTACCTATAAACAACAAAGGCTAACGCAATTTAAAAGCGTTAGCCTTTTTAATTTTATTCAACGAAAACGGTTATAGTTTCATAAGGGTCAAGCGGTGGAAGATTAACCGTAATTTCATTGTTTCCTATTTCACAACTAAACTCGTAACTACTATGCCTTGTGCCCATAATAGAAACGTTATTTGAACGCGGAGAACGAATTTTTAAAACCATAGCCTCCGTTCCGCTTTGCGATATACTGCCTACCGTAACCGCAGTGGTTTGACCATTTTTATTAACTGACGGAATTACAACGGCAATTTCATCACTCATTAAACGCGCGGGCATTTTAGCAATATCGTCAAGACACGCTAAAATTTGATTTCTTTTTGCTGAACTCGTAATATCTTCCCAAACGCTATAACCGTAAACCGCCCATTTGGCGTTAGAACCGTTTATTTTAGTAGTTATAGCAGAAGCACCCAAACGTTTATTATCGCCAAGGTGGTAACCATTATGAACGTAGCCGTAAACGGTAGAATTGCCGTCTATTTCCTTTATTGCATAGCGGTTCATAAACTTGTGCGCGTAAGGGTTTTCTTTAAGGAATAAACCTTCGTACTCCTTGCCAAACGCATCGGTAAAATATTCCATAGAGTTAGTGCCTATGCGCTCTACCGTAAAATTAAATCTATTTTTAAAACCCCTATCGCAAAGTTTTTTAATACACTCGCAGTCTGTAATAACGGGTTTTGTTAGTAAAAATTCAATATCGGCATCCGTCATTGAGTCAACCGTTTTATTATGCAAAATATACGCAATATCCGCACGGTTATCGTAACTTAACGGAACGCCTAAACGCAAAAAGTTTATATCCGCCTCGTTTAAAACGTAGTCCCAACTAAACGGCTTATCTTCTTTTAAAAGCGGTTTAAGGTGCGGTTCTTTACCCCAGTAAATTGCAACCGTTCCACGATAATCGTTTTTTGAAACGGTAGAAAGGCGCTCCCAGTAAGGACGCATTTTTTTAAAGCCTTTAAAAATCTTTTCGTAATAGCCGATAGGCTCGTGGCAAGACTGCACGTCCGTAAAACTTAAACCCGTGCAACCTATGGCAAGGTCAAGCGTGCCTTCGTTAAGTATTCCGCCTATGCTTTTGCCAAAAGCAACGCCTGGCAAATTTTCGATTTCTGCAACGCTATTTTTAACGTAACTTGGAAGTAGCGAATTTGGAGCGGAAAGAGTTATTAGTTTATAATACTGGCTATACGGGTCTTTATCGTTATAATTTCCGCCACCAGGTCGCGTTTCAACTTCACGCCCGCTCGCATCGTACATAGCGCCTAAAATATGCTCGTCGCTTGGACCTAAATAATTGTGTGTATGCTCGTATTCAAGCGCAAAAGTGGTGTTTTTAGCAACTTCTAAACAGTCTTTTGTTATTTTATAAACAAATTCATAAACGCCTTTTTTAATAAAGTTAAGATATTCTTTTCTCAATAAAATATCTTCGTAATTCATTTTGTAAACCAACTCTTCACGCGTGTAGTTAGTGCCTTGCTCTTTGTTAAAAAGCGATATACACCTATTACAATAACACGGAAATTTATTAGGGCTGTGGCTATGCGCGCGAAGGTCGTCGTCATACCAAATAGTAGCAGGCTGTAAAATTTTAGCGTAAGTTTTAATAGTTTCACTTATATAACTTTTAAACTGCTCGCTTCGCCAACAAAAGCAACTTATATTCTTTTTACCGTCGTGCCCAACTAAATACGGGTCTTCGCCGTTGTTAGGTAGCATACCTAGCGCAAATTCGTGGCGGTCTTCGGGTTTTAAAAGCGCATTGTCACAATGTCCTATGGTGTTGTTTATTTGAAGTGAAACTTTAAGCCCCGCATCTTTAAAAATTTGAGCGGATTTAACCCACGCTTTTGCATACTCTTCGTGCTTTTTAACGGTTGGATAGTAACCCATTGTGCAAAGCCAAACGGTATCACAACAGCCTTTGTTACGCTTTATTGCTTCAACGAGTTCACGCGCGTATTTTTCTTCTTTTTGATATAAACCTAATCTAAAAGTCAACATAAAAAATTCCCCCTTTCATTATAAAAACAAGCAAGTTCCTACTAAACAAAGCGCAATTCCTATCCACTCTTTTTTACTTGGCTTTTCATTAAAGAAAATTAGAGCAAATATTCCCGATAAAACGATTGTTCCGCCCGTTACCATAGGATAAAGCACGCTCGCATCTAAATTTTTTGCACCGCTAAGTTGCAAAAGATTTGATATAGTGCCTAAAACACTGTATAAAACTATTAAAAGTATTGACCAAATTTTTATTTTAGTTTTACCTTTATCTTCGGTTTTCTTTTTGTTTTTTAACGCAATGCCTAATTTAAGCGAAGAGCTCATTATAAACGAACAAATAGTGCCTATTAAGGCGTAACTTACCGTGTCAATAGGATTAAATTTAGCGTCCGCCACTTGATGAAGTTTTGAAAAAACGCTAACAAACCCGTTTAGTATAAACACCGAAACGCACATTAAAATTAGCTTCCTATCAAGTTTTTTTACGCTTGAATTAGAAAGAACTATGGAAATAAGTATTACTACTATTCCAATCACTCTTAAAACGGTTGCCTGTTCGCCTAAAAATGCCCAACCCCAAATTGCAGGAACTACCATACCGCCACTCATTAAAAATAGCATATAAGTTGCAACGTTAGAGCGCTGTAAAATTTTAAAACCGATAATGGTATATAAAAATCCGCACGCACCCTTTAAAATAGAGTTGATAAGCGAATACCAAGAAAACTCTACCATAAGCCCGTCTGCCGTAACGTTTCTTAAAATTAAAAACGTTATTGAGCAAATGGCTGAAACCATACTAAACACGGTGCTACTTTCGGTAGAACCGTCCGTACTCTTTTGATAAAACTTTTGAACGGTAAACGCTCCCGCAAGTAAAACTACTGATAATAGTACTAACAAATAATCTAACATAAATTACCTTTATTGACAAGTTTATTTTGTTATGCTACAATTATAGCACCTAAATTTACATAAAAATATGTAATTTTATGCTAATTATATGTAAATACACGCAAAAGGAGCAATTATGGTAAATGCACCTGTACTTAAAGATTTAAACCCTTTATTGATTGGAGGAATAAAGTTTAACGCTTACCGTTCCGAAAGTTTTTTTGATATAAACTCAACGGTTATAGACGACGCGCACATACACGGCTGGTTTGAAATTTATATTAACGTTTCGGGCGATATTTCGTTTTTACACGGCAGTTCCGTTAGTAATATAACGCGTGGCGACGCGGTCGTTTCTCACCCGTCTGACGTTCATCACTGTATATACAACTCGTCGTGTAAGCACGAACACTTTTGCATTTGGATTTTAGGCGATGCCGTTACTAACTTTTTATTAGAGCGTGGCGTTCGTGGAAAAATTACTTTAAATGACGAGAATAAGGAAAAACTAATTAGTCTTGCAACACGCCTAACCGATATAGACGACAAGTTTTTAAAAACCAACTGTTTATTTGAAATTATAGCGCTACTTGGAAGTGAAAGTAATAATTTTAAAAATTTTGAAACGAGCCAAAAAAACGATAAACTTGGTGAAATTCTTGCCTATATCGACGCGTATTACCTAACCACTACGGGCAGTAAAGAAATTGCCAAACGCTTTTTTATTAGCGAATCAACTTTAAACCGCAACTTTAAAAAATATGCGGGAATAACGGTTGGAAAATTGATTGAATATAAGCGACTGTCTCACGCGGAAAAATTACTTAAACAAGGCGCGTCCGTTACCGAAGCGTGCTATTCTTCCGGCTTTTTAGACTGTTCGCGCTTTATTATGCGCTTTAAGCAAAAGTTCGGCGTAACGCCGTTAAAGTATAAAAGGCAAATTTTTGAATAGTTTTAAGAGAACTTAAATTTTAAATTATATATTGAATAGAATTATATTTTATGCTATAATAAATATACTAAATATAAAACGCTAAACAAAGGAGGCTTACTTATGAAAATATTTAAAATTATTTCTAACGTAATATTTTTAATTTGCGCCGTGTTTTTTGCATACATTTCAATAGACGTTGCGTATAATATGTTACAAGTAGAAAACGGCGGCTTCGCAGTTTTAGGCTCTGTTATAATTTTTATTTACGGCGCGCCCGTTGCGTTATATTTTGTAATATACACCATAATAATGCTAGTTAAAAGAAAATATAATTTATTCGACGTAATTTCGGGCGTATTATTCGTTTTGTCTTACGCGTCGCTTTTAGCCGTACCGTCAATAATTTCATAAATTACAAAAAAAATAAAGGCTTAAACGCTTGCATATTGCGTTTAAGCCTTTTATATTTTTGAAAATTTTGCATAACGTAATGACAAACCTTTTAGGCTTTATCACGGAATATTGTTGATTTTAGCAAAATTTATTTTGCGATTGACGAGAATTTGAAATGATATAGCCGTCAAATTAAAACAATCCGTCTACAAAGTCTTCCGCGTTAAACTCAACTAAATCGTCTAGTTTTTCGCCTACGCCTGCAAAAAGTATAGGCAAGCCTTTTTCTTCACAAAGCGAAACAACAAATCCACCTTTTGCAGTGCCGTCAAGTTTAGTTAAAACTATG
Source organism: Christensenellaceae bacterium (assembly GCA_045654225.1). GTDB lineage: Bacteria > Bacillota > Clostridia > Christensenellales > Borkfalkiaceae > HGM11412. The sequence goes on along the minus strand of JAZOMW010000006.1, from coordinate 101,962 downwards.
CCGTCAAGAGAGATAGCATCGTCAAACGCGTCAACTTGTGAAATCGCGTTTTGACCGGTAGTAGCGTCTAAAACGATGAGTTTTAAAAAGTTTGCGTTTGGATATTCCCTTTCAACAACTCTATTCATTTTTTTAAGTTCTTCCATTAAGTTACTCTTAACGTGAAGCCTACCTGCCGTATCTATAATTAAAACGTCGGTATTCTTGGCTTTTGCCGATGCAATAGCGTCGTAAACAACTGCGGACGGGTCTGCGCCTTCGTCGTGCTTAATTACCCTTACGTTAGCCCTTTCCGCCCAAATAGTGAGTTGGTCGCTTGCGGCGGCTCTAAACGTGTCGCCCGCAACTATGGTTACGCTTTTTTTACGCGACGTAAAGTATTGCGAGAGTTTTCCTATCGAAGTAGTTTTACCAACGCCGTTTACGCCAACAACCATAATTACCAAAGGATATTCAAACTCAACGCTTTCAGTTTCTAAAAGTTTATTAGTAATAACGGCTTTTAACGCATTTATTACTTCGTTTTTATCCTTTACGCTACCTTCTATCATTTCTTCACGAAGGTCTTCTACAATTTCGCTTGCGATTGAGTACGATATGTCGGACGCAACTAACGCATCGGTAAGTTCGTCGTAAAACTCTTCGCCTATTCTATCGATTGAAAAAACGCGCGCAAAAGTGTCGGCTATTTTATTTTTGGTTTTTTGTAATGATTTTGCTATTTTAGAAAAAATACTCATTTTTTACCTTAACTTTGTTCAATATCTTTAATGTCTGCAAGTTTAACGGAAACTATACTTGAAACGCCCTTTTCAGGCATCGTTACACCAAATAATCCGTCCGCATTTTCCATAGTAACTTTTTTGTGCGTAATGCAAATAAATTGCGTTTCTTTTGAGAAATTGCGTAAGTATTTAGCAAATCTTTCAACGTTAGCGTCGTCAAGCGCGGCTTCAATTTCGTCAAGTACGCAGAACGGCATAGGTCTTAATTTAAGTATTGCAAAGAGTATTGCAATAGCCGTAAGCGCCATTTCGCCACCTGATAAAAGTGAGATTTTTTGAAGTTTCTTTCCTGGTGGTTCGGCAACTATTTCAATGCCTGCGTCTAACGGGTCGCCCGTTTCGCTTTCTTCAACTATAAGGTCGGCAGTACCACCGCCAAAAAGTTCTTTAAATATCTTTGTAAAGTTTGCTTTAATAGTTTTAAAGCCTTCGTTAAAGGTTAAAGTCATTTCCTTAGTTAAGTCGTCAATAACCTTTTGTAAATCTTCTTGCGCCTTATACAAGTCGTCGCGTTGAACTAAAAGTTCGTTATACGCAACGCTTAATTCGTTATACTCTTCAATAGCGTTAGGGTTAATGCTACCAAGCGATGCAATTTTGCGTTTTAAAGTAGTAATGTCTTGATGGCTCATAGAAACGTCGTAACTAGGGTCTCTATACTCTTCGCAAGTTTCGTATGTAAGTTGATATTCGTTAAATATATTTTCGCTCATAAACGAAAGTTCGGTATCTACTTTTGCAAAGTTTACTTCTTCTTGCTCTCTCTTTTGCGAACTCTTGTTTATATCCGCTTGTAAAACGTCACGCTTCAAGTTGTCTTGAACGACCATTTCGTTGAGTTTCATTTTCTTTTCATCAAACTCTTGAAGTTTTGAGCGGAGCGCTTTAAGTTTTAATTGCTCGTCTTCGGTTAAGGCAACTTTTTCGGCTTGAAGTTTTAACTCGTTAATAATCTTTAAGTCGCTTTCAATAGTTTGCTCGCCCTTAACCGCGTTTTCGTTAATGCCCTTAATTTCGCCGTTAATTCTTTCAATATCGCTTTCGGACGCGCTAATTTCGGCACGTAAATACGAGAGTTTTGCTTGAACTTCCGTGTTCTCTTTTAAAATTTCGTCACGGGTTTGCCTTAACTTAATAAACTTTTCACGCCTTACGGATTGCTCTTTTGACGCGTCTTCTTTTTCCTTATTAAGTTTTTCGTTACCGATAGTAATATCGGTAAATTCTGTTTTAATTTGTTCAAGTCTTGCGCCGATTATTGCAATTTCGTCTTTATTCTTGTCAATTTCGCGTTGAATATTTTCAAGCGTTAATTCGTTAGAATTCTTCTTTTCACGAAGCAATACAAGGCTTTGCTTGCTTTCTACTAAACTCGTTTTTAAAGCGTCGAGTTCGGTAACTTCTAAATTGACTTGCTTTAATAAATTTTGCTTGTTTTGTTCAAGCCTAATAAGTTCGTTTTTATCATTATTAACCGCAGTTTGATATTCGCTAACAGACCTATCAATAGACAATAAATTAACGTCATTAGCCTTTTTAGAACCACCCGTCATCGAGCCGTTTTGCGCTAAAATATCGCCGTCTAACGTAACTATTTTAAACGCGAACTTATATTTTTTAGCAATTTCAGTTGCGCACTTTAAGTCTTTTGCAATAAGCGTTCCGCCAAGTAAAAAAGCAACGATATTTTCGTAATAACTATCGTATTTAACAAGGTCGGTTGCAAGACCTATTGCGCCGTTTTCTTTTAACGCGGAGGTAATAGTAGCGTCGTTTAACCTTGCCTTAACCGAAGTTACAGGCAAGAAAGTTACTCTACCGCCGTCGCATTTTTTAAGATAGTTTATTAAATATTCAGCGTCCGTAGGGTTATCCGTAATAACGTTTTGCATAGCACCGCCAATCGACGTTTGAATAGCCGTTTCGTATTCTTTGTCGGTAGTAATTACGGTTGCAACCACGCCTTTAATTTTGCATGATAACTCGGCGTTATTTTTAGCGTCTAACATAAGGCGTTTTACGCTAGAATTATAACCTTCGAACGAGTCTTTTAAACTTAAATAGAATTTAAGACTCGTTTCTAAACTTGCAAGCCTATTTTTAACTGCGTAGGCTTTATTGTCAATTTTAGAAATAAATTCGTTAGTTTCACTAACGGCAATAGACTTATCCTTAATATCTTCATTAAACTTAACGATATTTTTTTCAGTTTCTTCAAGTTTAAGTTTGATATCTTCCGTTTCGCTATAAACGTCGGTATATCTATCAACGAGAGCGTTTACTTTATCAACTATCGCCTTTTGGTTTTGCGTGATAACGCTTTCTTCTTGTGAAAGCGCGCCTAAATTTTTGTTGATATCGGCAAGCGATTCAACGCTTTTTAAAACTTTTGATTGAATTGATTGCTCAATGTCTTCATCACGGTTAATTTCTTCCGTAATTTGATTTATTTTACTTGCAATTTCTTGACCTTTCTTTGTTAAAACGTCAATTTCCAAATTGCATTTTTTGCCGTATTCTCTTTTGAATTTTAAAGTGTTTTCAAATTCTTTTAACTTTTCTTTACCACTTTCAATTTCGTTTTGAATTCTTTCAATTTCGCTTCTAAAATAAGAGATTTTTTCGGCGTAAAGTTTAGATTCGCCCGTTTGCTTTTCAATGCCAACGGCGTGTTCGGTAATTTCTAGGTTTAAAGAACGTATGTACTCGTCCGCCGAATTTATTTCCGCTTGGTGAGCGTTGTAAACTTTAATAGTTTCTTCTAGTTCTGCTTTTCTAACGTCAATTTCTTCGGTTAAGCCTTTAATTCTTTCCCTAATTTTTGTTTTAGTTTCGTTAGCGTGGTCGAATTTATAAAGGTAGGCGTTAATTTCGTGGTGCTTTAAGTCATTTGAAAGCGACCTAAACGCACGCGTTTTTTCCGCTTGCCTTGAAAGTGGCTCTAATTGACGCTCTCTTTCAGTTAAAATGTCGCTAACGCGGGTAATATTGTCGTTAGTGCGGGCAAGTTTGTTTATACTTTCCTTTCTATCGCGCTTGGTTTTAGCAATACCTACCGCTTCTTCAAAAATAGCGCGCCTATCTTCCGGTTTTGATGAAAGAATTTCCGAAACCTTGCCTTGACCTATAATGGTGTAACCGTCCTTACTAACACCGCATTCGTGAAGCGCGTCAACTATATCTTTCATTCTACAAGGTTGACGGTTTATAAAATATTCGCTTTCACCGCTTCTATACAACTTTCTTGTAAACACTACTTGCGTGTATTCAAGGTTAGAAAAGAGTTTTTCGGTATTGTTAAAATATAGCGATACTTCGCAGTAAGAAAGCGACTTTCTTGCTTGCGTGCCGTTAAAGATAACGTCTTGCATAGACGTACCACGCATAGTTTTTGCCGATTGCTCGCCAAGAACCCATTTAACCGCGTCCGCTACGTTAGACTTACCGCAACCGTTAGGACCAACGATTGCCGTAATACCGTCTAAAAGATCTATTTTAACTTTGTCTGCAAAGGATTTAAATCCAAGCAGTTCAATTCTTTCAAAATTTAACATATTACTTTCCGTTTTTCGTATTTTTATTTTTTAAAATTTCAAGTGCTTTTTTGGCGCAAGCCTGCTCCGCTTCCTTTTTGCTTTTTCCACTTGCCGAAGCAAGCGGTTTGTCACTAACTAAAACTTGCATTTTAAAGGTTGGATTATGGTCCTCGCCCGTTTTTGAAATTTCTTTATATTCAACTGTACCTAACTTCTTTTTAGAAGCGTATTCATTAAGTAAACTTTTGCTATCTATCGGTTTAGTCTTTTTTGACGTGCAACCTAAATTATCGCCTTCACTTTTAGTAAGATTACCGCTTTTAACGTCCGCGCTCAATTTGTTAAGTAAATTTTTACGTATAAAGTTACGCGCGTTTTCTAAACCACCGTCAAGGTATATTCCCGCCACTATCGACTCGAATAAGTTTTCACGAATATTGTTGGAAATTTCCATACTGCTATGCTTTAACAAATACTCTTCAACTTTGAGTTTTTTAATAGCCTCGGCAAGGGGTTTACATGAAACAACGCGTTGTTTTAAATTAGTCATATTACCTTCGCTATACTGACTGTTTTTATATAAAAAATCAGTAACCACAAAGCCTAAAACGCTATCTCCTAAAAATTCAAGCCTTTCGTTGTTTAACTCGCCTTTTTCTTCGTCGCTAAACGACTTGTGAGTAAAGCATTGACGTAAAAGTTCCGCGTTTTTAAAGGTATAGCCTAACTTTTTTTGAACTTCGTCTAAATAAAATATCATATTATTCTAAAACTAAATTTTTAACTTCGTCTGCTTGAAGTCTTTCAAAAATTTCTTCGTTTACATTGCGTGAAACCGCTTCTTCGGCTTGGAAAAGCGTTGCTTTAAACGAAGTTGCTTTCGACGCTCCGTGAGACTTGGCAATTACGCCGTTTACGCCTAAAAATACCGCGCCACCGCGTTTTCTATAATCAAGTTCGCCCATAGTCTTTTTAAACGCTTTTTTCATAAATAAGTAGCCAAGTTTAGCAGACTTTGATTCCATTATGTTTTCTTTTAACTTTGAAAGCATCGTATTAACCGCGCCTTCAATAGCCTTTAACGCACAGTTACCGCTAAAACCGTCCGCCACCACAACGTCACATACGCCCGATAATATATCGCGACCTTCAACGTTGCCAACAAAGTTAAGGCTTGGAAGTTGTTTTAAAAGTTTAAATACCGCGTGCGTAAGTTCGTTGCCCTTTTTATCTTCCGTACCGTTGCAAAGCAAGCCGATTTTAGGTCTTTTAATACCGCAAACTTTTCTCATATAAACGTCCGCCATTATAGCAAAGTGAACTAAATTTATAGGCTTACAGTCCGCGTTAGCGCCACAGTCTAAAAACATACATAAACCGCCGTCTGGCTTTGGCATAAGCGTTGAAAGCGCAGGGCGTGAAACGCCTTTAATTCTACCAACTTTTAATACGCAAGCCGTCAAGAGTGCGCCCGTTGAACCTGCGGATACGAAAGCGCCGTATTCCTTGGTTTTTAAAGCGTTTAACGCTACGTTTATAGTAGAATCGGGTTTCTTTTTAAATGCTTCCGTTGGCGATTCTTCGTTAGTTATCACTTCCGTTGCGTTTAAAAAGGTGATGTTTTTATCGCTAAAATTATTGTCCGCCATTATCTTTTTAATTTCGTCAACTTTACCAACTAAACAAATTTCGCTTTTACCGCCGTCCTTAACGTATTCAACCGCGCCTTTAATCGCTTCAAGCGGAGCGTGGTCGCCACCGTATGCGTCCATTAAAATTTTCATAGTTTACTCCTTTGTAAAAATTAGTATTCAAGGTTAGAAACCGTTCTTGGGAAAGGTATTACGTCTCTAATATTTGAAATGCCCGTTAAGTACATTATCATTCTTTCAAAACCTAAACCAAAGCCCGCGTGTTTCGTACCACCGTATTTTCTTAAATTGATATACCAGTCGTAATCGCTTTCTTTAAGACCAAATTCCGCCATACGCGCCTTTAATATATCTTCCCTTTCTTCTCTTTGCGAGCCACCTACTAGTTCGCCTATGCCAGGAACTAAAAGGTCTGCTGCGGCAACGGTTTTACCGTCGTCGTTTAAGCGCATATAAAAGGCTTTAATTTCCTTTGGATAGTCGGTTAAGAAAACGGGCTTTTTATAAACTACTTCCGTAATGTATCTTTCGTGTTCGGATTGAAGGTCGCAACCCCAGTATATAGGGAATTCAAACTTGTCTTTAATAGGTTCTAAAATCTTAATTGCCTCGGTATAAGTAAGCCTTACGAATTCGTTATTTACAACGTTGTTAAGCCTTTCTTTTAATCCGTTATCTACGAAGTTATTTAAAAATTCAATTTCTTCTTTGCAAGTTTCTAAAACGTGACTAATTACCGCTTTAACCATACCTTCGGCACAGTCCATATCGTCGCTTAAATTTGCAAAAGCCATTTCAGGCTCTATCATCCAAAACTCTGCCGCATGGCGAACGGTGTTAGATTTTTCCGCTCTAAAAGTAGGACCAAAGGTATATACTTTTGAAAACGCCATAGCGTACGCTTCCGCCGAAAGTTGACCCGAAACCGTTAAACTTGCAGGTTTTTCAAAAAAGTCTTGCTTATAATCAACCGCGCCGTCTTCCGTTTTAGGAACGTTGTTTAAGTCAAGCGTGGTTACTTGGAACATTGCTCCCGCGCCTTCACAGTCAGAACCCGTAATAAGCGGAGTATTTACGTAAACGAAGCCGTTTTTGTTAAAGTATTGATGAATTGCAAATGCCGCTTCACTCCTAATTCTAAACACTGCGTTAAAAGTGTTGGTTCGCGGTCTTAAATAAGCAATTTCTCTTAAATATTCAAAAGAGTGCCTTTTCTTTTGAAGAGGATAGTCCGGCGTAGAAGCGCCTTCAACTTCAATTTTAGTAGCCTTAATTTCAAAAGGTTGTTTTGCGTTTGGCGTTAAAACGAGCCTGCCTTCAACTATTAAAGCCGAGCCAACGTTTTGTTTAGCAATTTCATCGTAATTTGAAATAATCTCCCTTTCAAAAACAACTTGTACGCTTTTAAAATAAGTACCGTCGTTAAGTTCTATAAAGCCAAAAGCCTTACTATCTCTTATAGTTTTTGCCCAGCCCTTTACTATAACCGTTTTTTCGCTATATTCGCTTGCAAATTTGTATAAAGTTTTTACTTCCGTTTTAGTACACATAAAATCTCCAAAAAAACTGAATTTTGTTTTTGTACGCATTACTGCATTATGTTATAGTATAACATAACTAATTGTTTTTTGCTACACATTTTTTTACTTTTTTGCCCTTTTTATAGGATTTTTTTTGCAAACACTAAAAAAACCGCGCCTTTTAACGTTTTTGGCGTGGTTTTTATAGTTTTATATTCAAGAATATAAAAAATTTTACTTAATCTTTCTTTATTTCGCTAATTTCGGGCACTTCAACTTTTTCGCCGTTTACAATGCTTTTAATGTAGTCGTTATACTCTTTATCGTTAAGTTTAGTAACCTTGTTTTTATTTTTCATAAAACCAACCTTTCCTTTAAAGCATAAGTTCTCTTGGAAGTGGAATTTCAACGGTTTCCATTTTTGCTTGACATAACGGGCATACTTCAAACGCTTCTTTATCGCTTGATTCGTAACCGCAAGCAGGGCAAGTCCAACGCTTTACCGTTTGACTTTTAAAGAGCGAGCCGTCCTTTAACTTTTCGTATAAATAATTAAAGATTTTTTGGTGTTTTAACTCAACTTGCCTAATCATTTTAAAAAGGTTGGCAATATCTAAAAACCCTTCTTCTTCCGCAGTTTTTTGCGCTTCTAAATAAAAGACTGCTTCATCGCCTTCGTCTTTTGCAGATAATCGTAAGTTTTCTTCCATATCCCACCTTTGTCTAAACGGAAGTGATACGCAAACTTCTTCGTTATCAATGGTTAAGTTAGTAACTTTTTCAATATGAGTGTAAAGCATACGCGCGTGGTTAAATTCTTGGTAAGCAATCTCGTCCGTTATTTTTGCTAAACTTTCATACCCTTTTGCCCTTTGACCGTATTCAACGAATTCGTAACGCGTTCTTGCCGAGCATTCCGCAATAAACGCTTTTTTTAAATTTTCAAACGTCTTACTATTTTTTAATTCCATATTAAGCCTCCTACGCTTTATTATTGACGCTTTTAAAAAAATAAATACAAAAAAAATTGCCCTACTAAAAAGTAAGGCAATTATTATTTTTAATTTTTTATAACCAACTTTGGCTTAAACTCCGCTATATGCCGAGAAGCCACCGTCAACAGGAATAACCGTGCCGGTTACGAAACCGCTTGCCGAGTCGTCAGCAAGCCATAAAAGCGCGCCGATAAGGTCGGAAATTTCGCCAAATTTTTTCATAGGAGTAGCGTTTAAAATTTTACCCGTTCTTGCGGTTGGAGTTCCGTCTTCATTATATAAAAGCGCTCTATTTTGGTTTGTTACGAAGAAGCCCGGAGCAATTGCGTTACAACGAATATTGCAAGGTGCAAAGTGAACTGCAAGCCATTGTGTAAAGTTAGAAATACCCGCTTTTGCCGAAGAATATGCAGGAATTTTTGTAAGCGGTCTATAAGCGTTCATTGAAGAAACGTTTATAATGTTACCACCCGTTTTAACCATATCGGTTGCAAAAACTTGCGTTACTAAAAATGCCGAAGTAATGTTTAAATCGAATACGAATTTAAAGCCTTGCTCGTCAATATCAAAGAAAGTTTTTACGCCTTCAATATCAGGTGTCATAGTTTCAATATCAGTGCTTGCTTTTGGACTGTTTCCGCCCGCGCCGTTAATTAAGAAGTTTACCGCGCCAAAACTTTCGTTAACCGTCTTTTTTGCTTCTTCAATGCTTAACTTATCTAAACAGTTACATCTAACTGCAAGTGCGTTATCGCCTATTTCGTCAGCCATTTTTTTAGCGGCGTCATAGTTGATGTCTAAAAGAGCAACTTTTGCTCCGCACTCAGCAAGCGCTTTTGCAAATTCACCGCAAATAATACCGCCCGCACCCGTAATTGCTACTACTTTATTAGTTAAATCTACGTTAAAAGGTAATTTCATTTTTAATTCTCCTTATCAATTTCTTTTTTAAATACTTTTAACCACTCTTTTGCTATAACAGACGCACCCGCAATAGTAGGATGCACACCGTCGTAAGAGTAGAGTTGTTGATTAGATTTGCTTGCTTGATTTAATAGTTCTTGTTGCAATAAAATTAACGGCAAATTATATTCTTTTGCAAGTTCTTTAACTATTTTTGCATAGTTATAAACCTTATTAAACCTTTCTTTATCTTTTACGGTAACTGCACCGTCTAAAACGAAAGGTTCTAACAAAATAATTTTAGCGTTTGGAAGATTTTGCTTGGTTTCTTCAATAATAGCCTTATATATTTTTTTATATCTTTCTTCGCTACTACCATCGTCGTGCCACACGTCGTTTACGCCAACTAAAATAGAAACGAGGTCGGGTTCAAGCGCCCACACGTCCCTTTTTATGCGTGCGTAAAGGTCGGCAATTTTATTTCCGCTAATACCGCAGTTTTTAATTTCGTATTTTGCAGGATTTTCATAAAGCAACGCTCCGCCTATTTGCGCAACGTAGCCACAACCAAAATTTAAATACGAAGTGTAAAGCGAATCTTCTCTAACTCTGCCCGCGTCCGTAATGCTATCGCCAAAAAACAATATTTTCATAATATCGCTTTAAGTTATTCTCCCTTTGAAAGTTTATCAAGCATGTCCCAAACGCCAAGCATATACATAATGCCAAGCGCCCTATCATATAAACCGTAACCAGGTCTTACGGTGCCTGCTTTTTCGCCCCATAAATGCCTGCCGTGGTCTGGGCGGATATAACCGTCGAATCCGCAGTCGTGATACGCCTTTAAAATGTTTAAAATACCCGTATCACCGTCGCAATCTCTATGGCTTGCTTCCGAAAAATCTCCGTTTTCAAAGTGCTTAACGTTTCTAATATGAGCAAACGCAATTCTATCACAATGTTTTCTAACTATCTTTGCAACGTCGTTATCTGGGTTAGCGTTTAAACTGCCCGAACAAAGCGTTAAGCAGTTGTACGGATTATCTACCATCTTTAAAAATCTATCAATGCTCTTTTCGTCAACGAGTAGTCTTGGAAGACCGAAGATATCCCAAGGTGGGTCGTCCATATGAATAGCCATTTTTATGCCCGTTTCTTCACATACAGGCATCAATTTTTCTAAGAAATATTTAAGGTTTGCCCACAATTTTTCATGGTCAACGCCTTCGTAAGCCTTGAAAAGTTCGTCGAGTTTAGCCATTCTTTCAGGCTCCCAACCAGGGAAAGACATATTATACTTTTCAGTAAAGTCTAAAATGTATTTAGCCATTTTATTATAATCGTCTTGAATCATATTCTTTTCGTAGAAAAGTGCGGTTGAACCATCGCCAACTTCGTGGAACAAATTACTTCTTGTCCAGTCGAAAATAGGCATAAAGTTATAGCAAATAACCTTTACGCCAAACTTAGATAAATTGCGAATAGTTTGAATATAATTTTCAATGTACTTATCCCTTGTAGGAAGACCTATTTTAATATCGTCGTGCACGTTTACAGACTCAACAACGTCAATATTAAAACCGTATTTATCACATTGTGCTTTAACTTTTGCTATCTCTTCTTCTTGCCAAACTTCGCCTGGCATTTTGTCGTGAAGAGCCCAAACTATACCCTCAACACCGGGTATTTGTTTAATATCTTGAAGGCTTATTTTATCGTTACCTTCGCCATACCAACGAAAAGTCATTTTCATAGTAAAAATCTCCTTGTAACACATCATTTAGTATAACATACTAACATTATAACATAATTTTTTTTAAAAGCAATATTTTTTAAGTATTTTTATTATAAATAATAAACACTAAAAAAGAGCAAGCGACTATATATCGCTTGCTCACTAATTTTATTATTGGCTACGGCACAAAAGGCGGTTGCTTTTAGCAAAAATTCACTTTTTGCGATTGACGAGAAAAATACAAAAAAGACGAGCGTTATTGTGAGGACGCATACTCTTGCGGTATGTAACCGAACAAAATGCAAAGTATTTTGCAGTATTTTTCCGTCAAAAAAACAAACGGATATTGTGAAGAAGCCTTATTTTTCATTATACGCCCTAACGTGTAATTCGTTAAGTTGTTTTTCATCAACAAGGTCAGGTGCGCCCGTCATTAAGCAAGACGCCGTTTGAACTTTTGGAAAAGCAATAACGTCTTTAATCGAGTCGCTTTTAGTAATAAGCATAACCAAGCGGTCAAGGCCGAGCGCTAATCCGCCGTGTGGTGGAGCGCCGTACTTAAACGCGTCAACGAAAAAGCCGAATTTCTTTTGAATATCTTCCGGTGTAAAGCCTAAAATTTCAAACATTTTTTGCTGAATATCACGTCTGTGAATTCTTATAGAACCACCGCCCGCTTCTTGACCGTTTATAACTATGTCGTAAGCCTTTGCCCTTGCTTTTGAAGGGTCGGTTTCACAAAGTTCTAAGTCTTCGTCCATAGGCGCGGTAAACGGATGGTGAACGGCTACGTACCTATCTTCTTCTTCGCTATACTCAAACATTGGGAAATCAGTAACCCACAATACGTCGTAAGTGTTTTTATCAATTAAACCGTACTTTTCACCTAAATAAAGCCTTAAACCGCCAAGCGTGTTATAAACAACGGTATCTTTATCCGCTGCAAAGAACACAACGTCCCCCATTTCAAAGTTAAGCCTTTCTTTAAGTTCTTCAACGTTTTGTTCGGTTAAGAATTTAGCAATAGAGCCTTTAATTTCGCCCGCGTCAGTGTAAGAAATCCACGCAAGACCTTTTGCACCGAGAGTTTTAACGTATTCAACTAAACCGTCTATATCTCTTCTTGAAAGTTTTGAGGCAAAGCCTTTTGCGTTAATAGCGCGTACGCTACCCTTTATTACACCGTCGATAGCGAGAGCGTTTTTAAATACTTGGAAGTCGATATTTTTAGCAATATCGGAAACGTCGCAAAGTTCTAAACCGAACCTTGTGTCAGGCTTGTCAGAGCCGTAGCGCGACATTGCTTCTTTATAAGTTAAACGCTTAAAGTGACCGTCGCCAAGGTCAATATTTGCAGATTCTTTAAAAATGTTTTTAACAAGACCTTCAACGGGATACAATACGTCTTCAACACGCTCAACGAAACTCATTTCCAAGTCTATTTGCGTAAACTCTGGTTGACGGTTTGCACGCAAGTCTTCATCTCTAAAACATTTAGTTATTTGATAGTATCTATCAAAACCCGAAATCATTAAGAGTTGTTTAAAGAGTTGTGGTGATTGCGGTAAAGCGTAAAAACAAGTTGGATGCACGCGTGACGGAACTAAATATTCCCTTGCGCCTTCCGGTGAAGATTTGCCAAGCATTGGCGTTTCAACTTCAATAAAGTTGTTATCGTCAAGATAATGGCGCGCAGCACTTGAAATTTTAAAGCGAGTGTATAAATTGTTTTGAAGCGTAGGACGCCTTAAATCAAGATACCTATATTTAAGCCTTAAATTTTCGTTTACTGAAATATCGTCTAAAATCTCAAACGGCGTAACGTCACTTTCGGATAAAATATTTAACTTTTGAGCAACAATTTCAATATCGCCCGTTTTGATTTTATCAGTTTTGCTTTGGCGTTCTCTAACCGTACCGCTAACTGCTAAAACGTATTCGGAACGCACGCTTTCAGCCTTGTTAAATAATTCAGGCGTTATGGACTCGTCTAAAACTATTTGAACTATACCAGTTCTGTCACGCAAATCGATAAACAATAAACTGCCCAAATTTCTTCTTTTTTGAACCCAACCCATTACGGTAACAACGCTACCTACGCTGTTTATATCAAAACTACCGCAGTAATGCGTTCTTTTAAGTTCACCCATATTTTCTAGCATAAAAAACTCTCCAACTTTAAGTAATAGTTATATTTTATACTTTAAGTTAAAAAAAGTCAATGTTTTAACCGCTATTTTTTACAAAGTGGAGCATATCCGCCAGAAGGTTTTTCGCCACCGCTAATATAAAACGTAGTATCACCTTCAAAAACCTTAATCATAGGCGTTAAAGGTATGGATTCGTTTTGTTGTGAAGTTGCGTAAATTATCCTTATAGGAAAAACGCTTTCGTCAAAGTTGTTATAACTTCCAAACACGTCTTTATTAAACTGTAAATGTTTGACGTTATAAGTTACGCATTGTTTACTTTCTTCAAGCGTTTTTCCGTGAATCCATAAAGAGTCGTAATACGATGAAATTGTAGTAAAATCGCGGTCGTATTTTTTAATTGCAGGCGCGTCTTCACTATCGTTTAACGGTACAAGTTCGCTCTTGCTTTCAATAGTTACCTGCTTTATTAACCTTGAAACCTTACCCATTTTTAAATAAAGTTGGTCTTGCGCTTTGTCAATTTTAAGTAAAGGCTTATCAATATATACGCTAGCCACCCTTAATTCAGCCTTTTTGAACTCTTCCATAGGCGCATTTTTTGAAATGGTTATGCCTATACGATTATCAAGTTGAGTGTCCGTTGCCCTTTCTAAAAATTTAACTTTAAAATATTTTACGTCTTCCGTAAGCGTTGCCATATTAGAGTATCCGTCAACAGTGGACGGATTACCCAAATAGTCTATACCTATTCTAATTACGTCACCGCTATCGGTTGCAAGAGCAAACTCTAATACGTTTCCGCTCGTAAGCGCAGTTTCCATATTACTTGAAAGATTAAACGCGTTCATATAAATTGTAGAACCCTTTTCAATAGGTTTATCAAGTTCAAAAACGGACTCGTAATCCATACAAGTAGTACCCGTAAAATAAAACTGACCAAGAGTTTCGTCGTAATTTACGCTATAAGTATCTACGGCATCGTACGCAAACGATAAACTTAACAAGTTTGCGTTTTGAGTAATTACGTCTATTTTATACTTCGTTTCGCCGTTTTCGTTAGTTACCTGCTCGCCTACGCCACACACGGGATAAGCAAACGTTTCAACCCCGTTTACCACTTCCGTTTTAACGTTACCTATAATCGAAACGTTGTTTGTAAAGGTATCTTCATCGTAATTAATGGTTACGGGAAAACCGCTTTTTATGGTGGTATTCCAGTTTATATACTCTAACTCTTTTACTTCTACGTAAATTTTAGCGCTCTTTTCAAGTTTATAAAAACGAAGATAATAATTTCCGCTAGTAGGTTTAAATATTCCAAACTCACAATTTTCACCGTAATAATAGAAATTTGCACTCGTATATAACTCCATTTCATTGCTAATTTGCAAATATATTTCACAATTACACGCACTTAAAGCGTCGAGTTTATCGCTATACAAATTTAAACGGCTTACGCTTTTTACGTACACGCAACTCTTATTTTCTAAATGCAAATCGCAAGTTTCACTAGTAACGGTTTGATAATTTTTATCGGTATAAACGTGAACTTCGCTTTTTCCGTCGAACACAACGCCGTCAATATATAAAGGCTTAATTTCCGCCGTTTCAAGCCCTTCAATATCGCTTACGGTTAAAACTACGTCACCCGTTTTAGAGTTTACGGAAGTAACGTGATTCGTTTTAAAATATTCGCACGCGTCAACCGCTTCTTGTTTATACTGCGCCGTTTCTTCTTTCATTTGATAAATGACGTCTTTATCAATAGCAATGTTATTTTGTATATCAAAGCACGTTGATAAAACCCCTTCCGCGTCGCCTTTTATAATCTCGACTTCGCTTTTAACGGCGTTCGTATCTTCAAGCGTTCTAAAAGCGCTACTTGCGCAAAGTTCAGCCCTATCTCTTGCTTCAATCGTAGTTTCTTTCGCCTCAAAAACTTCACTTTTTATATTTTCGCAATCCGTTTTTAAGTTAAGAGTATCGCCTTTAATAGTTTCAACGTCAGTTTTTAACGATACAACTTCGTTTTTGCACCCTTCAACGTCCGCTTTAACTTGAAGCGAAGTTTCTTTTGCGTCTATCAACTCGTTTCTAAAATCTTCAATTCCGTCAAGTAACCCTTGCGCTTCGTTTTTAATTGAATAGGTTTCGTCTTTTAAATTGCTACACTCTAAAAGCGTTTGCTCCATTTTTTCTTCGAGTTCGTTTACGACGGACGGAACTAAATTGTCAAATGCCAAATTGCCGTCGATAGACTCACACACCATAAAAGTAAAAATGCAAGTTTTGTACACAACCGATAAATCGTCGTTTTCAAACGAAAGTTGTATCCTGTGCCTACCTTCTTCTTGCGTTATTGCTCTCGTAATAGAAAGTTCGTAAATAACGCTTTGACCGTCAACGGTTTTTTCGAGCATAGACCTATCCGTTTTACCGCTTTCAAAATCGATGTGAGCGTAGCCGTCGAGTTCTTCAAAATTTACGCCGTCGTTTATCTTGCTAACGCTAAATTTAACGGTTTTAGTTCCAACGTCTCTTTCGTAAACTTCAAAAACGTCCGGCACAACGCGTTTCCCTATTATTTTGCCTGTCATCTATTCTCCTTTAACCGCTATTTCCCCCTAACCAAATTATACACCTTACCCGCCTACTAAAAAAGTTTTTATGACTTTATATTTTTTATGAACAAACGTTTGACTTTTAAAGCAACCTATGTTAAAATATGAACATATGTTTGCATTTAGGCGGTAAAGGCTATGAATTTTGAAGAAAAGTTAAAAATACTTACGGAAAGCGCTAAGTACGACGTGTCTTGCTCGTCTTCGGGTAGCAGTAGAAAAAACAAGCAAGGTTTAGGAAACGGAAACTTTGGCGGAATTTGCCACTCGTTTACAAAAGACGGAAGATGCGTTTCCCTTTTAAAAATTTTAATGACTAATATTTGCACGTACGATTGTTTATACTGCCAAAGTAGGCGCTCTAACGACGTTCCACGCGCCATAATGACACCAACTGAAATTTGCGAAACTACTATGGAGTTTTACAAACGCAATTATATAGAAGGGTTGTTTTTGTCTTCCGCGGTATATAAAAGTGCCGACTACACTATGGAACTACTTTTAGACACGGTAATAAGACTTCGCAAACTTTATAATTTTAACGGCTATATTCATTTAAAAGGCATACCGGGAGCAAACAAACTTTTAATAATGCGCGCGGGCGAATACGTTGACAGAATGAGTTTTAACTTAGAACTTCCTAGCGAACAAAGTTTACGCTTGCTTGCACCGCAAAAATCAAAAAAGAGTATTTTATCCCCTATTACTATGATAAGTGGCGAAAAGCAAGCGGATAAATCTATAAAAAGCAAGTTTTTACCAGCGGGTCAAACCACTCAAATAATAGTTGGCGCAAGCCCTGAAAGCGACGGTAAAATTTTAAGGCTAACGAGCGCACTATATAAAAAATACGACTTAAAACGCGTTTACTACTCATCCTACACTCCGCTCAATTTAAATGAAAAACTTCTTCCAAAAACGCCCGCGGGCTTGCTTAAAGAACATAGACTGTATCAAGCCGACTGGCTACTTCGTTTTTACGGTTTTTCAGTTGAAGAACTCGTAGGCGAAAACGAGAATTTATTAGTCGAGTACGACCCTAAATGCGCTTGGGCGCTAAAACACCAAGAACTCTTTCCCGTAGAAATAAACACCGCTCCCGTAGAAATGCTAGTAAAAGTGCCCGGCATAGGTTTAAGAAGCGCGTATAAAATAATAAGCGCAAGAAAATACGGCTCATTAAACTATTGCGACCTTTTAAAAATGAAAATTTCACTAAAACGCGCAAGGCATTTTATAACCGTAAACGGAAAATACGAAGGGCTAAAAAAAGAAAACGACGTTAAAAATTCTCTACTACAAATTGAAAACGAAAGCCAAATAACTCAATTAAGCATGTTTTCAAATTTCGAAAATTCGCTTCAAGTAATAACGGGGGAGATATGAAACGATATCTGTTTGACCAAAGCTTTATAGGAATTTTTACTTGCGCCTACTACGCTTTAAAAAATAACGAAAACCCTAAAATTTACTCAAAAAGCAATTATCAAGCGTCGCTATTTTACGAAGACGTAGAAATTGAAAGCAGTGAAGAAATTTTTATAAAAGTAAAAAATGCACTTATTAAAATAAGTGCAAAAACTTTTAAGTATTTAGAAATTGCGTTTAAAAGCGATAACGAAAATAAATGCGATATCATTTTTAACTGCATTATAAAAACGATTTTAAGTAAGCGTGATTTACTTAAAAATTTTAAAGACGAGCATATTTTTAGCCTTAATAAGTTGGTTGATAGCGTGCGTTTAGAAGCACACCGCTTTTTAGGTTTTATTCGTTTTTCAAAGACGGAAAACGGTGTTTTTTACGCTAAATTCGAGCCAAATTGCGATATAATCGACCTTGTTTTAAACCACTTTTTAAAGCGTTTTTACGCTATTCCTTTCGTTTTGCACGACGTAAAACACGGCAAACTTTACGCGTGTTTTAAAGGTAAAACTCAAAAGTTTTTTAATATTTTTAAGCCTATAAAAGTGGTTGATAATTACTCAAAATTATTTAAAACTTATTACGATACAATCAATATAAAAAGCCGTAAAAACGAAAGACAAATGCTAAATTATATGCCTAAAAGATACCACAAAAACCTACCCGAAAAAAACGAACTTTTATAGTAAAAAAACGCTTTGCTTTACGGCAAAGCGTTTATATTTTTAGATAAACTATTATCTATTTTTGCTTTTTGGCGAGAAAAATGCAAGAAAGACGCGTGTTCTTGTAAGGGCGCATACTTTGCAGTATGTAACCGAACAAAACACGCGGTATTTCGCAGTATTTTTCCGTCAAAATTAAATAAATTTATACTTTTTAGCGTCAGTTGCTTCTGGGTTATATTTTTCAATATAATCGAGCGCGTCCGTAACGCTAGTAGTAACGTAAAAAAGTTCGTAAACGGAATTTTTAACGGACTTGTTTTTAATAAAATCGTTAAGTAAGTCAAGTAATTCGTTATAAAAACCGTCGGTATTCAAAATAACTATTGCTTTTTCAGTTCTACCAAGTTGTTTAAGCGTTAAAACTTCAAAAAATTCGTCCATAGTGCCTATACCACCGGGAGTTACGATATACGCGTCTGCAAAGTCGCGAAGAAGCGTTTTTCTATCCCACATAGTTTCCGGGCGAATAAGTTCGTCACACTTGTCGTATATTACGCCGTCAACTTCAAAGAAACTTGGCGCAATACCCGTCATATGACCGCCACCTTTCGTTATACCACGCGCAACCGCGCCCATCATACCGTTTGCGCCCGCGCCGAATATTAAAGGAATTCCGCGTTTTGCCATTTCTAAACCTAATTCTTCGCCTACTTTTATTAAATTTTTATCTATTTGGTTGCTCGAAGCACCGTAAACACATATTTTCATAATCTACCTATTTCTTATTATATTCTTATTCAATACTATTATACTACAATTTTTATATAAGAGTAATATAATTTGCGTAAAATTTTTGTGAAAAGTTATTCAAGTTCGTCTAGCGTTAAACTATATACGGGCAAAATTTCGCTAATAAAATACTTAACTTCTTCCCTATCGATTTTTAAAAGTTTATTGTAAATACTTTCTTTTGCCTTTTTAAACTCGCTATTTCCAAGTTTTAACTCTTCAACGCATTTGATATAAGCGCAAATAGTGTCCGCACATTTCATAATTTTATACTCTTCACAATCTTCACAAGGAATAACGTACTTTTCAAATTCGCCCTTTAACTCGCTGGGAAGTGAACTTAAAAGTTTTATGCAAGCGCCCTTTTCAATATCTTTATAAGCGTTGTTAATTTGAGAGTTAAAATACTTTATAGGAGTTGGCATATCGCCCGTTATTACTTCGCCCGTTTCGTGATACTCGGCGTATAAAACCGCCTTTAAAACGTCAACGTTACCTTTAAACAACTTGTTTTTAATGGTTGCAAGCGTATGAGTAACTATTACTACTTGACTTGTATGCTCTAAAACGTTTTCTTCACAGTTTGAGCGCATAAGCGACCAACGCTTTATGTATTTTAACCTATTTAAGTATGCAAAAAAATCATTTTTCATATTATCACCTAATCGTTTTTATATTTTAGCATAAAATTTTAAAATTTTCAATATATTATGCTATATTGTTGACATTTTAAAAATAATTTAGTAAACTATTGACAACAAAATTAAACGCAGGGGTGCTGTAACGGCTGAGATTATACCCTTTGAACCTGTCAAGGTAATGCTTGAATGGAAGTAATCTTTTTGCGTGTGAATTGTACCCTTAAAAGTTTTTTCTTTTAAGGGCTTTCTTTTTTTGTTAAAGGAGATTTTTATGTTTAATTTATTATCAATTTTTGGTGTTATTGACGACACCGCAAGCAAAACGTTTATTGCTATAAGTATAATAGTAGCAGTCGTTTTAGTTTTAATGATTGTTGCATTTTCATTTAGAAAAAAAACCTTTGAAACAAAAACCTTGGTTTTTGCCGGACTTATGATAGCAACTAGTTTCGTTCTTTCGTTTATAAAAGTAAGACCCGTAACGTACGGTGGTAGTATAACGCTATGCAGTATGCTTGCAATATCAATATACGCTTATGCTTTTGGCTTTTTGCCCGCACTTTTCGTGGGTATTATATACGGCATTTTACAGTTTTTTGAAGGTGGAGCGTACATATTTAACTACGCAACTTTCTTTTTAGATTTTATATTTGCCTTCTCTTCAATTATAATGATGCCACTTGCGCGTAAACTTATTAAAGGAAACAACGCCTTTATAGTAGGCTTATCGCTTACTTTTGCGCTACGCTTTATCTTCCACTTTACAAGCGGTATATTATACTTTGTAAACGGCGGAATTTGGGCTAATTTACCGCAAGATAACGCCTTTATATATTCGCTTTTATACCAAGTAACTTATTTAGTGCCAGACTATTTACTTTGCTTAATAGTTTCACTTATATTAAAGAAAAACAACACTTTAAATAAGTTGGTTAATTTAATAGAAAAATAAGGCTATATCTCGCGATATAGACTTAAAAAACCAAAAAACAACGCCTCATAGGTTCAAGGCGTTGTTTTTTTAATTATTATCAATTTTAATCTTTTGCTTGCTTTACTTTTGCCTTTTTAACAGGTTGTTTTAAAAAGCCTAAAACAATTGCAATTATACCGCAAAATGCAATTATAGAAGTTACCGCCCATAAAACGGCTTTATCGCTTAACACGTTGCTTACCATAAAATACGTGCCCGCACTTATAAGCAAAATAGCAACAAAAATTTGCCAAACGGGGTATTTTGAGTGGTTTTCACCGTCGCCACCGTAGTAGTACGCTCTAAACACTTCAATAGACCCACGCACCCATAACACGAAGCCTAAAATTTGACCTACCGTGCCAACCTTAAACGAAACGAATTGATTAAACACGCAAGCAATTGCAATAAGCGATAGTATAACGAATTCTAAAATAGTTAAAACTTTTACAACGCCGTTAGACTTAGTTTTTAATTTTTTAAATAAGAAAAATACTAAATATAAAACCAAGGCAGCCGCAACTACCGTTTTTACTATTTTATAGCCCCAAGGAGCAAAAAACACGTCGATATTAAAATCTTTCCAAAACGGCATAAGCATTACGGCAACAATAGTAAAAAGCGCGCCTAAAACGATATAAAGCCAAAAGTTTTTAGTTTTGTTTGTGTTAAATATTTTTTTTATTTTTAATGCCATAATCGTCCCCTTTTAATTTATGTTTATATACTATAATTATACTTAAAAACTATAAAAGTGTCAATAGACGTTAAAAAAAACGCGTTAAAAATAACGCGTTTTTCTTTTTAATTATCTTTCTTATTTTTTAATATTAACTACGATATTAGTAATAATACCTAAAATAAGAGCACAAGCAATAGAAGTAATTGTTACAGCGCCGAAAGAAAGAGTTAAACCGCCAACACCTGCAATTAAAATAACTGAAACGGTGAAGAGATTTCTATTATCGTTAAGGTCAACTTTTTGAATCATTTTAAGACCAGATACTGCTATAAAGCCGTAAAGAGCAACGCAAACGCCACCCATTACGCAACTTGGAATTGTAGCAAGGAACGTTACGAAAGGACCAACGAAAGACGCAACTAAACAAATAATAGCCGTAGTAAAGATAGTTACAATGGAAGCATTACCAGAAATTGCTACGCAACCAACTGATTCGCCGTAAGTAGTGTTAGGACATCCGCCAAAGAACGCACCTGCAATAGAGCCAACGCCGTCACCAAGTAAAGTACGGTGAAGACCAGGGTCTTTTGTAAGGTCTGTTTCAATGATAGAAGAAATGTTTTTATGGTCGGATAAGTGTTCTGCAAATACTACGAAAGCAACGGGAACGTAAGCAACTAAAACAGTGATAAAGTACGTAAACGTAAAGCCTTCAAAACCTTTAAACGCTTCACGGAAAGTAAATTTTGGAATCCATTCCATATTAGCAAATAAACCAAAGTTTATAACTTGTAAAGCAGGAACTTCGGCTAAAATACCGATAACCGTAAAGATTGAAGCAACGATATAACCTGCAACGATACCGATAATAAACGGAATCATTTTAAGCATCTTTTTGCCGTAAACTGAACATACGATAGTAGTAAATAAAGTAACTAAACCGCAAATAAGGGCAACGTATGGAGAAGCAGTAGGAACTGCCGTACCGTTAACCATTTCAGTAACGCTACCTTTTAAAAGGTCGCCCGCAGCGTTTCCTGCAAGTGATAAACCGATAATAGCAACCGTAGGGCCGATAACCGCTGCTGGCATAATTTTATCAATCCAGTTAGTGCCTGCAAATTTAACTACGAGTGCTATAACAACGTAAACTAAACCTGCTAAAATTGCACCTATGATTAAACCGAGATAACCAACCGACACGCTTGCCGCGCCTGAAAAAGCAGCGCCCATTGAACCAAGGAACGCAAACGACGAACCAAGGAATACGGGGCTCTTAAATTTAGTAAATAAAAGATAAACGAGCGTTCCAACACCCGCGCCGAAAAGTGCAGCGGATTGTGACATCCCGTTTCCTATAATAGCAGGAACTGCAATCGTTGCCGCTAAAATAGCAAGCATTTGTTGTAATGCGAAAACAATGGTTTTTAAAAGACCTGGTTTATCGCTTACTTTGTAAACGAGTTTCATAATTATACTCTCCTTTGTATAAAATATTATTTCTTAACGGTTTTAGCCGTAAAGTTCTTAATTTTCGTAAAGTTTTACTACGTTTTCGCCGTCAACCTCGCTAAATTTAACGGCAACCACTTCGCTTATAGAAGTTGGAATATTTTTTCCAACGTAGTCCGCCCTAATAGGAAGTTCTCTATGCCCGCGGTCAACTAAAACGGCAAGTTGTATGCTTTGCGGTCTGCCCGCTTTTAAAACCGCTTCTATTGCTGCGCGCGCAGTTCTACCCGTATATAAAACGTCATCGCATAAAACTACGTGTTTACCCTTAACTTCAACCTTTAAATTTTCGCCTTTCGACGCGGGCATACTTTCAATTTCAGTTAAATCATCACGGTATAAAGTTATGTCTATCGTGTCAAGCGGAACGTCAACTTTTTCAATGTTATATATATTGTTTTTAAGCCTTTTAGCCATAGGAATACCGCGCGTGCGAATACCCAAAAGCACTAAATTTTCCGCGCCCTTGTTTTTCTCGATAATTTCGTGAGATATTCTATAAAGCGCTCTGTTTTGCGCCATTTCATCCATTAATATAGTTTTTTCTTTCATAATTACCCAATAAAAAACGCCTTGTACGTTACAAGGCGCTAGAAATTATCGCATAAAATGTGGTCGGCCTTGAAAGTATCACAGTACTTATTTAAAGACTTTACCATTAAATTATACAACACGTGTTAAAACGTGTCAATACTCAAATTTAAACTTTTCTCAATTTTTTTAACACTTGCTCAAAGTGGCTTGGTAGCGGTGCGCTAAAAGTCACTTGCTTATTCGTGCTTGGATGAATAAACGAGAGTTCTTTGGCGTGTAAAAGTTGACCTTTTAAATCAAATTTATTTGCTTTATATCCGTAAACTAAATCACCTACTACGGGATGCCCTAAATGCTTTGCGTGAACGCGTATTTGGTGCGTTCTACCCGTTTTTAGACTAAATTCACAAAGCGTATAGCCTTCAAACCTTTGTAAAACTTTATATTCGGTTACGGCGTTTCTACCGCTACTTGAAACCGCCATCATAGTCCTATTTTTAGTTGAACGACTAATAAACGTGTCAACCACTCCGCTATCGCTTTTTAAATTGCCTTCTAAAAGCGCAACGTAAACTCTTTTACAAGTCTTGTTTGAAATTTGGCTTGCTAAACTTAAATGCGCCTTGTCGTTTTTAGCAACTACTAATAAACCCGAAGTGTCTTTATCAATTCTATGTACTATACCAGGTCTTATAACTCCGTTTATACCGCTTAAACTGTCTAACTTATATAAAAGCGCGTTTACCAAAGTATCGTCACCCGTGCCGTTACCTGCGTGAACGGTTAAACCTTGTTGCTTATTTATAACGGCAACGTCACTATCTTCATAAATTATATCTAGCGGAATATCAACCGCCTTTACAAGTAAAGGCGACGGCTCGTTAATTTGAATTTCAACAACGCTACCTTGCTTTAAAATATCGCGCGGTTTTACCGCCTTTCCATTTATAGTAGCAAGCCCGTCGTCAAGCAATTTTTTAATGCGTGAACGCGTGTAGTCAAGCGCGCCACTTAAATAAACGTCCGCTCGCTCACCACTCGTTTCAACCGTAATTTGCTTAATTTCCATCTCGCTTATTCCTTACTTTAAATACCGCGTCCTTTTCTAAAAAAAGCATATAAACTATTAGCATAATAACGCCTATTACTAGCGCGGAATCGGCAACGTTAAATATGAACGGAAAAATTTTGGTATTATAGAAAAAGAATATAAAATCACGAACTTTTCCTATAAATATTCTATCGTACAAGTTACCTATCGCGCCCGAAAATATAAGCGATAAAGCAACGCCTACCCATTTAGAAAGTTTTTTCTTTTTTACGATATTAAACACGAAAAAGCCTATTATTGCAAGGCACGCTAAAATCGTTAGCGTTATAAAAAAGTATCTTCCCCACGCTTTATCGTCAAGAATACCAAAGGCTGCGCCAGTGTTGTAGGTTTGAACGAACTTTAAAACGTTAGGAATAACTACGAAGTTAAAATCAAGCGTAACGGATAAACATTTTGTAACGAAGTCAAGAGTTAAAACTAAAACTACTACGATAGCCAAAACGATATAAAACATTACTCTGTCACCCCTAATTCTTTACAAAGTTCCATAAGGTCTAAATTCCCCTTTGGATTAAGCACTTCTTCCATATCAAAGCCGTTGTCGCTAACGCCGTATAAGGAACGGTTTTGAGCCACTACACCTTCCGTCAATTTATAAATTTCTTCAATTTTTTGTTTGTTTGACAAACTAGAAACGTCGTCATTTTGTAAAATTTCCTTAATCATATCGGCAACGGCAACGAGTTTACGCGTTTTGTCGCTTGGATAACTTTTAACCGTTTCGTTTACAAAACTATTCCATTTGTCAATAAAGAGTTTTAAAACGTCAACTTCCGCCTTATACTGCTCACGCGCGGAATTCGTTATAATTCTTGCACGCATTTTTGCATTTTCAACTATTTGGTTTTCAATACTCTTTGTGCCTTTTTTAATTTCTTTCATTTTTTACAGTTCCTTTTTTTTACGCTTGATAACATTTTAGTTTTTAATGCTAAAAGTTTATCAGACAAGTCAACTTTATATATATGCGGGCTATCAATTCTTAAATATTCGTCCCAAAAAGTTGCCATTTCGCTTTTTGCGTAACTTGCAATTTGTTTAAGTTTAGGCATTTCATAAATTACTTTACCCTTTGAAATTATTTGAGTAGTTAAAGTTTTTACATAATAATTTGTAAAAGTAATTTTTTTCCAAGTGTCGATAGGATGAGTTATAGTAAGCGGTTTACTTTCGTCAATTTGCTCGTCGAAAAGCATAATTAAATCGGCCTCCGCTTTGTTACTTTCCTTATCGTAAATTCTAATAATTTTCTTAAAGCCTGGATTAGTTATTTTAACCGCGCTTTCACTAACTTTAATTTTTGGCGTAATAGACCCGTCCTTATTAACTACGCCCGCAAGTTTATAAACACCGCCAAGCGCAGGCATATCGGCACTCGTAATAAGTTTAGTGCCTATACCCCAAGAATTGATTTTAGCGCCTTGAATTTTTAAGGATTGAATAAGTTTTTCGTCTAAATCACCGCTAGCGCAAATTATAGCGTCCTCAAAACCCGCCTCGTCAAGCATTTGGCGTGCTTTTTTAGTTAAGTACGCTAAATCCCCGCTATCAAGCCTTATTCCAAGCGGTTTTCCACCCTTTTCCTTAACTTCTTTAAATACTTTTATCGCGTTTGGAATACCGCTTCTTAACGTATCGTAAGTGTCAACTAAAAGCAAAACGGCGTTAGGATAGCACTCCGCGTACGCTTTGAACGCTTCGTATTCACTGTCAAAATTCATAACCCAACTATGTGCGTGAGTGCCAGATACGGGAACGTCGAATTCCTTTGCCGCTAAAACGTTACTCGTTGAATTGCAACCGCCTATAATAGCCGCGCGCGCGCCGTAAATGCCCGCGTCCGGTCCTTGCGCTCTTCTTAAACCGAATTCCATAACGTTATCGCCTTTTGCCGAATAGCAAACTTTTGCGGCTTTCGACGCAATAAGCGTTTGATGGTTTAAAATGTTTAATATGGCAGTTTCAATAAATTGCGCTTCCATAATAGGCGCTTTTACCGTTAAAATAGGCTCGCCTGGAAAAACCATCGTTCCTTCTTTAACGGCGTAAACGTCGCCAGAAAATTTCATATTAGACAAGTAGTTTAAAAACTCGTCGTTAAACAAGTTCAAACTCTTTAAGTACTCTATATCGCTACTGTCAAAACTAATGTTCGTTATATAATCAACGGCTTGTTCAAGACCTGCAAAAAGCGAATAGGTTATAAGTTCGTTTTGTCTAAAAAACACGTCGAAAACAACCCACTCGTTACACTTGTCTTTCTTTAAATATCCGTTCATCATAGTAAGTTGATAAAGGTCCGTAAGTAGCGTTAAATTTCTTTTATCCATAATATATTCCTTTAAATTTAATCCTTAAAAGATTTTAAAGTTGGCATTTCGCCTTCTTCTTCCTTTTCTTTTTCCTTTTCTTGTTTAATGCGTTCCATATAAGGCACAAAATCTTCTTTTTCATCAGTTCTTACGATAGTTAAAGGCTTTGCCTTTAATAAAAGCGAACCTAAAACTACTAACGCAAGCATTGCTAATGAAACAATTAAAATTATTGCCCAAAAAACTTTTAAAACTACGAGCAATACCACAACGCCAACCGTAAGCACGAGCGAGCCGACAGCAAATTCGTAACCGCCCTTTATAGCGATAGAATATACGGTAACGTAGAAACCCGAGCCGAGAAGTAAAATGCAAAGCATTACTAAAAACGAAGAAATTTCCGTTTTGATAACACCCGTTTCAATAAGAATACCTACTACTGCCGCTAACACTACTACTAACGCAAGCACAACTGCACTAATAACGATTTGAAGTACTTTATTATTCTTCATAACAATCCCTCCTTTTATAAGTGGAAAATAAACCTAACGGTGTTTTTAAGCAACACTACGCCATCATAGTTTACCTAATTATACCACACTATTTTTTAAATTACAATAATTTAAAGCAAACTGCCAAAAATAATCATTATTTTTATTAAAAAAATTCTCGCTTTAAAAGCGAGAATTTAATATGCTTTTTCTATAAATCCTAAACTAATTAAGAGAGCGTCGTCAACTGCTTTCATAGTAGTTTCGGGCAGTATTCCTATTCTTTCTTTTAGCCTACGTTTATCAATAGTTCTTATTTGTTCAAGCAATACTACGGAATCTTTTAAAAGCCCGTATTTTATTGCGTCTAATTCTATGTGCGTTGGAAGTTTAGCCTTGTTTATCTTGCTCGTTACAGCGGCGGCTATAACGGTAGGACTGTATTTGTTGCCTACGTCGTTTTGTACGACGAGCACCGGTCTAACACCACCTTGTTCACTGCCGACAACAGGGCTTAAATCCGCGTAATAGAGTTCTCCGCGTTTAATCATAAATCACCTATATAGTAAGCCCCGTTATATCGTATGTATTTTAGGGCGCTTTTGTTATTATAATTATTGACGCGCCGTTTAAATTTTATACTTAAAGAACAAAAACGCAAAAAAATGAGTTAATTTTTATAAAGTTCCATTTTTTAATTGCTCTTTAAAAAAAATTAGTGTATAATACTAAATTGAAAATAAAAAAATTAAACTCACGTAGGGGGAATTTATTATGCCATTAGTTAATACTAAAAAAATGTTTGAACACGCATACAAAAACGGCTACGCAGTAGGCGCTTTTAACGTAAACAACATGGAAATCGTTCAAGGTATTACGGAAGCGTGTAAAGAAGCAAACGCACCCGTAATTTTGCAAGTATCAAAAGGCGCGCGCGCTTACGCTAACCACACTTACCTTGTTAAACTTGTTGAAGCGGCAGTTAAGGAATGCCCTGAAATTCCTATCGCTCTTCACCTTGACCACGGTCCTGACTTTGAAACTTGCAAGTCTTGCATTGACGGCGGTTTCACTTCCGTTATGATTGACGGTTCTGCTCACAGTTTTAAAGACAATATCGAACTTACTAAAAAAGTAGTTGACTACGCTCACGAACGCGGTGTAACGGTTGAAGGTGAACTTGGAACTTTGGCTGGTATTGAAGACGAAGTTGCACATGACGTTGGCTCATATACAAGACCGGAAGAAGTTGAAGAATTCGTTACTAAAACGGGTGTTGACTCTCTTGCAATTGCAATAGGCACTTCACACGGCGCGTACAAGTTTAAACCTGAACAATGCACTTTAAACGAAAAGGGCATTTTAGTTCCACCTGCACTCCGCTTTGATATTTTAGAAGAAGTTTCTAAACGCTTACCTAACTTCCCTATCGTATTACACGGCTCATCATCAGTTCCACAAGAATACGTTAAAATGGTAAACGAATTCGGCGGTAAAATGCCTAACGCAATAGGCGTTCCAGAAGAACAATTAAGAGAAGCTTCAAGGCTTGCAGTGTGCAAAATTAACATCGACTCTGATATTAGACTTGCTATGACTGCAACTTTAAGAAAATTCTTAATTGAACACCCTGAAAAATTTGACCCACGCGAATATTTAAAACCTGCAAGAGCAACTATTAAAGACATTGTTAAACACAAACTCATTAACGTTTTAGGTTGCGCCGGTAACGGCGATAAATGCTTATAAAATAGACGGCTTTAACGCGTCCAAATAAATAAAAAATAAGGCAACGGAAATTTCCGTTGCCTTTTATTTTTTGTATAATATATATATTATACAGTTTTTACGTAATCTTCTTTATTAAGCCTTTCTAAATGCCTAAAATTAGGCTCTACGCCGTCTTGCTTATAACCAACTAAAAGCAAGTTTAACGGCTCTACGTTTTCGGGCATATTAAACGCCTTTTTAACTTCTTCTGGTAAAAAACGGCAAACCCAACAACTGTCAAGCCCAAGTTCCGTTGCTTTAAGCATCATATACGTTTGAATTATTGAAACGTCCGTTTCCTTAAAACTTCTTACCGGATATTTTAAACGGCACTCTCTATCTAAATTTGCGCAAGTTATAAATACGAGCGGAGCGTTAAAAGCGTTGTTAGTAACGGCTCGAATTTTTTCAATTGCCTCTTTGCTTTTTAAAACGTAGATTTCTTGGCATTGAGTGTTTTTTGCGGTTGGCGCGTATTTAACCGCGTCTAAAATCGCCTCGATTTTTTCGTCTTCTACGGGAATATCCTTATAATCACGTACTGAATATCTACTCTCTAAAACTTTATTAAATTCCATAAACGTCTCCTTTTTTCCTATTTTAATACTAAACAAAAAAATTATCAAGTACTTTTTACACTCTTTTTAATACCACGAAACAATTATTGTGAAGAGGCCTCACTTTATTAACAAAAAAGGCTTAATACTTTCCGCCGTTGCGGTTACTATTATTTTATAAGTATCTTTTAACGCTTCAACTTCAATTTTAACTTGACCTTCCGTATTAAAATAGTTGTCAAGCAGTTTTTTTAAGTCGTAGGCAATAAGTGAAGACATATCTTCACTAATTATCAACCTATCGTTTTCTATTACGTTTTTGAGCCTTATTTTTGCATTTTTCATAATCTCTTTTTAAGTTCCTTTCTAATACTTCCAAAAAAGCCCGTATATTTTGATAAATAATCGTAAACTTTTCCCTTGCCTTTAATTAACGACTGTGCAAGTAGTGAAAACGCTTTATACGGCGTACTATACGAAAGTTCTACTACGCCACCAAATAGAAAATCGTCGTCGGGAATAATTCCTAGTACGTCAACTTTTAATATGTTAGATATATCTTCCTTTGAATACATTTGTCCGTTTAATACAAGGTCGCCACGCATACGGTTTATTACGGCGTAGGTTGGCAGTTTGTAACTTTTTAAAATCGACGTAACTTTGTCGGCGTCCCTTATACTCGTAATATGTGGCGTGGTTACTATTAGCGCTTCGCTAGCAATAGACACGGCACGGTGAAAACCCACGTCAATCCCTGCGGGACAATCAAGTAAAATATAGTCGAAACTTTCTTCTAACCTTTCAAGCGAAAGTTTAAGCGATTGACTACTTACGCTTCCTTTAACCGCACTATGCGTGCAAGGTATTATAAATAGATTTGCGTTTAGCGGACTTTCTATAAGCGCTTGCTTAATTCTACACCTATTTTCTAAAACGTCGATAAGGTCGAAAACGATTTGATTTTCTATATTTACAACCACGTCTAAATTATTTAAGCCAAAATCACAGTCAACGAGCAACACTCTTTTACCCTTTTTAGCAAGATGATAACCTAAATTCCCAGTTACGGTAGTTTTTCCAACCCCGCCTTTCCCAGAAGTTATAACGATTTTTTTAGCCATACACACCACCTTTTAATAAATATAACATCGGTTTTTAAGTATTTTTAAAGAAAATTTGTCAAAAAACTATAAAAAACGGCGAATATTCTATAACGTACACCACTTTAAAATAAGTTAATTATTTTTAAAATAGTATTGACAAACTTATTACGTTATTATAAAATAATAATATAAATGAACACTTGTCAATATATCTACGGTTATCGGGCCCGTAAGTTTCTACCGCAAAGCCTAAATTTGCGACTATTGCAGTTTTTATCGTATCGTATTTGGCAAGGCAAGTTAGAGTAACTTGCTTTTTTATTTTGTATTTTACTTTGCGGAAGGTTTATATGAGATTACTTGAAGAAAAAATTTTAAAAGAAGGTAAAGTTTTGAGTGGTGACGTTTTGAAGGTGGACTGTTTTTTAAACCACCAAATGGACGTTGCCTTTTTAAATAAACTCGGCAAAGAAATTTACGAACGTTTTAAAGACTCGGGCATAAACAAAATTTTGACGGTTGAAGCGTCTGGTATAGGTCTTGCTTGCCTTACCGCACAATATTTTAATTGTAAACTCTTGGTTGCTAAAAAGAGCAAGTCTTCAAACATATCAAATAACGTTTACTCGGCAAAAGTTTATTCCTACACTCATCAAACGGAAAATTCAGTAGTGGTTTCAAAAGAATATTTAGGAAAAGGCGATAACGTTTTGATAGTGGACGATTTTTTAGCAAACGGCAACGCGTGCCTTGGTTTAATTGACGTTGTACGTCAAGCGGGCGCAACCGTTAAAGGAATATCTTGCGCCGTTGAAAAAACGTATCAAGGCGGATATGATAAACTCGTAAAACTTGGATACGAAGTTTATTCCCTTGCCCGCATTAAAAAAATGGAAAACGGCAAGATTGAATTTATGGATTAAACGCGTAAAGCGTTAATTATTAAAAAAATACCTAATAGGTATAGGAGGTAAATTATGAAGAAATTTATAACAATGTTGCTTACAGTTGTAATGGCTGTTAGCACGCTCGGGCTCTTTACTGGTTGTAGCAAAGACAATGAGTTTAAAGTAGGCCTTATCTGTTTGCACGGCGAAAGTTCTACTTATGACAAAAACTTCATTGACGCTTTCAACGCTGCTTGCACTGCTAAAGGTGTAAAATCTATTATTAAGGTAGATATTGCAGAATCAACAGCTTGCTACGATGCTGCTGCCGACCTTGTTGACCAAGGTTGCGACTTAATCTTTGCAGACTCTTTCGGTCACGAAGACCATATGATTAAAGCTGCAAACGAATTTAGAGGCGTACAATTCTTCCACGCAACGGGTACAAAAGCTCACACTGAAAACCTTTCCAACTATCACAACGCGTTTGCTTCTATCTACGAAGGCAGATATTTAGCAGGTATTGCCGCTGGTATGAAGTTGAAAGAAATGGAAACGTCTAATAAACTTACAGCCAACAATAAAGATGCTAACGGCAATATTAAAGTTGGTTACGTAGGTGCTTGGACTTATGCCGAAGTTATTTCAGGCTTTACTTCTTGGTTCCTTGGTGTAAGAAGCGTTGTTCCTAACGTTGTTATGGACGTACAATTCACCGGTTCTTGGTATGATGAAGCTGCTGAAAAAACTGCCGCAGAACTTTTAATTTCAAGAGGTTGTGCCCTCATTTCTCAACACGCTGACTCAATGGGTGCTCCTACTGCATGTGAAACTGCTAACGTTCCTAACGTTTCATACAATGGTTCAACCGCCGCTGCTTGCCCTAACACGTTTATAATTTCTTCAAGAATCAACTGGCAACCATACTATGAATACATTATTGATAGCGTTAAAAACAATAAGAGAATTGAACACGACTGGTCTAAGAGTTTAGGTAGCGAATGGGGCAACGGTTCAGTTGCTTTGACTGCTCTCGGCGATGCAGCTGCTGACGGTACTGAAGCTGCTATAAATGACGCTATTGCTAAATTAAAAGCAGGAACTTTAAAAGTATTTGACACTTCTAAATTCACGGTAACTATTACTGAACCATCTGGTGCTGACGGTGACTTTGGTGAAAATACTAAGGCTACAGTTGATGCAAACGGTTACTTGACTGGCTATATGGCTGACGTTGATACAGACGCTTACTTTACTGGTGACACAGAAGTTATCAAAACAGCCAACGGCATCACTTACTTTGCAGAATCCGAATTCCGTTCTGCTCCATATTTTGATATTAGAATTGACGGCATTACTTACTTAAACGTAAAAATGTAATAATTTTATTATTAAACCTTATACCCAAGGGGCGTTTCGCCCCTTGGATATTATTATTTAACAGGACGCTTTTATGAACTCATTAAACAATACGGCAATAAAATTTGAAAATATCACTAAAACTTTTGGTAGCGTTGTTGCAAACAACAACGTTTCTTTTGAAGTTTTTAAGGGTGAAATTTTATCCCTTCTTGGTGAAAATGGCAGTGGTAAAACCACTCTTATGAATATGATTTCGGGTATTTATTTCCCTGATAGCGGAAATATTTACGTTAACGGAGAACTTGCCTCTATAAAATCTCCAAAAGATGCTTTTGATAAAAAAATTGGCATGGTGCACCAACACTTTAAGCTTATAGATATATTTACAGCACTACAAAACATTGCTTTGATTATAGATAAATCAAGGAAATTTGATTTGAAAAAACTTCGTGGCGAAGTTGAAGAAATTTGCAATCGCTACGGTTTTGAAATAGATTTAGATAAAAAAATATACAATATGTCGGTATCGGAAAAACAAACTTTAGAAATAGTGAAAGTTTTGTATCGTGGAGCTGACATTTTAATACTCGACGAGCCTACCGCAGTTTTAACTCCGCAAGAAACGCAAAAACTCTTTGCGGTTTTAAGAAAAATGCGTGAAGACGGCAAATCAATAATTATAATAACTCATAAACTTAACGAAGTTTTAGAAATATCGGATAGAGTTGCAATACTACGAAAAGGCGAATATATAGACACTGTTGTAACCGCAAACACTACGGAAAAACAACTTACCGAAATGATGGTAGGAAAAAAAGTAGACCTAAAAATTGAAAGACCTAAAACGAATTTTGACTTGCCTCTATTAGAAATTAGAAATTTAACCGTCAATTCCGATGACGGTTCTACGGCCATCAACAATGCTTCTTTCTATATTCGTGGTGGTGAAATTTTAGGCGTTGCAGGCATTGCGGGTTGCGGTCAAAAAGAACTTTGCGAAGCAATTGCAGGTATTCGCAATGTTAAAACAGGTCAAATAGCACACGAAGGCGAAAGCATATTGGGGCTCCCATCAAAAGAAATAATAAAACGCGGAATATCTATGAGTTTTATTCCCGAAGA
This sequence comes from Christensenellaceae bacterium, assembly GCA_045654225.1. Classification (GTDB taxonomy): domain Bacteria; phylum Bacillota; class Clostridia; order Christensenellales; family Borkfalkiaceae; genus HGM11412. The sequence continues at coordinate 68,120 of JAZOMW010000006.1, read as the reverse complement.
TAGGCTTGGCATGGGATTAGTTCCTTCAATGTCTATAACCGACAATATGATGCTTAAAACTTATAACAACAAAAAAGGTTTATTCGTTGATAGAAAAATTGCCAGAAAAAACGCATCGCACTTAATTGAAAAATTGTCTATCGTTACGCCGTCAACGGAAACGCCAGTTAGGCGCTTGTCCGGCGGTAACGTTCAAAAAGTTTTGGTTGGTAGAGAAATTGAATCTTCGCCAAACGTAATTATAACCGCCTACCCCGTTCGCGGTCTTGACATAAACTCATCGTATCAAATTTATGATATTTTAAACGAGCAAAAATCAAACGGCACGGGCATTTTGTTTATCGGCGAAGATTTAGACGTTATGCTTGCCCTTTGCGATAAAATTATGGTTTTATGCCACGGCAAAGTTATGGGCGTGGTGCACGCTGAAAAAACAAATAAAGAAGAACTTGGGCTTATGATGACGGGCTCACTTAACCTTTCAGAATCAAAAAATAAAGAATACGGAAAAGCAAAAGATAGTAGACTTACTGAAGAACAATGGTCCAATCTTAAAGAAGAAAATACAAAGGAGGATAAATAAAAATGAGTAGCAATATAAACACTCCTTTATTTCGTATTGTTAAAAGAAACGACTTGTCTTTAAAAAAAGCAATAGCAATACGTGCAATAGCCATTTTGGCAAGTATTTTGTTTACCTCTTTTTTGTGTGGCATTATATTTAAAGAAAATCCTTTTAAAGCAATCGTATCTATTTTTGACGGGGCATTTGGCTCTATAAATAAAATTTGGTTGCTGTTAAGAGAAACTGCCATATTGTTAGGCGTTTCTCTTGCTCTCGTTCCTGCCTTTAAAATGAGGTTTTGGAATTTGGGCGGTAACGGTCAAATTATGATGGGTGCCCTTGTTGCCGTAGCTATAATGAGAAGTGAATTGGGCGCAAATCAAACGATTTTAGCAAACGTGCTTATGGTTATTTCTTCAATTGCTATCGGAGCAGTTTGGGCAGTAATTCCAGCCATATTTAAAGCATTTTTTAAAACTAACGAATCTCTTTTTACTTTAATGATGAACTATATTGCCGTAGGTTTAGTTTCTTATTTTATTAGTAGCTGGGCAACTAACGGTTCCGGCGTGTTAGGACAAATATATACGGGACATTTACCAGAAATAGTAAACACTCACCTATTATCAATAATAGTAGTTGCACTACTTACCGTATTTATGTATTTATACATGAGCCATAGTAAACATGGTTATGAGATTTCGGTTGTAGGTGAAAGCGAAAATACAGCAAAATACATTGGTTTAAACGTTAAAAAAATTACTTTAAGAACACTTGCTATATCTGGCGCAATTTGCGGTATTGTAGGTTTACTTTTAGCAGGCTCAATAGACCACTCCATAAACGAACAAACTGCAAATAATTTAGGCTTTACTGGCATAATGGTTGCGTGGCTTGCCAAATTTAATCCGTTAATAATGATTTTTTCATCATTTTTAGTATCTTTCTTAACTAGAGGTATGGGACAAGTTCAAACAGACTTTAATATAAGAAACGATGCTGTTACAAACATTGTAATAGGTATTATTTACTTCTTTATTATTGGTTGTGAATTCTTTGTGTCATACAAAATTAAACTGAAAAATGATAAAAAGCATAATGAGTCCAAAGTGGTTAAGGAGGAAAAATAAATGGTTGTTTTATTAGTAGGCGCTATAAGCCTTGGCGTTGTTTTTCTACTTGGCTGTGTTGGAGAAATCATCACTGAAAAAGCAGGACACTTAAATCTTGGCATACCAGGCATTATGTGCATGGGTACGGCTGGAGGTTGTTTTGGAGTTTCTCTATACATGAACTCATTATCATCACCAGATAATGCAGTTTGGATTGTTTTAATGCTTTCAACTATCTTTTTTGCCGCTTTATTTGGCGCAATCGGTGGTTTAATTTACGCTTTTTTAACCGTTACGCTACGTTCTAATCAAAACGTTACAGGATTAGCCTTAACAATATTTGGCTCAGGTTTTACTCAATTTTTTATGGATACGTACGTAAACCGTATTCACTTTGCTAAAGCAAGCAGGCTTATTTCCGCATCAATAATAGGAGATTTAGACTTGGGCTGGTTTGGCGAAATATTCTTAAACCACGGTTTTTTAGTATATTTTGCCATTGCGATAGCCATAATTTCCGCTCTAATTTTAAAGAAAACGAGAGTAGGTTTAAATCTTCGCGCTGTTGGTGAAAATCCTGCAACGGCAGATGCCGCTGGCATAAACGTTACTAAATATAAGTATTGTGCAATATTAATTGGCTCTGCCATAGCAGGGCTTGGCGGAATGTTTTATATTATGGACTATATAGGCGGAAGTTGGGAAAATGCCAGCACCATAGAAAGTTTTGGTTGGCTATCTATTGCCCTTGTAATATTTACAATGTGGAAACCCGATTTAAGCATTCTAGGCTCTTTCTTGTTTGGGGCACTCTATATTGCACCTAGCATAATGATAGGCATATCTTTTTCACAAATGAAACTTTTAAAACTTTTGCCGTACGTAGTTACTGTTATTGTTTTAATTATTACTAGTATGGTAAACAGTAAAGAAAATCAACCACCGGCTTCTCTTGGCGTAAACTATTTTAGAGAAGAAAGATAAATAATAAAAAAACGACGCAACAAATTTAGTTGCGTCGTTTTAATTTGACGTTAAAAAACTACAAAAAGCGACTTTTACGCTATTTACAAATTATAATATTTATGCTATCATAATAAGGCGATATCACAAAAGACAGTTGCTTTTAGCAAAACTTTACTTTTGCGGTTTGACGAGAAAAACACAAAAAAGACGAGCGTTCTTGTAAGGGCGCATACTTATAAAGTATGAATACTTAGACAAAACGCAAAGTATTTTGCAGTATTTTTCCGCCAAAAAAAACAAACGGATATTGTGATAAAGCCTATAATATAAAGGTGTATTTATGTATTATAATAATATTTATTTTCACAACGTAGATTTAATGAAAAAAGACGAAGACGGCAATTATTTACTTTGCCGTTTTGATGAAGACGTTTTGTTTGAAGATTCTTCAAAAAAGAGAAAAAAATCTTCTAGAAAAACCGTTTCCAACAAGGAAACTTTTTTAAACGAAAACGAGCCAAATGATAACGAAAACAAAGTTTTAAACGTTGAAAACGCGGACGAAAACGCATTTGACGGTGGCGAAGACGCGCAAGTTATTAACCTTTCAAACGAAAGCGAGGCGAAACTTACAAAGCAAGTTGAAAACGCTACCGAAGTTGAACCTTGTGAAGGCGCTCAAAACGAGCCTACCCTAAACGAAGAAGAGCAACCGCAAAGCGATAAAACCGAAACAAGCGAGCAAGTTAAAGAAAGCGTACTCGACCCGTTTAAAGCGTTTAGCGACCTTTCGCTTGGCGTTGAATTAAGATTTAAACTAGTTGCGGACGTTGTTAAAATTAAACTTAAACTCCTTGGCGGGCAAGACCCTGCCTTTATCGAAGTTTACTTTGGCAATTACTTTGCGGGCAAAAACTACTCTAAAATAATTAGCGCGGATAACGTTTTAGAATACACGTTTGAAAAATCGCTTATTCCCGCCCCTAGTAAAACGCTGGTTAAAGGTTTTCAAAACAATATCGTGCGCATTTTACTCCCTACGCGTAACGTTCTATTTTGTGGTGTGGAAGGTCAAACGGAAATTCCGCAAGTATATGAAATGCCAAGTAAAACCCTTGTATTTTTAGGTAGCAACGGATTAGGCGCAAGCGAAGTTGACAAACCGTCGTTTTCTATTGCTTTTGAAACGGCAAGCAAATTAAACGCAGATTATTATATTTTATCTACTCCACTTAACAAAAAAGCGTTTAAAAAACTTTTGCCTTTTATAAACGATTTTGGCAAAAACTGCGTAGTTATAAGCGACCTAATTGTCAACGAGTTTAACGATAAAAATTATAGACTTCAATTAAGGCTTTTAAAACGCAAAATAAAACTGCTTTCTAAACTTAAAAAACGCGCGTTGTTTATTGACTATTTGTTTAATTATTTTAACTTTAAAAGAGAAAAACGCTCTATAAAAGTAAAGGCTAAAATTGCAAAATTATTAAAGAAAAAAACTTACCTTTCACCGTTTAAATCCTACGGCGAAACTATGCGCGTAGGTATTAACGAACTACCCGCTATTGCAACTGGTAAAATTGCGATTGACCTTACTCAAATTATAAAAGAAGATTACGTTAACTTTAATAAAAAAGTTAAAATTCCTAATAATTACGTTTACTACTCGATAAAATCGGCAAGCGACGAACCTACCGACGAGCCTATCGTTATGACGAGAAAAGAAAAAGCAACGTATTTAAAAGAACTTAAACAACAATTAAAATTAGCAAAAAAGAAGAAAAAATAAAACAACACACTTAAAGGAGAAACTACAATGAAAGAAAACGTAACGATATGTAACTGCAAACAAGTAAGTTACGCAGATATTGCAAAAGCACTTAACGACCACAACAAAATGGAAGATGCAATTAAAGTTTTTGAAGACGTACAAAAAACAACCAACTGCACTACCGGTTGCGGTGGTTGCTATCACAAAGTTTTAGACGTAATAAGTGAAGTTTTAAACGGCTAAAAAATAATGCTAACGAATATTTCGTTAGCATTTTTAATTTTCAATTTTTCCGTTTTTAATATTAAATATTTTAATATTACTACCGCTAATCATATCTTCGGTAACGTCGGTACAAGTTATAATAGTTTGCACGCCGTCAACGTATTTAAGTAAGCGCGAACGCCTTGACTTATCAAGTTCGCTAAACGCGTCGTCTAAAATTAAAACCGGATATTCGTTAAACCTATCTTTAAACACTTCAAGTTCGGCAAGTTTAAGCGATAGTGCCGAAGTTCTTTGTTGCCCTTGCGAGCCGTATAGCCTTACGTCCTCACCGTTTACTTTAATTTTAATATCGTCACGGTGAGGGCCAACGCTTGTGTATCCTAGCGCTATATCTTTTTCAATGCGTTTTGAAAGCGCTATGAGTAGGCAGTTTTTAACGTCTTTATCAAGGTGGCTAGTATGTTTTTGTAAAAACTCGTCTTCTTCGTCTAAATACTGTGCTTCAAGTGAAATTGAAATATCTTCAATTCCGCCCGTGATATACGAGTGCGCTTTTTTTGCAAGTGGCGTTAATTTTTCAATGAACAATAACCTTTCTTTTATAATAGTTTCGGCGTAAACTGCCAACTGCTCGTCCCAAAAAGGAAGTGTGTCGTAAATAGTTTGTTTATCGCTCGACTTTAAAAGGTCGTTTCTTTGCTCTAAAACTTTACGGTATTTTTGAAGCGCGTAAAAATAACGCTTATTCATTTGTGAAAGCGAAATATCCATAAAACGCCTTCTATCTTCCGGACTTTCTTGAATAAGTTTAAGTTCGCCCGGGTTAAAAAATACCGAGTTTATATTGCCCATAAGTTCGCCTATTTTTTTGATAGGTACGCCGTTTATTTTAATAGCCTTATTTGAGTTGTTTGAAAAATTTAATTCTACTTCTACGTTACCGTAACTAGAACTAGCCGTGCCTATTATTTTAGCATAGTCTTGCCCGTATTTTATAACTTGCTTATCGCGAGTTGCCCTTGGCGAATATCCCGTGCACAAAAAAAATATGGCTTCGGCACAGTTGGTTTTGCCTTGCGCATTGTCACCAGTTAGTATATTTACGCCGTCACAAAATGCAAACTCTGCATATTCGTAATTGCGATAGTTTTTTAAAATTAAATTTTTTATAAACATTTTGCTATCTTAATAATTGATTTTTGCGTTGATTTATTATATAATATACTTTACAAGTATAAAATTCAATAGTTTTTTACTTATTTTTACTATATTTTATCACATTTTACAAAAATTAACAAAAGTTTATTTGCTTTTAGTGGAGATTTTTAATGGAAAGTTACGAAATTATTTGGAAAAAAGCCTTACCTGAACTTGAAAACTCAATTTCAACGGCACATTACACAACTTTTATAAAGTTCCTTGAACCTATTGATTTAGTAGGCTCAACTTTAGTGCTACTTACAAAGGCGGAAGTTTTTGCAAAAACTATTAAAACTAAACTTAAAAATATTATAGTTGAAGTACTCGTAAATTTAAACACGGGCGTTACCGATATTGAAATTTTTCAAGGTTCAAGCAAAAAAGAATATTTAGAAAGCAAAGTAGAACTTTTAAACGATGATAAAATTAAAATAGAGTCGTCGCCTATCGACCCTAAATACACTTTCGACTCTTTCGTTGTAGGCGCTTCAAACCGCTATTTATACGCCGCTGCTAAAGCGGTTGCGGAAGCACCGGGCGAATCTTATAACCCACTTTTCATATACGGCGCGTCGGGTCTTGGCAAAACGCACATAATGCAAGCAATAGCCAACCACATACACAAAGCCACGCCTAAAAAGAAGGTTTTATACTCTACTTGTGAAAAGTTTACAACTGAACTTATAACTAACATTAAAACTGGTAAAGCGTATTCGCAAGAAGGTGAAAATTTTAGAAATAAATACCGCAACGTTGACGTTTTAATTATTGACGACGTGCAATTTTTAGCGCGCAAAGAAACCACGCAAGAAGAATTCTTTAACACTTTTAACGCGCTTTACGGCGAAAATAAGCAAATAGTATTATCTGCGGACTGTGAACCAAGCAAAATCGAACTTTTAGACGAAAGATTAAGAACTCGTTTTGAGGGCGGTTTAAAAGCGCAAGTTTTAGCGCCTGATATTGAAACGAAAGTTGCAATACTTCAAAAGAAAGCCGAATATAAAAAGTATATTTTACCGCTTGACGTTGCAATGTTTATGGCGGAAAATAGCGAAGACAACGTTAGAAGTTTAGAAGGTATGCTTAATAGAGTTATCTTTTTTGCTACCCTTCACGAAGAGCCTATCACTTTAAATCTTGCTATGGACGCGCTTAAAGATAGCGTTACTAGCGAAATTAAAGAAAGCGTTTCGGCTTCAAAAGTTATTGATACGGTTTGTTCTTACTACAATATTTCAAAAGCGGACATTACTTCTAAAAAGCGTAATAAAGAACTCGTTTTACCACGCCAAATTTGCGCTTATTTAATGACGGAACTTATGTCAATCCCTCTCGTAACGATAGGCGAAGCGCTTGGTGGAAAAAACTACACTACCATTATTCACTCGCGTGATAAAATTGCCGAACTTATTAAGTTTAGCGATAAAATTTCAACTTCCGTAAACGATATTAAAAATTTAATTTTGAAAAAATAATATGAATAATTATATTAAAACCGACAATTTTGACGCGGTGGTTATAGGCGCGGGTCACGCAGGTTGCGAAGCGGCGTTAGCGCTTGCTCGCACGGGTAATAAAACCGCCCTACTTACGATAAATTTAGACGCTATTGCTTTTATGGCTTGCAACCCTTCAATAGGCGGTACGGCAAAAGGTCATTTGGTGCGCGAACTTGACGCATTAGGTGGCGAAATGGGTAAAAACATAGATAAAACTATGCTCCAAATTAAAATGCTTAACCGTGGTAAAGGCGTTGCAGTTCAATCACTTCGAGCGCAAGCGGACAAAAACGCGTATCATAAAGAAATGAAAAAAACGCTTGAAAATACTAATAACCTTTTTATTATTCAATGCGAAGCAACCGATATTTTAACTGAAAACGGCGCTGTAAAAGGCGTTGTTACTAACTTTAACACCTTGCTTTTATGTAAAACGGTTATAGTTTGTACGGGCGTTTATTTAAATAGCGATATAGTTATAGGCGATTATAAAAAGTTTAGCGGTCCTAACGGCTTTCAAAACGCAACTTATTTAACCGACGCGTTAATTAGGTTAGGCTTTAAAATTCGCCGTTTTAAAACGGGAACTCCCGCCCGCCTTGACGGTAGAACGATAGATTACACAAAATTTAGCGTGCAAGACGGCGAAACGGACGTTTATCCTTTTTCCTATATGACCAAAGAGTTAAAAAAGGAGCAAACGCCATGTTACTTAGGTTATACTAACGAAAACACTAAAAACATTATTTTAAACAATTTAGAAAGGTCGCCACTATACAACGGCTTTATAACTACTACGGGCCCGCGCTACTGCCCTTCTATTGAAACGAAAGTTGTAAGATTTAAAGATAAAGAGCGCCACCAAATATTTTTAGAGCCCGAAGGCGTTGACACCAGCGAAGTTTACGTTCAAGGTATGTCGTCATCAATGCCCGTTGATATTCAAGAGCAAATGTACCGCTCAATCGAAGGTTTTGAAAACGTAGAGTTTATGCGTTACGCCTACGCAATAGAGTACGACTGCATTGACAGTTTAGACCTTAAACCTACCCTTGAATATAAAAACGTTAGCGGTTTATTTACGGCAGGTCAAGTAAACGGCACTAGCGGTTATGAAGAGGCGGCGGTGCAAGGCTTAATTGCGGGCTTAAACGCAAGTATGTTTATTAAAAACAAACCGCAACTAGTTTTAGGTAGAAACGAAGCGTACGCCGGCGTTTTAATTGACGATTTAGTTACGAAAGGCACTAACGAGCCTTATAGAATAATGACTTCCCGCGCGGAATACCGCCTTATTTTAAGGCAAGACAATACCGACGCTCGCTTAACTAAAATAGGTAGAGATTTCGGGCTTGTTGACGATGAAAGATGGCAAGTTTACCTAAATAGATGCGAAATTACAAAACGCGCAAGAGAAGAACTTAAAACTTCCGTTCCTTTTAAACGTGCGTACGACTTTGTAACTAAAAACTCAACCGGCGAAATTTACGGCGCAATAACGTACGAAGATATGATTAAGCGCGGAATATCCATAAAACTTATTAAACAAGAGTTTAGCGCCTTTTTAGATATTCCTTTCGACATTTTAGAAACCGTTGAAACGGACGTTAGATACGCAGGCTATATTAAAAAAGAACTTGAAAGCATTAAAAAAGCGGAAAAGTTAAAAAATAAATTGTTAAGCGAAGATATTAACTACTTAAATATTAACGGTTTAAGAGTTGAAGCGCGAGAAAAATTAAACGAGGTAAAGCCACAAAACCTTGACCAAGCATCAAGAATTTCAGGCGTAAATCCCGCCGATATTGCAGTGCTTATGGTTTGGCTAAAATCAAACGATGGAAAAAGAGATTAAAAATAATACGATAGCGCCTAAAAAAGAAGAAAAGCCTAGTATAGAACAAATTAAAAAGGCAAAAGCAAAGGCGGAAACGGCAAAATTTAAGTCAAAATACTTTGAGTATTACGACGATATAAAAATAAGCGATAGGCAGGATTGGTAATATGATTAAACACGTAGTATGTTTTAAATTAAAAGATAACTCGGTTGACGAACTTGAAAAGGCAACCAACGTTTTAATGAGTATGGTAACCAAAGTTCCAACAATTTGGGGCATTGAAGTTGGACAAAACGAAGTTAAAAGCGATAGAAATTACGACCTTATTTTACAAGTAGTAGTTGAAAGTTTAGATAAACTTAACGAATATCAAAACGACAAATACCACGTTGAAGTAGTTAAAAAATATATGCACGAACGCATAGTTAGTTCCGTTGCCGTTGATTACGAAATTGACTAAAATTTAATAGAAAGCATTAAAAAAGCAAGGCGTTTGCCTTGCTTTTTTTGTTTATTCAACTTCAAGATTTTCATAAAGAAATTTATTATCGCTTAAAAATTCAATTACAGTCATACCAAAACCGTTTGCCAAGCGCATAACTGTTGAAAGGGTTACCGTTTTGCTTTTGCCACTCATTATCCATTGCATATGCCCGTGTTGAATGCCCGAAAGTTGTTCTAAACGGTATTGCGTCATATTCTTTTGTTTTAATAATTCAATTATTCTTTTTGCAACCGCATCGTTTACAGTCATCGTACACCCCAAAAAGCACATATGAATGAATGCTTACATATTCATTATATTCTTTTTGTTAAAAATTATAAGAATGTACACATTCCTATTCTTTACTTTAACGCTCACCCTATGCTATAATATGAATGTACTCATACATAAAAAGGAAAGATTAAATGAATATAACCTTTTGCGGTCATTCTAATTATACAAGCAATTTTAATGATAAAAAACGCCTACTTGATTATTTAGAAGATATTATTCAAGGAAAAGAAGTTGATTTTTATTTAGGCGGTTACGGAAATTTTGATAGTTTTGCACTAAAATGCGTTAAATTATATAAAGAAGTTCATTCAAACTCTAAAATTATATACGTTGCTCCTTATTTAGATAAATGGCTTGATAATAGACGTGATATGTTAAAAAAATTGTACGATATTATTATTTACCCAGATATAGAAAACGTTCCAAAAAAGTTAGCCATTATAAAGAGAAACGAATGGATGATAGATAAAGCAGATTTTGTTTTTGCTTACGTCAACGTACACTTTGGCGGTGCATATAACTCCTTACTTTATGCAAGTAAGCAAAATAAACCTTTTGTAAACTTATGCGAAAGCAAATTTAAATTATATTAAAAAGCAAGGCGTTTGCCTTGCTTTTTTTGTTTGTTATTCGTTTGTGGTTTGAGTTTCAACTGCCGTTTCTTCGCCGTTTTCGCCGTCAACAACTTCTTCGTCGTCTTCGTGTGGAACTACCGCTACCGTGGCAACTTTGCCTTCGTTAAGCCTCATTACTATTACGCCTTGCGTATCGCGTGAAAGTGTTGAAATTTCACTTGACTTAACTCTAATTATAATTCCGTTGTCGGTAATAAGCATAACGTCTTCATCAGGGGCAACGAAAGTTAAGCATACTAGTTTACCCGTCTTTTCGTTAAGTTGACCCGCTTTTACGCCCTTACCCGCTCTCTTTTGAACTCTATAATCTTCCGGACTGCTCTTCTTGCCGTAACCGTTAGACGTAATAGTTAAAACTTGTAAATCTTTGTTTACAACGGTCATACCAACGAGTTCGTCGTCGTCTTCAAGGTCCATAGCTTTAACGCCTTGCGTGTCTCTTCCTATCGGTTTTAAGCCGTAAACACCCTTTTCGTCTTGACCTTCGTAGAATCTTAAACATTTACCGTTTTTAGTGCCTATTAAAAGCTCGTCTTCACCGGACGTAAATTGAATAGATACGAGTTCATCGCCTTCGTTTAAACTAATTGCAATTTTACCTGTTTTTCTAATGCTATCAAACTCTTTAAGGTCGGTCTTTTTAATTAAACCCTTTTTGGTAGCCATTGCAATATAGCCCGTAACGCCTTCTTTAAGCGGTATAATAGCGTTTACCTTTTCACCGTCTGTAAGTTGAAGTAAGTTTACAATCGCCCTACCACGCGCCGTTCTTTGCGCCTCAGGTATTTCGTAACCTTTTATGCGGAATACTCTACCTTTGCTTGTAAAGAACATAATATCGTCGTGCGTTGAAGAAACGAACATCTTATTAACGAAATCTTCTTCCTTTGGCTTATGACCCGTAACGCCTTTGCCACCACGCCTTTGAGCGCGATATTCGCTAATAGGAATACGTTTAACGTAACCAAGGTTAGTCATTGAAATTACAACGTCTTCAACCGGTATAAGTGCCGCATCTTCAATGTCGCCTTCCATTACGCTCATTTCAGTTTTTCTTTCAACCGCATATTTAGTTTTAATTACGGTTAAATCTTCTTTAATAATAGCGTCAACTCTTTGTGGATTTGCTAAAATGTCTTTATAATCGGCAATAAGCGCTACTAATTCGTTATATTCGTTTTCAAGTTTGCTAACCGCTAAATGAGTAAGCGTTTGTAAGCGCATATCAAGTATAGCGTTTGCTTGTTTAAACTCAGCGTCTAATTCAAGTTCTTCGGTTAAACGCTTTGCCGCTTCTTGCCTATCATTAGAAGTTTTAATAATTTCAACAACCTTATCAATATCGGTAAGCGCTTTGATTAAACCTTTAACTATTAAGCACCTTTCTTCCGCTTTATCAAGGTCGTATTTAGTTCTTCTTCTAATAACGTCTCTTTGATGAAGAAGATAATAGTATAAAATATCTTTGATATTTAAAACTTTCGGGTCTGTGCCAACTAAGGCAAGTAAAATTATACCGTCACTAATTTGAAGCCTTGTTTGCTTATATAACGTATTTAATACTACTTGCGGATTAGCGTCCTTTTTAATATCGATAACTATACGCATACCGTGTCTATCAGATTCGTCGTTGATATTTGCAATACCTTCAATCTTTTTATCTTTAACGTAGTCTGCAATAGTTTCAATAAGTTTTTGCTTGTTTACTTGATACGGAATTTCAGTAACTATTATGCGTGAGCGAGTGCCGTTGTTATACTCTTCAATTTCGCATTTAGAGCGTAAAACGTAACCGCCCCTGCCAGTTCTATAAGCGTTTCTAATTCCGCTTCTACCCATCAAAATACCGCCCGTAGGAAAGTCTGGCGCGGGAATATATTCCATAAGTTCGTCAACCGTAATTTCAGGGTTATCAATAAGCGCGATAGCGCCGTCTATAACTTCGCCTAAATTGTGCGGTGGAATATTAGTTGCCATACCAACGGCAATACCGTCCGAACCGTTTACTAAAAGGTTTGGATATCTTGCTGGAAGTACAACGGGTTCTTTACGCGTATCGTCGAAGTTTGACTTGCAGTCAACCGTGTTTTTATCGATATCGGCAAGCATTTCAAGTGAAAGTTTGCTCATACGCGCTTCCGTGTATCTATACGCTGCGGCAGGGTCGCCGTCAACTGAACCGAAGTTACCGTGACCGTCAACAAGCGGAAGATTTATAGAAAAGTCTTGCGCAAGTCTAACGAGCGCATCGTAAACGGAAGAGTCGCCGTGCGGGTGGTATTTACCAAGCACGTCACCAACGATAGCGGCGCACTTTTTATAAGGTTTATCAGGCGTTAAGCCCATTTCGTTCATTGAGTAAAGTATTCTTCTGTGAACGGGTTTTAAACCGTCTCTAACGTCGGGAATAGCGCGTGACCTATTTACCGCCATTGCATAGTCTATAAAACTTTGTTTAAGTTCGGCGTTTACTTCAATGTCAACAAGTTTAGTCATGCCAAGAGTTCGTTTAAACTCGGCAGATAATTCTTCACTAATAATTTGTTTAGCCATTTTTATTCCCTCCTATTAAACGTCAAGTTCAGCGTTAGCGTATTTAGCGTTTTCTTCAATAAATTTACGCCTTAATTCAGGTTGTTCGCCCATTAATATAGTAAATTGAGCGTCCGCTTCAACCGCGTCTTTTATAGTTACGCGCCTTAAAGTTCTAGTTTCTGGGTTCATTGTAGTTTCCCAAAGTTGGTCTTTATCCATTTCACCAAGACCTTTATAGCGTTGGATATCCCATTTGTCGTTTTCTTTTAAGAACTCTTCTTTATCTTCTTCGGTATAGAAATAATGTTCTTGCTTACCTTTGCTTATTTTGTAAAGCGGTGGTTGAGCAATATATACGTGACCTTCTTCAATAAGTGGACGCATATAACGGTAGAAGAAAGTTAAAAGCAATATTCTAATGTGAGAACCGTCAACGTCCGCGTCCGTCATACAAATAACGCGGTCGTATCTAATTTTAGTTACGTCAAAGTCGTCAAGCATGCCACCGCCGAAAGCAGTTATCATTGCCTTAATTTCTTCGTTTTCTAAAACTCTGTTTATACGCGTTTTTTCAACGTTTAAAATTTTACCGCGAAGTGGAAGTATTGCTTGGAAGCGCCTATCTCTACCCTGTTTAGCAGTTCCGCCTGCGGAATCGCCTTCTACGATGTAAATTTCGCAAAGTTCAGGGTCTTTACTCGAACAGTCCGCTAATTTGCCCGGTAGAGCCGTTGATTCAAACACGCTCTTTCTCGTAGCTTCACGCGCTTTTCTTGCCGCTTCACGCGCCTTTTTAGCCGTTAAGCACTTATATATTAACTCTTTTGCAAAAGAAGGGTTTTCTTCAAGGCTTGAAGCGAATTCTTCGTTCATCGCTTTGGTTACGAGCGTTCTAATGTCGGCATTGCCAAGTTTTGTTTTAGTTTGACCTTCAAATTGCGGATTAACGAGTTTAACGGAAATTACGGCTGTAATACCCTCTCTAACGTCTTCGCCCGAAAGTTTATCATCGTCGTTTTTAAGCAAGTTGAGCCTTTTGCCCGCGTCGTTTATTATTTTTGTAAGCGACGCTTTAAACCCGTCAAGGTGAGTACCGCCTTCAACGTTGTTTACGTTGTTTGCAAAGGCTAAAATTTGCTCGTTATAACCGTCGTTATACTGGAAAGCAATCTCTATCGTTTCCTTGCCGTATTTCTTTTTAAAATAAACGGGCTCGCTAGTTAAAACTTCTTTGTTTCTATTAAGAACTTCAACGTATTCTTTAATACCGCCCTCGCTATACATTTCTTCCGTTCTAACCGCGCCGTTACGCTCGTCGGTTAAAACGAGTTTTACGCCCGTATTTAAAAAGGCAAAGTCACGAAGCATACCTTTAATAGTTTCGTAACTAAAATCAACGGTAGAAAAAATAGTAGGGTCTGGTTTAAACGTTACGCGAGTTCCCGTTTCGCTCGTATCTTCTAAAACTAAAAGTTCGGTTTGTGGAACACCTATTTTATACTCTTGCCTATAATGCTTGCCGTTTTGATAAACGTCAACGCTGGCAGTTTCAGAAAGCGCGTTTACCGCCTTTAAACCAACGCCGTGTAAGCCCGAAGAAATTTCGTAACCGCCACCGCCGAACTTACCGCCCGCGTTAGGGTGCGTCATAACGAGTTCTACGGTAGAAATACCCTCTTCCCTCATACCCGTTGGTATGCCACGACCGTTATCGCGAATAGAACAAGAACCGTCTTCTAAAATAGTTACGGTTATAGTGTCGCAATAGCCGGCTAACGCTTCGTCAATAGAGTTGTCAACCGTTTCTTTAACAAGGTGGTGAAGACCGTACGCGTCCGTATTACGAATATACATACCAGGCCTAAGCCTTATATGCTCTAAACCTTTACACTCCCTAATCTGGTCCGCGCCGTATTCGTTTAAAACTTTATTTTCGGTATCCATAAAAACCTCCAAAAAACTTTTAATATATAGTATATATTATTATATAAGTATATTATAACATATACAATATTTTTTGCAAGCGTTTTTTTAATTTTTTTATTTTTTTTAAAAAATAAAAGCGGTTTTTTTCCAAATTTTTACGCTCTTTGTTTTTTGAGCGTATTTTTACAAAAAATCTAACCGTAAAAAAAGACTTGCAACTTGTTGACATTACAACAAGTATATGTTAAAATAAACTTGTTGTTTTTACAACAAGTGGATGTATTTATGGAAGAAAGATTTGAATTATTTACCATACTTATAGCAAAAGCAAATAGACTCGTACATAAAATTAAGACGGATGAAATGAGCGAATTTAACCTAAAAAGTTCGCACGTTTCGTGCCTATATTATTTATACAAGTTAAAAACGCTTACCGCAAAAGAACTTTGCGACGCGTGCAGAGAAGATAAAGCCAACGTTTCCCGCGCGATAAGTTATTTGGAAACTAACGATTTTTTAAAGTGTGAAAGTACGGCTAAAAAAAGGTATCAAAGCGCGTTGGTTTTAACTAAAAAAGGCGTTGCTACGGCTAAAAAAATTGCTGAAAAAATAGACTCCGTAATAAATAAAGCAAGCGAAGGGTTAGCGGAAGAAAACAGAGAGATTTTTTATAAAAGTTTATCTTTAATTTGCTCTAATCTTGAAACCATTTGCAACAATAAAGAATAATACCAATGAAAAAGGAGAAATAATGATTAAAATATTAGTAGATTCCGCTTCGGATATTAGCGTAAAAGAGGCGCAAGAATTAGGCATACACCTTATATCTATGCAAATAAGGTTTGGTACCGACGAGTATTTAGACGGCGAAAACCTACTTCCCGAAGATTTTTATGACAAATTAGCAAAAAGCGACGAACTTCCAAAAACAAGTTTAGTAAACGAGTTTAGATGGCAAGAAAAGTTTGAAGAACTTACAAAAGACGGAAGCGAAGTTATTGCAATAACCATATCTTCTAACCTTTCAGGAACTTACGAAGCGGCTAAAAATGCTAGCGAAAAGTTTGACGGCAAAGTTTTTGTTGTTGACAGTTTAAACGCTTGCGCGGGCGAAAGGATTTTAGTAGAATACGCTATTAAATTAGTAAAAGACGGAAAGAGTGCAACTGAAATTAAAGAAGAACTTGACCAAAAGAAAAATAAAGTTAGAATAATGGCAAGAATTAACACGCTTGAATATTTAAGAAAAGGCGGTAGAATATCTTCGGTAGTAGCAGTTGCAGGCACTATGCTTTCAATTAAACCGCTTATTTCCGTAATTGATGGCAAAGTTAAAGTAATAGGCAAAGCAATGAGCGCTAAAAAGGCTAACCTACTTTTAAATTCGTTTATTCAAAACGGTGGCGGTATTGATTTTGACATGCCGTATTGCGCAATACTATCGGGTAGTGACGAGATTGCTTTATCTAACTATTTAAGCGACAGTTCTATACTTTGGAAACACGCAACCGACTTTATGCGCACTTGTAAAATAGGTAGCACGATAGGTACGCACGTTGGACCCGGCGCTGTTGGACTTGCATTTTTTGAAAAAGGTTCTAACTAATTTAGCGTAATTTAACAAATTAAAAGCGTTGACTAACCGTCAACGCTTTTTTGCTTGTTTATTTAGTTAAAATTACCAGCGTCAAGTTGCTCCTTTAACGCTTGTAAATATTTAATTTCGCTTATAACTAGCCCGTTTTGAGTTTTTTTACTTAAAGTATCAATACCGTTTTTTATAATGAGTTTAGCAAAATCAATATCGTTTATAAATATGCGATACACTGCGTGAACTCTAAAATTACATAAATCGTCACTTAAATCTATATCGCCTACAATTGCGTTAGCGTTTTCATTAACGTAATTATGGTCGTGTAAAACGGACTTGCAAAAAAAGATTTCTTTTTTAACGTTAAAATATAAATTATCGTCAATAATATCTAATTTTTGTAAAGCCGAAATTTCGTCGAACGCCTTTTTAAAATCAGTTTGCAAATAACTTAAATATCTTAAATATTTAAGCGGTTGCGAAAACGGCTTGTCGTCAACTATTTCAAGTAAATTTCTATTTATTTCGCAAGGCTCTTTTTTAAGCAATACGCTTGC
The DNA here is from genome assembly GCA_045654225.1 of Christensenellaceae bacterium. Lineage (GTDB taxonomy): Bacteria > Bacillota > Clostridia > Christensenellales > Borkfalkiaceae > HGM11412. The sequence goes on along the minus strand of JAZOMW010000006.1, from coordinate 50,916 downwards.
AAGCGCGGTGTAGTAATTTTTTAAGGTTGAAGGCGTTTTTTCATCTAACAAAACGGAAAAAACCAAATCTCCGTCACTTCCCTTAAAGAACGGCAACGCGTTTACTAAAAAGATATAGAACGCAAGCGGATACGACGCGCCGAATAAACAAAATAGATAAATATCGTTAGTGCAGTTTATACAAATTAGTATTGAAACGAGCGTACTAATTACTGAAAATATTAAACCGCCACCTGCGGAAATTGCGAGTTTTTCAGCGTAATTATAAGGCGTTTTAGGTAGCATTTCCGTGTAGCCTAATTCCGTAGGCTTTACAAGTTTAAATTTAAACTTGCCGTTTTCAAGTTCTAACAAGAAAATTAAAACGCAAATTTTAGAAAATTTTAAGCCCGCAAATAATCCAACAATTAAATGACCGAGTTCGTGTATTAACGAGTATAAAAATAACGAAACCACCGCTCCAACCACCAAAAGCGCAACGTAAAGAAGTAATTTGCCCTTAAAAAGCCCGTAAGCGTTAACTACCGCAAAAATATAAAGCCCTAATAAAACGAGAGCAATAAGCCCGTTTATAAGCGTTTTTAAAATTTCCTTGTTACTCTTCATAATTTTCACTTATTTTATAAAAATACCCTTCTAAATTATCTTTTTCGCTAATGGTAACACCGTCTAAATTCAAGCGTTTTAACACGCCAAGCAAAATATATGCGCCACCGCTTATAACTTCCGCGCGCGTTTTAGATACGGCGTACGTATTAAATATTTCTTCCGGTGTTTTAGAAAATAGTTCCTTGCAAATATTTTCAAGACTACTTGCCGTCAAATAATGCCCGTCGGTTAAAGCAGTGTCGTAAACTTTTAACTTTAAATCGATAGCGGAAAGAGCCGTTGCCGTACCGCCTATTGCTTTTACGCTAAACACGGGCGCGTTAGCAAAATCTTTAACGATATTATCAACGTAATTTTTTAGTGCGTCAACGCTTTCAAACTTTTTGTTAAATAAATCGACTGCGCCTATCTTTACGCTTTTTTTGTAAATTATTTTTCCGCCTTTTGAAACGGCAATTTCGGTACTCGCTCCGCCTATATCTATAATAGAGCCGTCTTTTCCTAAATTTGCGCCGAGTAAACCTATTTCGGCTTCCGTTTCACCGCTTAAAACCTCTACGGTTAAACCCGTAACACTCTTTACAAGTTCTAAAAAATAGTCCTTGTTTTTTGCCGACCTAACGGCTTCGGTAGCAAAAGCGAAAAAATTTTTAACGCCACGTTCTTTGGCTTCTTCTTTTAACTCGTTTATAGCGCATACGGTTTTATAAACGGAATTTAAGTCCAAGTCCCCACTTTCACTCTTATTTTGAATAAGCCTTGTAGTTATTAGTTTTTTGTCAAAAAAAACTCCGTTCGTTATTAAAAGACGGACGGAGTTGCTACCTATATCTATAATTCCCAAAGGAAAAGTTAAATTATTCTTCATCATTAAAATACAACCCTAATTCGCGTTCCCTTTCTTCAATTTTCCAGGCATAGCCCCAACTTTCAATTTCGGAGCGCGTAGAATCGATTTCCGCTTGGATTTTATAAATTTCTTCATCCAACCTTTTTATTTCGTTGTACTTTTGCACTATGCTTATTAGTTGGTAAGAAAGTATTGCCACTAATATTGTAAACAGCATTATTGCGCCTGATATTAGCGCGGAAAGTGCCCTTTTCTTTTTTTGCTCTGACATTTTTAACCTTTTTTAATTTTAACTTTTTTCTATATGCAACGTATTTATTATATACTCTATTCAAAAAAAATGCAATAATTTTATGAAAACTATTTTTGTAAAATAGCAAACCTATTAAAATAACCGCTAATTTATAAAGCCTAAAATTGCCTAGATGGAAATAATAGTTAAAAAACACGAATATAAACGCAACTACGCACCACCAAATTAAAGTTACAACGTGCTTTATAGCGTTAGACCTAGTTGGCAATAAAATTATATAAAAAAGTTCGTAAATTAAACCCGCAATTCCGCCAAACGCAAAGCAAAACAGGATAATACGGGGCTCGTCGTAAGTAACGAACATTATTTAAACACCTTTTTTACGATTGACGCGTTTTGAGCGCGGTATCTAACGCTTGTAAAATTTCCGCTTGCGGTAAAGGTTGAGGCGGACGAGTCAAAGCAAACTATTTTTAAATTTTCACCGCTCAAAACTATAACTTCGTTATTTTTAAGTTTAAGCCTAATTTCCTTATCGCTAAACGCTAAAACTTCTAAAACCGCCGTCAAACATATTCGTTTTCTATTTTCTAAACTTAACGTATGATTTACTACTTCCATAAAAAAATCCTCTCATTATTTTATGAAAGGATTTTTGTTTATATGAATTTTTAATTTTCAAGTTTCATATCGCCGTCTTTAATCCAGCCTTTTTTACGCATAAATTCGCTCATTAACAAATTCAAAACAGCAGGTAAAACCACGTTTAACAATATAATTCCTACAATGGCTAAAACTCCCGTATTGTTAGTAAATAAATCAATCAAGCCAACAAATCCACTAGTTCCCATACCGCCACCGTTATAACCACAGCGAAGAGCAAAAACACAAGTAGATAAAGGTCCTAATATAGCACTACTAATAATCATAGGTAACATAATTATAGGCTTTTTCATAATGTTAGGAATTTGAAGCATGCTCGTTCCTATACCTTGAGAAATAAGCCCACCAACGCCGTTTTCCCTAAAAGAAGCAACGGCAAAGCCAACCATATGACAAGAGCAACCAACAACCGCTGCCCCTCCGGCTATATACATATATTCGGCATTATCTCCACCAGCCTCTATAACCGACTTGGCAACTGAAATCCAAATAGCGGCAGAAGAAGTAGGCATAGTAAGTAAAATACCCATTACCACAGCTACAATTATACCCATAAAGAAAGGCATTATTTTAGTTGCTTTAGCAATTAAAATACCTAATCCGTTAATAAGATAAATAAACGGACTAGCAACAAAAATACCAATGAAAGATATTAACAATCCCCCTAATGGAATTAAAATAATATCAAGTTTTGTTTTTCCGGCGTAAAGTTCTGCAAGTTCTATAACTAAAATAGAGACAACATAAGCCCCGATAGGGTTTCCTGGAACGCCAAAAGAAACATCTGTAAAAGGCTCACTAACTTTAAACAACTCTGCCAAAAACGTGTCATATAAAAGTTTATCGGCAAAAGCACCAACAAACCCAGCAACGCCCGCTGTAAACACAACTAATGGTTTAGCTTTTAATTTATACGCTATGCCCACACCTATACCTGCTCCCATCAAGGTTTTAGCCATAGATGCAACGTAATATAAAGTAGAGCCTAAATAGTTGTTTAACTTTAAAACTTGTTCGGCAAAAGTTGCTAAAATAGTTCCCGCAATTAGGGTGCAAAACAAACCTTGCGCCATACCGGAAAACGCGGTTATAAACCATCTAGAACAAATTTCTTTTACCTTTTTGATAAACGTTTCTTTCTTAAAAGTCTTATTCGTTGTCATTAGAATATACCTCAACTAATTTATTTTCTACTAAATCGCAAGACGATAATATATATTCAACGCCGTTTTTATTATATCTAAAATACGCCTTACTGTCCTTACCGTGAAGGTGACCGTAAACGACCTTGTCCACCTTAAACTCTTCAAAAAGATTAGTAAAAAGCGAATTTTCACACCTTACGTTGAACGGCGGAAAGTGAATTAAACATATAAGTTTATCGCCGTCCTCTCTTAATTTAACCGCTTGATTTAAAGCGAGTTTAAAGCGCTCAACTTCTCTTAAATAAATTTTTTTATCATGCTCTTTATAGTCAACCGCGCCTTCAACCGCCCAACCGCGCGAACCACAGAATACGCAGTTGCCTATTTTAATAGCGTCGTTTTGTAAAGCGTAAACGCCGTTAGGAAGTTTTTGGCGAATTTTAGTTATGCCTTGCCACCAGTAATCGTGATTGCCACGAATAATAATTTTAGTGCCGTTTAAGTCCGCAAAAAAGTCGATGTCTAAAAGCGCGTCGTCAAGTTGCATAGCCCAACTTATATCGCCACTAATTAAAACGATATCCTCGCTTGACACTTTATTTTGCCAATCTTCTTTAATTTTTACAAGATAATCTTTCCAGTTATAACCGAAAATATCCATCGGTTTTTCACCGTTTAACGAAAGATGAAGGTCACTAATTGCAAAAACTTTCAAAACACACCTAAAAAAATTTATTTTTTTAACTTAATGAAGTTACGCTTTAATTATAGCACTATGAATATTTTATTGCAACAAAAAATAGCGAAGTGACCTCCGCTATTTTAATAAAAACGCTAAAAAGTTTACCGGTCGAAACTTTCGCCAGGGAAAAGTGGCAGTTCAAAAAATCCCGAACAAACTTCTTGCGTGAATTCTTGGCACGCAGGCATTACCGCATAACCGTAAGTTGGCACCAAAACTTCAACTAACATTACTATCTTAACGATAGAAGTTGCACAACAAGACACCGTAAACGTGTTATTGTTTGAATAAACGCCTTCCGGCGCAACGATAGAAACCACCGCTTCAACTTCATAAGGCATAATCGATGGTTCGGGAACGAACAATATTACGTCTTGCGAAAGTGAAACCGTACCTACTCCTTTACCCGCAACACCGTTTGCGTCGGTATATAACACCTCAACAGGTACGTCGTACGAAATTTGTACTCTACTTAAATTCGACTTGTCTGGAATAGGGTCAACTTGAAGCGACGTGATAATTGCCTTAGTTTGAGTACTTCTTGCGCTAACGAAAGTAAGCGGATATGTAGGATTTGCAGGCGTAAAGCCCGTAACGGTTATAACGTAACCGTCTTCTTGCGATTGTTTCATGCACGCGTCAAACACTTTTTTTGCTTGAACGCACACCTTTTCACACAAGCCGTTTAGCGGGTTGCCCGTTATACGGCCGGGTGTTTTATCCGTAGTGCAATTAGAGAAAAATGACATTTTAACCTCCTTTAAACCGTTCATTTTAATATATGCAACCATTTAAAAAAGTGTCACTTTTTGTAAATTTATTCGTTTTAGTCGTAATATTTTTCTACTCTGTTAGAAATTAAACACGCAACTTCATACGGAATAGTTTTACAGTTCTTTGCAAAATTTTCTATATTCGAGTTTTTATCGTTACCAAAAATTAAAACTTCGTCAAAAACCTTTGCGTTTACACCCGTAACGTCTATCGTGCATTTATCCATATTTACCCTACCTATAAAGGGACACTTAACGCCGTTTACTAAAACGCGGTAATCGCTTTTATATATCGAGCGCAAAATTCCGTCCGCATAACCAACGGGCAAAGTTGCCACCTTTATATCTTTTTTAGTTATGCACTCTAAACCGTAGCCAACGCTACAACCTTTTTTAACGGTTTTTACGCTTTCAATTATAGTTTTAAGCGTTAAAACTTTTTTAAGTTTAGGCTTTTCTTTTAATAATTTAGACGGGCTTATTCCGTATAAAACTATACCAACTCTTACCATATCTAAACAAAATTTTGGATAGTTATACACTACCGCGCTATTTCCCGCGTGTTTAATTTGAAAGTTAAGCCCTTTACTTTTAAGGTATTTTATTGCAAATAAAAAGTTAGACTGTTGTTTATAGGTGTAACTTTTACCCTTTTTATAATCGTCGCTACAAGCAAAATGAGTGTATATACCTTCTAAAATAAAATTATCGTTTAATAATAGTTTAACCGCGTCGTTTAAATTAGAAGTTTCTTTATTTTGGCAAACGAAACCTATTCTATTAAGTCCAGTATCAATTTTTAAATGAATTTTAATTTTTGCGTTTTGTTTTTTGCAAACTCTTAAAAGCACTTCGGCGTACTCTTTCGAGTGAACGGTTTGGCTTAAATTATAACTTTCTATAAGTTTTGAAAGCGTTGGCGAAGTATAGCCTAAAATTAAAATAGGTTTAGTAATACCGTTGTTTCTTAAAGTTACGGCTTCTTCAAAGGTGGCGGTTGCAAAAAAGTGAGCGCCTAAACTTTGATATAATTTTGAAAGTTTTACCGCGCCGTGTCCGTACGCGTCCGCCTTTACAACGCAACAAATTTTAGTGGACGGTTTTAATTTACTTTTCACTTCTAAAAAATTATATCTTGCGTTTTTTAAACTAATTACGGCTTGCGCCCTTTTATAGTTTTTAGCCATAAAATTTCTCCCTAAACTATAATATTTTAGAGCAAAAAAAATATACCTATAAAAATTATAGGTATATTAATTAAATTTAATTTGGCTTTATAAAACTACTAGTAAAATATTTGCAATAAAGTACGCCAAGTAAATTGCAAACATCGTAAACCCTTGCCACCTTGCAAACTTTTTAAAAATGAGCGTTGGAATAATTCCTATTGCAATAACTAATAAAGTTACAGGCATAGTAATAAGCAAGTGAATGTTTGAAACGAATAAACCGCTACCGCCCGCAATAAACGCGCTTAAAGGTAAAATTATAGCAAGGTCGATTGTATTTGCACCTATAATGTTACCGATAGATAAACTCGACTCGCCTTTTTTTACCGCTATAATCATAGTAACGAGTTCTGGAAGAGAAGTTCCTATTGCTAAAATTGTAACGCCTATTACGGCTTGTGAAATACCTGCAAGCGTTGCAAGCTTAACGGCGTTATCTTTAAGCAATATTGCACCGCCCGCAATTCCCGCAGCACCAACGATAAGTTTAACCAAGTTTAAAATTACCGCTTGCTTAGTTGCAACTATTTTATCTTCGCCTTTATCTAAACTTGCGTTCTTTTTAGCGGAAAGCACGTTTTCAACTATAAATACTATGAATAAAATAAGTAAAACAACCGCACCAACGTAACCGAAAGTTGCAGTAGTTTCAAACGTTATAGGAGTAGAATTTAAACCCATATAACAAAAGGCGGTTAAAAGAGCCATAACTACGGTTAAAAGTATTCCTTTAAAAGCATAGTCTTTTCGCTTTATAACGAAAGGTGCGCAAATTAAAGCAATAGCCATAATTACGCCCGAGTTAAACACTACCGAGCCAACCGCGTTGCCGATAGCCATATCGGGCTCTGATTTTGCCGATATAAGCGAAACTACGATTTCGGGTAAAGTAGTTGCAATACTAACTATGGTTGCACCTACTATAAACTTTGGAATACCGCTAACTTCCGCAAGCCAACTTGCACCGTCAACGAAATAATCGCCACCTTTAATTATTAAAATTAAGCCTACTATAAGCATTAAAATTATTAAAACAACTTGCCACATAACATCTCCTAAAAGTTTAAAAATTTGAATAAATCTTCAAAATTTCCATTATTAAATTTATTTATATCTTCATTATTTTTGTTTATTAAACAATCCGTAAGTAAAAACGCTTGCATATTAAGGTTTAATATAACCATATCGTCTAAAACGTCGTTACCTATCATTAAACACTCTTCCGCTTTTAAATTGAGTTTATTTAAAATTTCTAAATAGTAGTTTAAATTCGGCTTGCAAAACGAAGAGTTTTCATAAGTTGAAACGTAACTAAAATCATCATAATTAACGCCCGCCCATTTAAGCCTATTTATAGTTGCTATTTTAGGAAAAACGGGGTTGGTTGCAAGTATTAAATTGTAACCTTTTTGCTTTAACTTATCAACTAAAATTTTAGCGTTTTTATTAAAGCCACAATATTTTTTAACTTCGTTAAACTCGCTATTATAATACTCGGTTAAAATCAAATCCGTCATATCTTTATTAACGCCCGTAACAAAGCAAAAAGCGTTCCAAAAAGCGTCTTCATTTGTTTTAGTTCCGTCGTTTTGCATCATTTTTACAATGCCCGCCCATAAACCTTTTCCAAAAGATTCTTTTGTTAGCCCTATCTTACTAGCCTTACTAGAAACGGATTTTATATAACCATTTAAAAAAACGTCGAAATTCATAGGAAGTAACGTGCCGTCTAAATCAATAAGAACGTTTTTTATTTTTTTACTTAACATCATACTCAAATTACTAAGTCACGTTTTAATTTATGCTTGAACGCCGACTTTTATTATAAATAATAAATTTTGATTTATTCTATCATTTTTCGCGCTTTTTGTCAATTAAAAGACGGCTTTATAAACCAAATAAAAAGGCAAGCGCCGTACGCTTGCCTTTAATTTGTAAAATTATTCTTCAACGGTTGGTTCTTCAACAACGTTGTCGCCTTCTGCTACTTCTTCTACTTCCGCTGCCTTAACTGCTGCTTCCGCCTTTTCTTTCGCCTTTTTTTGTTTGTTGTATTTTAATCTTTCAAAGAACGTTCTGTTCCTGTTGATTAAATCTTCTTGCGTGCCGTTAGCAATTCTTTCAAGTTCGAGAGCTGGAACGTACGCCTTCGTGCCTTCGCCTTCTAAAATAGAAAGTTCAGTTTCCTTATCGAAAAGGTGAGAGTGTAAAATATCAATACCTAACGAAACTGTTTGGTCTGCTTCCGTTGTAGAGCGAGAGTCAACTTTTGCAATCATAGGTGTTTTTGTTTCTACGAGTGATTTAATTTGACCTTCTTCAACAACTTCTCCCGCGCCGTCGTCAAATACGCAGTAAAGTAAAGTTTCAGCACCCAATTTTTCAACGGCGTCAACTTTAACTTCGATAACCGTGTCTTTTGAGTTGTTAATGAATAATTCATCGTCGTGGAAATCTTCTGGACGAACGCCTAATACGACAGGTTTGCCTGTGTTAAGGTATTCTTCAAGATTGATAATGTTAGCGCTCTTAGTTTTAGGTAAAAGAATTTTAGCGCCTTCAAATTCAACGTAAACTTTGCTCTTAGTACCCGTTAAAACTGCATCGAAGAAGTTCATTCTTGGAGTGCCGATAAAGCCCGCAACGAACATATTTGCAGGATAGTCGTAAAGTTTTTGTGGAGCGTCAACTTGTTGGATAAGACCGTCTTTTAATACTACGATTCTAGTACCCATCGTCATTGCTTCAATTTGGTCGTGCGTAACGTAAATGAACGTTGTAGCAAGGCGGTGGTGAAGTTTAGTAATTTCAACACGCATTTGCGCACGAAGTTTAGCGTCAAGGTTAGAAAGTGGTTCGTCTAAAAGGAATACTTTTGGTTCACGAACGATTGCTCTACCGAGCGCAACTCTTTGACGTTGACCGCCTGATAACGCCTTTGGTTTTCTTTGAAGGTAGGTTTCAAGACCTAAAATTCTTGCTGCTTCTTTAACTCTTGCATCGATTTCAGCACGAGGCATTTTACGAAGTTTAAGACCGAAAGCCATGTTATCGTAAACAGTCATATGTGGATAAAGCGCGTAGTTTTGGAAAACCATTGCTATATCTCTATCTTTTGGTTGAATTTCATTAACGCGGACACCGTCAATGTAAAGGTCACCGTCCGAAATTTCTTCAAGACCTGCTATCATACGAAGCGTAGTTGACTTACCGCAACCAGATGGACCTACGAAAACTATAAACTCTTTGTCTTCAATATCCATTGTAAAGTCAGTAACTGCTTGAACGCCTGATGAATACACTTTATAAATGTGTTCTAACTTTAAATTTGCCATTTAAATTCTCCTTTTGCAAAATTTTTACTTATATATCATATCACACGCGCGTATCTTTTACAATGTGCATATTGCACAAATTATAACCTTAAAATTATTGTTATTTGTATAATTTTACTAAAAATCAACCAAAAAACGTGGTTGTTTTTATAAAAACTTTACAAAAATAAGAAAATGCTATATAATCTATAAATATAAATTTTAATTTTTTACGAGGTTTTATGAATATTTTAAACTACGCTAAAAAAGGAAAGGTTGACTTTTATAATTTAACTACTTTACAAGGCGTTTCAACGGAAGATATTATTGAAATTATAAACACCGCAACCGAATTAAAAAACAAACGCTCCGTTCAAGAGAATTCAATATTATTAAAAGATAAATACGTTTTATTGATTACAAAACCAAACCTTCCAAGGTCTAGCATAACTTTTCAACTTGCAATAAAGGAACTTTCGGGCAGTCCCGTTATTACTAGCATGCACGGCGAAGAACTTGAAAATTTACTTAAAGACAAGCACTACGTTAAAGCCTTAACTTCATTTGGCCTTTCAGCGGTAGTGGTTTGCACGAGCAAAACTAACGACAGTAACATTTTTATTGACACCGTTTCCGTGCCCGTTATTAACGCAACAGCGGTTGAAAGCCCTTGCGAAGCGCTTTCCGCGCTTATGACGATTAGCGAGCGTTTTAAAGATTTTAAAAACTTAAACGTAACGATAGTTGGAAACTCGGTAGAGGGCGACAATTCGCTTGCAATAGGATTTGTTAAACTTGGCGCAAACGTAACGTTTTTATCTAGCAATAAAAACGCGGTTAATGCCGGTTTAATGGAATATTTATCACAATTTTCTTACGTTACGGTAACCGACGATAAACTTTCCGCCTTAAAAAATGCCGACGTAATTTACTTTTTAAGTAAAGACGAAAATTTAACGATTTTAGAAGAAGATTTACAAAATAATAATAAAGATTATATCGTTTTATCTTCCCTTCCCGTTGACACTACAATGGCAAGCCAAAACGTATTTGACGGCAATAATTCTTACGTAACTAAACAAACGGAAAATTTACTTCATATAGGCAAAGCCGTTCTTTCGTTAACATACCTTAAAAAATAGTTGACAAAGGGTATTTTGAGTGATATAATTTTTATAAATTATAAACCGATGACGCAGAGTAGTAATTTTGCAAATCTTGTTTAAGAGAGTTTTGGGTTGGTGTAACAAAACCAAGAAGCATTATGAATGGACTGTTGAGGGCGGAGCGAAAGCGCAAGTTAGTAGTAGCCGACAAGGTAGCACTTGTAAAAATGCAAAGCGTAAAATGCGCTAAAAGTGGATGCTTTTTAGCATCAATTCGGGTGGCACCGCGATATATTCGTCCCGTGAACTTACTGTTCACGGGCTTTTTTTGTTAAAATATAGGTGTAACGTTATGATTTTATTAACTAAACGATGGCGAAACTTAATATGAAAATCAAGAATTTTTACGGTTTTTTAAAACCGAATATTAAGTTTTAGGAGTATCATTATGAATAAATATAAAGAATTTGAAAATTATTTAAAGGAATTTCCGTCAAAGGACGGTTATTTTGGCGAGTACGGCGGAGCGTATATTCAAAAAGAATTAGTGCCTGCGTTTATTGAAGCGGACAATTCTTACGAAGCAATTTGCCATAGCGCTCAATTTATTAACGAACTTAGAAGAATTAGAAAAGAGTTTCAGGGAAGACCTACTCCCGTTTATCACTGTGAAAGGCTTTCAAAACTCTTTGGCAACTGCCAAATTTACTTAAAGCGTGAAGATTTAAACCACACGGGCGCGCACAAACTCAATCACTGCATGGGCGAAGGCTTGCTTGCTAAATACATGGGCAAAAAGAAACTTATTGCCGAAACGGGCGCAGGTCAACACGGCGTAGCGCTTGCAACCGCCGCGGCGTACTTTGGTTTAGAGTGCGATATTTATATGGGCGAAGTTGATATTGCAAAGCAACACCCTAACGTAATACGTATGGAAATGCTTGGCGCAAACGTTATTCCCGTAACTCACGGTTTAAAAACGCTTAAAGAAGCCGTTGACGCGGCTTTCGACGCTTATATTAAAGAATACGACCACGCAATTTACTGCATAGGCTCGACTCTTGGCCCTCACCCTTTCCCTAAAATGGTTAGAGATTTCCAATCAGTTATAGGCATTGAGGCAAGAGAACAATTTTTAGAAATGACCGGCATTATGCCAGACGCTATTACCGCTTGCGTTGGCGGTGGCTCGAACTCACTTGGTATGTTCACTCCGTTTTTAGCGGACCCAGTTGAAATTTACGGCGTTGAACCGCTTGGCAAGGGCGAAAACGTTGGCGACCACGCCGCAACTATGAAATTTGGCACGAAAGGTAGGCTTCACGGCTTTGATAGTTACCTTTTACAAGACGAAAACGGCGAGCCGTTACCGGTTTACTCGATAGCAAGCGGTCTTGACTACCCTGGCGTTGGACCTGAACACGCGTTTTTAAGAGATAAAGGTAGAATTAACTACGTTACGGCTACCGATGAAGAAGCAATGGAAGCGTTCTTCTTACTTTCAAGATACGAAGGTATTATTCCTGCTATTGAAAGTTCACACGCGGTTGCTTATGCAATTAAGTACGCAAAAGAACATAACACGGGTTCAATATTAGTTTGCCTTTCTGGTAGGGGCGATAAAGATATTGACTACGTTTATGAAAAATACGGCAACGGCAAACAATTTTTAGAAAAATACAACAAGTAGTAAAAAAAGGAGCGTTCGATACGCTCCTTTTTTATTTATAAAGTTTATAAGTTAATTCTCTTAAAGTTTCGTAAACTTCGGTATAGGTAGGATTCCAGTTTAAAACCGAAGTAACAACGGTAAGCGTAAGTTTACGGCTCGTATCAATAAAGGTGTAACAACCACCTGCGCCCGCCCAGCCAAACTCGCCTATCGGCGTATAAAGCGTTGGCTCAATTCTCGTTCTAACGCCTAAACCGTAACTGTAACCTTTGCCTTGACCGCCATCGTCAAACGTTTTTGCTTGAAATTCCGTTAAAGACGGTGTATATAGTGCCTTAACACCGCTTTCGCTTAATATTTTTGCGCCGTTTTTAGCCGTTCCACCAAGCGAAAGCGCGGTTGCAAATTTTGAAAAATCTTTGCAAGTTGATATAATTCCCGCGCCACCGCTTTGATAATTATTTGTATAATTTAATAAATTTATTTTTTTTGTTTTAATATATTTTCCATCGTTTAAAACGTAGTTTTCCGCCACTTTACTCTCGTTAAAAGCACCGTTTTTAACGACGCAAGTATCGTTCATTTCAAGCGGTTTAAAGATGTTTTTTACTAAATACGAGTTAAAGTCTAATCCACTTATAACTTCTATAATACACGCTAAAACGTCATGCCCTAAACCGTAACCGTAAGTATAACCGGGCTCGAATTTAAGCGGAGTTTTTGCAAGCGCGGAAACCACTTCAAAGGTCGTTAAGTTTTTGTTTTTTATAACTTGTTTAAAGTACTCGTCTTGCGCGTTAGTATATCCTAAGCCCGAAGTCATAGTAAACAAATGCTTAACGGTCATTTCATTTTCCGTCTTTACCCTTTCGCCGTTTTTAATAACGAAACAGTTTTCAAAAGCGGGTATATATTTACTAACTTTATCGTCAAGGCTCAAAAGCCCCTTTTCAACTAATTGATAGCCCGCAACCGCCGTAATTACCTTTGTTAAAGAATATAAAAAATACAGCGCGTTACTATCTAACGGCTGTGTTTTTAAAGCATCGTAAAAGCCGTAGTAATTGCTAAAAACGGAGTCTCCCTCTTTCGTAATTTCTACGCCTAGCGACGGTATTTTATGCTTTTTAATCAAATTGATTATTGCTTCGTTTATTTGCGTGTTCATTTTGTAAAAAGTTCTTCTTCTTGCTTAGTTAAGTATCTACAAGTTCCTTCTTCTAAATTTTTATCAAGTATAATGCCTGCAAAAGAAATTCGCTTTAAATAGGTAATTTTATTACCTAAACTGCCAAAAATACGCTTAATTTCGTGATATTTACCCTCGGTTAAAGTTATATAACCGCTATTTTTTGTAAGCATTTCTATTGTGCAAGGGCTAACGGTGTAGCCGTCTTTTAAAGTAACGCCTTTTTCAATTTTTTCAACTTGTCCGTCTAAAATAGGGTCGGCAATTTCAAAATAGTAAACCTTTTTAGTCTTGCTTTTTGGCGAAAGTTTTTTGTGCGCGGAAGCGCCGTCGTTCGTAATTATTACTAATCCTACCGTGTCTTTATCAAGCCTACCGCAAGGAAACAAGCCGTCGCGCTTAAAAGAACTTGGCAAAATATCTATTACGGTTTGTTGATTACCGTCTTCCGTAGCACTAACAACACCGCTAGGCTTATTAAGCATAATATAAACGAACTTTTTAAATTCGGGCGCTTTGCCGTCAAGCAAAATTACGTCTTTTAAAGCGTCAACTTTTTGGCTAGGAGTTTTTACCACTAAACCGTTGACCGTTATTCTACCCTTTTTTACGGCAATTAAACACTCTTTTCTCGTAAGCAATGCGCACGAAGAAAAGAGTTTATCAAGTCTTTCCATTACATTTCCTTTCTATCAACGAAAGCGCGCGTTAAAGTTACCTCGTCGGTATATTCTATATCGCTACCGATAGGTATTCCGTGCGCAAGCCTCGTTACTTTTACGTTTAAAGGTTTAACTACGCTTGAAACGTACATTGCGGTAATTTCACCGTCGTAGTCGGGGTTAGTTGCCATTATAACTTCTTTAACGCCTTCACTCTTTATTCGCTCAACTAAACCTTGCACGTCAATATCTTTTGGACCAACGTTTTCGCTAGGACGTAAAGTTCCGTGTAAAACGTGATAAACGCCCGAGTATTCGTGTATTTTTTCCATAGCCAAAACGTCCTTTGGCTCTTTTACAACGCAAATAACTTCGTGCGAGCGTTTAGTGCATATATCGCACTCGTCTTTATCCGTGTAATTTCCGCAAATTTTACAGTAGCGTATTTTGTTTTTACAGTCGATAATACTACTAGCAAACGCTTCGGCTTCTTCCTTTGACATATTTATAACTTCGTACGCAAAGCGTTGAGCCGTTTTAGCACCTACGCCCGGCAACTTAGTAAATTGATTTATAAGTTTACCGATAGGCTCTATAAAGTTACTCATAAATTAAAATAAGCCTCCCGCTCCGCCAAGTGGACCCATTTTCTTTTTGTATAATTCGTCGGCTTTCGAGTACGCGTCGTTTACGGCAACTATAATAAGGTCTTCAAGCATTTCAATATCGTCAACGTCAACTGCGTTTTTATCAATGCTTATAGATTGAATAACTTTTTTACCGTTCATAGTAACTTTTACAAGACCGCTTGCTGAAACGCCTTCAACTTCCGCTTCTTCAAGTTCTTCTTGTGCCTTTTGCATATCTTGTTGCATTTTTTGTGCTTGCTTCATAAGTTGTTGCATTTGATTTCCGCCACCAAAACCGCCGAAACCGCCTTTAAATCCTGCCATAATTATATTCTCCTTTAATAGTCTATTTGTTTATAAGCGTTGAACCAAAAAAGTTCTTTACGTCTTCTATTTGATTAGTTTGGTTACTTTTAGTAACCACTTTAACTTCTTCAATTGAAAATTCTTTTGCAATATTTGAAAGTATTTCAATATTTTCTCTTTTTGAAACTAGCGAATATTCCGCGCCTTCGCTTGCGTTTATATAAAGAACGTTATCGCTAACCGTAGCGCTCATTTCTTGCAACGCTACCCATAAAATAGTTGAGTTAGGAATATTCCTTAAACGCCTTACTATCATACCGAAAATGCGCTTACCGTCTTGACTGTTTTGAGCGGCTTTAATAGGCGCTTCCACTTTTGGCGCTTCAACCTTTTCTACTTTTATAGGCTCAACCACTTTTATAGGCTCTACCGCCACTTGTTTAACTTCTTCCTTTACTTGCGGTTGAGTTTTAATTTCGGGCTCTTTTACAGTTTGAACTTCCACTTTTTCGCTTGGCATAACCTTTAAAGTTCCGCTTTCAAAAGCGCTTAACTTTTCTTCCAAAGCCTTAACCCTTGCAAGTAACGCGTCTATATTATAATCGTTTTCAGGAAGAGCCGATTTTATAAGCGCCGTTTCAAAAACCGCGCGCGGTTGATTTGAATAGCGAAGTTGACTCTCAATTCCGGACATTATCTCTAAAATGCGCAAAATTCTATGCTCGTCGCAAAGCGACGCGGTGTTTTTATAAAGTTCTAACTTTTCTTGCGGTAAAGATAAAATATCTTGACTACCCGCGCACATTTTAACCACTAGTAAATCGCGCAGATAATTGATTATATCTTTTGATAAAACGGAAATTGATTTTCCTAAAAAATAAAGTTCTTCTGCAAGGCGCAAAACTTCGCTCGTATTTCCGCTTAATATTGAAGAAACTAAACTATCGATTTTATCTCCGTCCGTTGCACCTAAAACCGTTATAACGTCGTTATAAGTGAGTTTACCGTCGCCAACGGAAACGCATAAATCGGCAACGGAAAGCGCGTCTCTAACGCTACCTTCGCCCGCTTTTGCTATTGCCATAATTGCTTCGTCGTCGTATTTTTTGCCTATTTCATTATATACACCCGCAATTAAACTTGCTATCGTTTTAGTTGAAACGAGCCTAAAATCAAAGCGCATACACCTTGATAGTATAGTTGCTGGTATTTTATGCGGTTCAGTAGTTGCTAAAATAAATATTGCGTGTTTTGGCGGTTCTTCAAGCGTTTTTAAAAGCGCGTTAAACGCTTCGCTAGTAAGCATATGAACTTCGTCGATAATATAAACTTTATATCTAACGTTTACGGGTGGATATTGAACGTTTTCCCTAATTTCACGCACGTTTTCTACTTTGTTGTTTGAAGCAGCGTCCATTTCTAAAACGTCGATATTAGACGGGTCTAAAAGCGCTTTACACGCTTCACACTCACCGCAAGGCGAACCGTCAACGGAATTTAAACAGTTTACCGCTTTTGCAAAAATTTTAGCAATCGTTGTTTTACCCGTACCGCGCGCGCCCGCAAATAAGTATGCGTGCCCTATTTTATTTGACGTTATTTGGTTTTTAAGTGTTTTTACCGTAGCGTCTTGCCCGATAACCTTATCAAAAGTGGTTGGTCTAAAACGCCTGTAAAGAGATAAATAAGACATATTATTCACCGATAAATTTAATTATTTTTTTTCTTGCCCTTGTTAAAGCGTTGTCAACGCTTTTTATTTTTACACCCGTTTTTTCAGCAATTTCTTCGTAAGAAAGCCCTTCTAAAAACAGTTTTAAAACTTTATTTTCGGTTTTTGACAGTTGCTCCGTCAATTTATTTTTTAATTCTTTGCCGTTTTCTTTAAACAAAACGAAGTCTTCCGGCGTGTTTGCAAAAATTTGCAAATTGTCTAAAACTTCCGTTGAAACGGTGTTGTTTAAAACGCTATTTTTGTTACTTGAATACTTTTTAACGGCAGATATTAGTTTGTTTTTTATGCAAATGGTAGCGTAAGTTGAAAACGAACTTTGACCTTCGCTATACGAACTTACCGCGTTAAATAAACCGAGCATACCTTCTTGCATTATATCTTCACTTTCCGCGCCTATTAAAAATAGATTACGGCAAAAGTATTTAACTAAACTTTTATACCTATTGTAAATTTCGTCAAAAGCAAGCGCGTTGCCGTTTTTATACTGTAAAACGAGTTGCTCGTCAGTTAAATTCTTCATTATTTTTCCTTGACGTTTAAATTTTGGCGCACGCTTTCAAATACTGCAACAGAGCACGCAACGGACGCGTTAAGAGAGTTTACCTTTCCAAACATAGGAATACTTATAATAGCGTCGCATTTTTCTTTCGTGAGCCTATTAACGCCCGTGTCTTCACCGCCAACAACTATTGCAATTTTACCCGTTAAATCGGTTTTATATAGGTCGCTACCGCCAACTTCTAAACCGTAAACCCATAAACCCGCGTCTTTTAACTTGTCGATAGCGTTGTTTATGTTCGTTACACGGCATACCGAAATATGATTTGCGCTACCTGCGGAAATGCGCATAACCGCATCGCTAACTTGCGCGCTACGCCTTTTTGAAATAATTATAGCGTCCGCTCCACTACACTCTCCAACTCTTATAATACTACCCAAATTGTGCGGGTCTTCAATACCGTCTAACACTAATACGGTGGCTTTTGGCTTGTCCTTTAAAGTTTCTAATAAATTATCGAAATCGGCGTACTCGTAATCGCTTACAAAGGCGATAAAGCCTTGATGACGGCGTGACGGAGATTCTTTATCTAAAATAGTTTTTTCAACGTATTGAACCTTTGCGCCTATTCTTACCGCTTCTTTTACGAGCGCGCGAGAAGCCTCGTCACGCATGCCGTTTTGCACTAAAATTTTATCAATAGTCTTGTCCGTTTTTAAAAGTTCTAAAACGGCGTTCTTGCCTTCAATTTTCATTTTGTTCTCCATAATTTAATAAGTAGTTTAATCTTTCTTTTTGCCCAGTAATATGCAAAAATCCAACGAGCGCTTCAAAGCCCGTAGCCTTGTTATATTCGCCAACCGACGCGTGCTTTGCGCGAGTGCCTTTTTTGGTGTTGCGAGCGCGCTTAAAAACTTCGACTTCTTCTTCACTTAACACGGGCAAAATTCTATCGATAAAGTCGGCTTGCGCAGAAGCGCAAACTATTTCACTTGCCTTTTTATTAAGCACCGCACCCTTTTCGTCTTTTTTAAAAACGAGATTTCTTCTAACGTATAGCGAATAAACCGCGTCGCCGATAAACGCAAGCGTTACCGAACTTAATTGCAGAGCCGTATTTTTATCTAAAACTTCGTCTAAACTAATCATTTTTTACCAAATCGCATAGTATTTTGCTTATTATAACATATTTAAGTTAATATTTCAACAACAATAAAACGATTTTTTACGTTTTTTTAAGCGCTTTCGCCTTTTAGGTATTTTATAGTTCCGTTAAATATGATTTTGGCTATTTTTAATCTATATTCTTCGGTATTTAAAAGTTTTTCGTCTTGCTCGTTTGATAAAAAACCGCACTCAACGATAATTGACGTGCATTTTGCCATGTTAAGAAGATAATAATCACCTTTTAACGCACTACTTTTTTTAACGCAATCGGGCGAAGAATTAAATTCGCTTTGAACGCATTTGGCAAGCCTATCGCTATCGTAACTTTCGTCTTTATAAAAAACTTGCGCTCCACGGCGCGTTGAAGAAGTGTACTTGTTTAGGTGAATAGAAATAAAAGCGGAAGGGTCGTTTTTGTTTATAATTTCAACGCGTTTTTCAAGGTCGCGTTTTTTAAAACCTTTGCTCGTATCTCCGTATAAACCGTAGTCGCCGTCACGCGTCATTATTACCGTAAAACCTATTTCTTCAAACTTCGTTTGAAGTTTTTTTGCAATATCTAAATTTAAGTCGCTTTCAAAAACGCCCGTCGTCAAGCCCGAAGCGCCCTTGTCGATACCTCCGTGACCCGCGTCTATAACAACGGAAAAATTAACGCTTTTATGAGCGCTAGCAACGGGCACTAAAAGCGTAATTATTGACAAAAAAATCGATAAAATAATAAAGATAAAAGCTTGTTTTTTAATGGAAAAAATCATATAAAAAATATATGTTTTTGATAATAAAAAAATTACAAAAAACACGCCTTTTTTACACTCTATATTTTGCAATTATCATAAACTTTTCACAAGCATTTTAAACATTTTTTAACGCCGTTATTTGTAAACAAGTGCAACTTTAAGCAAATTATAGTTTAAATATCATTAAACTTTACTAAAAACAGTTGACAAAATTTCGCCATTTTTCTTATAATGAGTACATATTAAATTTTTAATATTTTCTATTTACTAACGTTTAAGGGAGAATTGATATGTACATTCCTGAATTTTATGCCGAAAATCTTTTTAATGAAGAAGTAATGAAAAAGTTACTTCCAAGTAACATTTACGCTTCGCTTGAAAAGACGCTTGAAAACGGTGAACAACTCGACATTACGGTTGCACAAGCCGTTGCAGACGCTATGAAAAACTGGGCCATTGAAAAAGGTGCAACGCACTTTACTCACTGGTTCCAACCTATGACTGGCGTTACGGCAGAAAAACACGATAGTTTTATTTCGCCAAAAGGTGGAAAAGCCATTATGGAATTTAGCGGTAAAGAACTTATAAAAGGCGAGCCTGACGCGTCTTCTTTCCCTAACGGCGGTATTCGCGCAACTTTTGAAGCGCGCGGTTACACTGCTTGGGACCCTACTTCTTACGCTTTTATAAAAGACAATACGCTTTGCATACCAACCGCGTTTTGCTCGTATAGTGGTGAAGCACTTGACGAAAAAACACCGCTTTTACGCTCTTCGGAAGCACTCAATAAACAAGCGCTTAAAATTTTAAAAATTTTAGGAAACGACGACGTTAAAAACGTTAAAGTAACCGTTGGCGCGGAACAAGAATACTTTTTAATCGATAAAGAAATGGCTGGCAAGCGCCCTGACCTTGTATATACGGGTAGAACTTTATTCGGCGCAAAACCTCCGAAAGGTCAAGAACTTGACGACCACTATTTTGGCGCAATTAAACCGCGTGTTAAAGCGTTTATGGAAGACCTTGACGTTGAACTTTGGAAGTTAGGTATTCCCGCTAAAACGGAACATAACGAAACCGCTCCAAGCCAACACGAACTCGCTTCCGTTTATAGAACTGTAAACATCGCTACCGACAATAACCAAATTACGATGGAACTTATGAAAAAGATTGCGGACAAGCATAATTTAGTATGCTTACTTGCTGAAAAACCGTTTGAAGGCGTAAACGGTAGCGGTAAACACAATAACTGGTCGCTTTCTACCGATACTGGCGTAAATTTATTAGACCCGGGCGAAACTCCGGTTGAAAACTTGCAATTTTTAATCTTCTTGTCGGCGGTTATTAAAGCGGTTGACAATTATCAAGATATTTTACGCGCTTCGGTTGCATCGGCTGGTAACGACCACCGCTTAGGTTCAAGCGAAGCCCCTCCTGCTATAATTTCAATGTATCTTGGCGACGATTTATCACAAGCGCTTGACGCTATTGAAAATAACGCTTCTTATAAAATTGACAAAAAGTTTATGAAGTTCGGCTCTAAAATATTGCCTACTTTACCAAAAGATGCAACTGATAGAAACAGAACTTCTCCACTTGCTTTTACGGGTAATAAATTCGAGTTTAGAATGGTTGGCTCTAACGACAGTATTGCCGACTGTAACACTACTCTTAACACCGCGGTTGCAGAAAGCCTTGCAACTTTCGTAGAAATTTTAAAAGACGCAAAAGATATACCGCAAGCAATACACGATATAGTAGTTGACACTATTAAAACTCATAAGCGCATTATATTTAACGGCAATAACTACTCAAAAGAGTGGGTTGAAGAAGCAAATACTCGCGGATTATTAAACCTTCCAACCACGCCTGACGCGGTTGACACTTTACTTTTAGAAAAGAACGTTGAACTCTTTACTAAACATCGCGTTTTATCTTTAAGCGAACTTACTGCAAGGCAACAAATTATGTTCGATAAATACTCGCGCATAATAAACATTGAAGCGCTTACTATGGTAGAAATGGCTAAAAAGCAAATCTACCCTGCAATTAACGAGTATATTACAAAACTTGCAAAAGCGGTTAAAATTAAAAAGGAAATAGAGGCGGACTTTACGCAAGATAGCAACCTTATTAAAGACCTTTCTTTACTTGCTACGAACGTTTATAATAAAGCGGAAGAACTCACGGCGTTAATAAGAAAATCTTCATCTATCGTAGATAAACGCGAACTTGCCTTCTTTATGAACAAAAAAGTGTTAAAATGTATGCAAAAACTCCGTAAATACGCGGACGAAGCGGAAATTAACACCGCGGAAACTTGTTGGCCATACCCGTCTTACGGCAAACTTTTGTTTAGCGTTAAATAATTACAATACTAAAAAACGATTGCACCGTTATTTTACGGTGCAATTTTTTTATAAAATTATAAAAAAACGAATATATTTCTAAAAAAGGCGATAAAAAGTTTGTAATTTATAAAACAAAGTAGTATAATGAGTAAAACAATTTTAAAAGTAGGATAAATTATGAGAGTTTATAACTTTGCGGCAGGTCCGTCAATTTTACCACTTGAAGTATTACAAGAAGCACAAAGAGATTTATTAGATTATAGCGGTAGCGGTATGAGTATTGCCGAAATGAGCCATAGGTCCAAAACCTTTATGGCGGTGAACGACGAGGCAAACGCCCTTTTACGCGAACTTTTAGGTATTCCTAACGATTACGCGGTATTATTCGTTCAAGGCGGTGCTTCGCAACAATTTGCGTCAGTTCCACTTAACCTTATGACTACGGGCGTTGCAGATTATATAGTAACCGGCAACTTTGCTAAAAAAGCGCAAGAAGAAGGTGCAAAATACGGTGTTGCAAATATAGTTGCGTCTTCAAAAGATAAAAACTATACTTACATACCTAATTTAAAAGATATCGAGTTTTCAAAGGACGCGTCCTACGTTCATATAACTTCAAACAACACGATTTTTGGCACGCGTTATACTGAACTCCCTAAAACTAACGCTCCACTCGTTGCGGATATGTCTTCAAACATTTTAAGCGAAGTTATAAACGTTAGCGACTTTGGCTTAATTTACGCGGGCGCGCAAAAAAATATTGCTCCCGCAGGCGTAACCATAGTTATTGCAAAGCGCGAACTTTTAGGCAAACAATTAGATATTTGCCCTACAATGCTTAACTACGCTATTCAAGATAAAAACGACAGTTTGTATAACACTCCACCGTGCTTTCCTATCTATATATCAATGCTAGTGTTTAGATGGCTTAAAAAACAAGGCGGAATAAAAGAAATGCAAAAAATAAACGAATATAAAGCAGGGCTTTTATACGACTTTATCGACGGCACGGATTTTTACACAAATATCGTAAATAAAAAAGACCGCTCGCTTATGAACGTACCTTTCGTTACAAAAAGCGAAGAACTTGACGCGGAATTTATTAAAGAAGCAACTAAAAACGGTCTCGTTTCACTTAAAGGTCACCGTTTGGTTGGCGGTATGCGCGCAAGTATCTATAACGCAATGCCTATTGAAGGCGTTAAAGCGCTTATAGAATTTATGAAAAAATTTGAAATGGAACACAAGTAAAAATTATGAAAGAAATTATTAAACTTAACTCTATTAGCAAAAAAGTAGATGACATTTTAGCAAAAAATTACGCAGTGGTTGAATCTTCAAAAAAACCTATCGGCGTTTTAGTTAGAAGTTTCGACATGCACGACTACGACCTTCCAAGTAGCGTTTTAGCCGTTGCAAGAGCAGGCGCGGGCGTAAACAATATCCCTTGCGATAAATACGCGGAAAACGGCGTTGTAGTATTTAACACTCCTGGCGCAAACGCTAACGCAGTTAGCGAACTCGTTATAACGGCGTTACTTTTAGGCTCGCGTAAAATTGTTCCCGCTATCAACTGGGTGTCAACTTTAAAAGACGACGCCAACCTTTCAAAAACCGTTGAAAAAGGTAAAAAAGACTTTGCAGGCGCTGAATTATACGGTAAAAAACTTGGCGTTATAGGTCTTGGTGCAATAGGCGCAAAAGTTGCTAATACCGCCGTTAGTTTAGGTATGGAAGTTTTAGGCTTCGACCCTTATTTATCGGTTATTAACGCGCTCCACCTTTCAAGGCACGTTGAAGTTACTAACGATATAAATGATATCTTTAAAGATTGCGACTATATTACTATTCACGTTCCGTTTACGAAAGATAATGCGAATATGGTAAACGCAAGCAAAATTAAAAAGATGAAAAACGGAGCGGTTTTGGTAAACCTTGCACGTGGCGAATTAGTTGATAATAGCGCGGTTATTGAAGCGCTTAATAGCGGAAAGTTAAGTAGATATATAACCGACTTTCCAAGTAGCGAACTTATCGGCGTAGAAAACGCAATTTGCATACCGCACCTTGGTGCGTCCACTTTGGAAGCGGAAGACAACTGTGCGGTAATGGCAGCAAACGAACTTAAAGACTATATTGAAAACGGCAATATTAAAAATAGCGTAAACTACCCTAACTGCTCTGCTCCAAAAACTTCTAAAAACAGAATTTGCATACTTCACTTAA
Source organism: Christensenellaceae bacterium (assembly GCA_045654225.1). Taxonomy (GTDB): domain Bacteria; phylum Bacillota; class Clostridia; order Christensenellales; family Borkfalkiaceae; genus HGM11412. Next base: position 27,056 of record JAZOMW010000006.1, on the reverse strand, counting down.
ACCAACAAAGTATGATTGCGCAGTTCACTTCGGTTTTAGCCGAAAAGAATATAAACATCGATAACTTTGTAAATTCAAGTAAAGGCAATTTTGCTTATTCTATTATAGATATTCCTGAAATTGACGACGAATCTCTTGTAAAACTTGGCAAAGTAAACGGCGTTATTAGAATTAGAAAAATTTAAAAAATTTAAGGCTTTTGCAAGTAGCAAAAGCCTTTTTTTGTTATTTGTTTGAATATACGTCTTTGGCGGTTTCTATAAAAGCGTTTATCGCTTTTGATAAATATTTGTTCTTTTTATAGCCTATCGCCATACTTCTATGCGTTGCCCTACCGCGTAATTTATAATACACGCAACCGCTTTGATTAGAACTTTTAACTAATATATCGTTTACGAAAGCAACGCCTAAACCAAAGCATACCATATTATATGAAGTTATAAGTTGGTCAAGGTAAATTTTAACCGTTTTAGGCTCAAAATTTTCTTCTAAGAAAATTTCGTTTGCGCGCCTACGCGTATCGTTACCCTTTTTAAGTAAAATAAACGGACAATCTTCAAACTTTTTAATGCTAACTTTCGGGCAAATATCTTTTAAATGAACGCCGTTTAAAACGTCTTCTCTCGTTAATAAAAAGTCCTTTAATTCTTTATTTATAGGCATATCTTTCGGCACGGCTAAAAGCAAAGTTTCTTCAAAAAGCGGTGTGCTTGAATACAACTTTTTGTCAAAATCGTGCGCAATTAAAAGGTCTATTGCTTCGGTTATTAAAAGTTGGCGTAAATCAGGCGAGTTTGACTCTACAAGTTCAACGTGAATACCCGGATATCTCTTTGAAAATTCAATAATAACTTTCGGCATAATAAAGGAAGACACAAAGTTTTCACCGCTAACCACTATTTTGCCCGTTTTTAATTTGGACATATCCATAAGTTTGTTTTTAGTTTCGCTTTCTATTGCGCGTAACTTTTCTAAATATTCAATATAAACCTTACCCTCTTCTGTTAAAACGATAGGCGAAGTAGAACGGTCAAATAGCGTAATTCCAAGTTCCCTTTCAACCTTTTTAACCGACGCGGAAAGCGCGGGTTGCGATACGTATAAGTTTTTTGCCGCAACCGAAAAACTGCGTTCTTTATAAACTTCGTAAACGTAATCTTTTTCGTTCATAATTCCCCTTTCACGTTATAAAAAAAATTTATAACTATTATATAATTATTTATTGTTGATTATATCATTAAACTGTGCTATAATCAAGTAAATATTAAAAATATTTACAAATTTTTTGTAAAGAGGACGTGTAATTATGCTACATTTATCTAACAAAACTAATTTACTTGAACATCGCTCGTATAAATATGAATTGCAAGACGTTAAAGAACCAAATTTATATAGAGAAATTTATTCTTATACGGAAGTTCCAAAAGTTGCTTTTAACCACCGTCGCGTTCCTATGAACACGCCAAAAGAAATTTTTATTACGGACACTTCTTTTAGAGACGGTATGCAATCACAATCTCCATACAGCGTTGAACAAATCGTACACTTATATAAATTGCTTTCTAAACTTGGCGGTAAAAACGGCATAATTAGGCAAAGCGAGTTTTTCGTTTATAGTGAAAACGATAGAAAAGCGCTTAAAGCGTGTCAAGACGCGGGCTTAAAATTCCCTGAAATTACCACTTGGATTCGCGCTTCTTTAAACGACTTTAAATTAGTTAAAGATTTAGGCATTAAAGAAACGGGTATTTTAGTAAGTTGTTCCGACTATCATATTTTTAAGAAAATGGGCATGTCGCGTAGGCAAGCGCTTGATTACTATAAGCAAACTATTATCGCCGCGCTTGAAATGGGTATTAGACCAAGATGCCACCTTGAAGATATTACGAGAGCGGATTTTTACGGCTTCGTTCTTCCTTTCGTTACGGAAATTCAAGAGTTAAGCGAAGAAGCAAATATTCCTATTAAATTTAGAGCGTGCGACACTATGGGTTACGGCGTTCCTTATACTGAAACCGCACTTCCACGTAGCGTTCCCGGCATTATTTACGGCTTACTTCACTACGCTAATATTCCAAGTGAAATGTTAGAGTGGCACGGCCATAACGACTTTTATAAAGCGGTTGCAAACGCTTCTTGTGCGTGGATTTACGGCGCGTCGGCGGTAAACTGTTCACTTCTTGGCATCGGTGAAAGAACGGGCAACGTTCCGCTTGAAGCAATGATTATGGAGTACGCGTCGCTTAGAGGCTCGCTTGACGGTATGGACACTACCGTTATTACTGAAATTGCCGAATATTTTGAAAAAGAAATAGGCTACACAATACCTCCTATGACGCCGTTTATAGGTGAAAACTTTAACTCTACGAGAGCGGGCATTCACGCAGACGGGCTTATGAAAGACCCTGAAATTTACAATATATTTGACACCGATAAACTTCTTAACCGCCCTGCTACCGTTGCAATAAACAACACTTCGGGCTTAGCGGGAATTGCTTACTGGCTAAACACCAACTACGACCTTTTAGATAGCGAAAATATGATAAAGAAACAAGACGATATAGTTGCGCACATAAAAGCGTTCGTTGACAAGCAATACGTTGACGGAAGACAAACCGTTATGAGCACCAAAGAACTTGAAACTGCGGTTGAAGAATATTTAAAAACTAATAAAGTAAAAGGACTTAACTAATATGGGATTAACTATTGCTCAAAAAATTATAAAGGCTCACCTTGTTGAAGGCGAAATGAAAGTTGGCAGTGAAATTGCGCTTAAAATAGACCAAACTTTAACGCAAGACGCAACGGGTACAATGGCGTATTTAGAATTTGAAACTATGGGTATTCCACGCGTAAAAACCGAACTTTCCGTAGCGTATATTGACCATAACACCCTTCAATCGGGCTTTGAAAATGCCGACGACCATTTATATATTCAAAGCGTTGCTAAAAAGCACGGCTTAAAATTTTCACGCCCTGGTACCGGCATTTGCCACCAAGTTCACCTTGAAAGATTTGGGAAACCGGGTAAAACCTTAATAGGCTCGGATAGTCACACTCCAACGGGTGGCGGTATAGGTATGCTCGCTATGGGCGCAGGCGGTCTTGACGTTGCGGTTGCAATGGGTGGCGGTGCTTATTACATAACGATGCCAAAGATGTATAAAGTAAATCTTACGGGCAAACTTAAACCTTACGTTACCGCAAAAGACGTAAGCCTTAAAATTTTACAAATTTTAACCGTTAAAGGCGGTGTTGGCGCAATTATTGAGTGGGGTGGCGAAGGCGTTAAAACTTTAACCGTTCCACAAAGGGCTACTATTACAAATATGGGCACGGAACTTGGAGCAACAACCTCTATCTTCCCTTCCGATGAAATTACTTACGAATTTTTAAAAGCACAAGGAAGAGGCGAAGATTATATTCCGCTTTCAAGCGATGATGACGCCGTTTACGATAAAATTATAGATATAAATTTAAGCGAATTAGAACCTATGCTCGCTTGCCCGCACTCGCCGGACAATATCGTTAAAGTTAGCGAAATTGCAGGCAAAAAAGTAAATCAAGTATGCATTGGCTCTTGCACGAACTCGTCGCTTGCAGATATGCTCCGCGTTGCCTCTATTTTAAAAGGCAAAACTATTGCCGAAGGCGTTTCCCTTTCCGTTTCACCGGGCTCGAAGCAAGTTCTTTCAATGCTTGCAAATTGCGGTGCTTTAACCGATATTATATCGGCTGGCGCAAGAGTTTTAGAATGCGCTTGCGGTCCTTGCATAGGCATGGGCTTTTCACCTAATAGCGAAGGCGTTTCTTTAAGAACGTTCAACCGTAACTTTGAAGGTAGAAGCGGAACTAAAAACGGTCAAGTATATCTCGTTTCGCCAGAACTTGCGGCGGCGTCTGCTCTTACGGGCGTTATAACCGACCCGCGCGACCTTGGAGGTTATGAAGAAATTGAAATGCCAACCGAGTTTTTAATAAACGATAACGGCATAATACTTCCTGCAAGTGAAGAAGAAGCTAAAAACGTTGAAATTGTGCGCGGTCCTAACATTAAACCTTTCCCTACCACTCAACCGCTTGAAAACGAAATTAGCGCAAAAATCGGCTTAAAAGTTGGCGATAACATAACTACCGACCATATTATGCCTGCGGGCGCAAAAATACTTCCTTATAGAAGTAATATTCCGTACCTTTCTAAATTCTGCTTTGCCGTTTGTGACGAAGGTTTTAGCGAAAGAGCAAAAGAACTTAAACAGTCTATAATAGTTGGCGGAAGTAACTATGGTCAAGGCTCGTCAAGAGAACACGCGGCGCTCGTTCCACTATATTTGGGCGTAAAAGTTGTTATTGCTAAAAGTTTTGCGCGCATACACTCGGCAAACTTAATTAACGCAGGCATTATTCCGTTTGAATTTAGTAACGAAAGCGATTACGATTTAGTTTCACAAGGCGACGAACTCGTTATTGAAAACGTTTACGATGCTTTAAATAACGGCAAAGCAACGGTTTTAAATAAAACTAACGGCAAGACGTTTGAAGTCGTTTATAAATTCTCGCCAAGACAAATTGATATTTTAAAAGCGGGCGGATTACTTGCTTACACCAAAGGAGAATAATATGGAAAAAATTAAAATGCTTACGCCTATCGTTGAAATGGACGGCGATGAAATGACAAGAATTTTATGGAAAATGATAAAAGACGAACTCATTTTACCTTTCGTTGACCTTAAAAGCGAATATTACGATTTAGGTTTAGAATATAGAGAAAAAACCAAAGACCAAGTTACGATAGACAGTGCGAACGCAACTTTAAAATACGGCGTTGCGGTTAAATGCGCAACTATTACGCCAAACAAACAAAGAGTTGAAGAATACAACCTTTCAACTATGTGGAAAAGCCCTAACGGAACTATACGCGCTATGCTTGACGGTACGGTTTTTAGAGCACCTATCACTATCGATGCAATAAAACCCGCCGTTAAAAAGTGGAAAAAGCCTATAACTATTGCAAGGCACGCCTACGGTGACGTTTATAAGGCAACCGAATTTAGAGTTCCAAGTAGCGGCAAAGCCGAACTCGTATTTACTAGCGAAAACGGTAGCGAAATTTTTAAAGAAACTATTTACGACTTTGAGTGCGCGGGCGTTTTACAAGGTCAATATAATAAAGACAGTTCAATCCGCTCATTTGCTCACTCTTGCTTTAAATACGCAATTTCTACAAAACAAGACTTATGGTTTTCAACGAAAGACACGATTTCTAAACAATACGACCAAACTTTTAAACTTATATTTGAAGAACTTTACGAAAACGAGTATAAAAAAGAGTTTGAAAAGTTAGGCATTGAATACTTCTACACTTTAATAGACGATGCCGTTGCAAGAGTTATTAGAAGCGAAGGCGGTTTTATTTGGGCGCTTAAAAACTACGACGGCGACGTTATGAGCGATATGGTTTCAACCGCTTTTGGTAGCCTTGCTATGATGACTTCCGTTTTAGTATCGCCTACCGGCATTTACGAATACGAAGCGGCGCACGGTACGGTTACGCGCCACTACTACCGCTATCTTAAAGGCGAAGAAACGTCAACCAACCCTATGGCAACTATTTTTGCTTGGAGCGGAGCGCTTAAAAAGCGTGGCGAACTTGACGGTTTAGAAAAATTAGTGGATTTTGGCACTAAACTTGAAAAGGCGTCAATTCAAACTCTTAACGACGGAATTATGACCAAAGATTTATCAGGTTTAGTAGAAGACGGATTTAAAGTAACCGAAGTAAACAGTCAAACTTTCCTTAAAGAAATCAAAAAGCGTTTAGAAAGCCTTTACGCTTAAACATTTTAAATAACGATGCACTTTTGGCGCAGAACTATATGCCAAAAGTGCTTTTTTATTAAAATAACTTGACATTATATATATATAATGTTAAAATAGTCTAAAATTAGTGTTAAACGATGCTAAATTTAGGTACACTTATGAAAAATTTTAAAGCGCTTTTCTTAAATTTAAAAGAAAGCAAAGCATTTAATAACTTCATAACGAGCATTAAAAATATATTAAGGAACGCAATTCATCACCTTGATACAATTTTTGTAATGCTCTTTTTCTTTGTAAAATTCGTTTTACCTAAAATCGTATTACCTAAATTCCTTTGCATCCCTTCAACTCCTAATTTCTTGTTTGAAGATATGTTCTCCGTAACTTCTTTCCAACAAGAAACTTTCTTGTACTTGTTACTTTCACAATTAGCAGTAAGATTTACTATTAAAATTAGTGTTTTATTTTTAACTGCCACGGCGTTATTCGTTTTGGCAATATTCTGCGTTTTCTTATTCCTTGGTAAAAGCGCTATAACAATAAGAAGTACCGTTTTAACAAAACCTACGAAAGTTACAAGTTCTTTCTACACTCACAAAATTCAATTTTTAAACTAAATTAAATACTTTACCCTATAAAATTCGTTTATAGGCTTTTTGCCTGTGTTTTTTACGTGTTTTTTATAGGGGATTTTTATTTATTGATATTTACGCTTCTTTTACGCCGTTAATATCAATTTTTTATTTGCAAAAAAATATACGAATAAACTTAAAAAAGGTGGTTTAAATGTTTCAATATATAATGCTATTTTCGTCTATCGCTTTATCTATATTTATAAGTATAGGTCTTAACGCTTTAAAAAATAAGTCGTTTACTATAAAGGGTAGAACGTTCAACTTAAAAAACTTAATACTTCAAGCGCTTTCAGTAGCATTATTCTTCACGTATATACCGCACCTTTTTGCAAGTGAAGTGATAACGGGTCAACTTGGATTAGAAGTTGGGATTTTTGCTAAAACTGAAACGATACTTTTAGTAGTTTTAAGATGGTTACTTTACTTAACTAACGCAATTTTTATAGTAATGCCGTTCTTTGATAAAAAAGGACCTAAATATTACGGCGTGTTTTTTGCACCTATATTTATAGTTTTAAACTGGGTGTTCTTTGATAAACTTTGCATTACTATTTCCGGCTCAACCGAATTTAACAAGCAAATAATAATTTACACCGTAATAATGGTTATAAACACGTTAATTTGCTTTAATAGTATTTTCGACTTTATTATAGAAAAAGATTTTAGCAAAATACACAAAAAACTTTTACATGGCTTTTTGTACGGTTTGTTTTACTTGATGGCGTTTATGCCTATCAACACCTTGCAAATTTTATTTGGCGAATATGGTGACGGAGCTAAAAACTTTACCGTAATTCACCGTATATACATTTACCTTTCATTTATAATTCCGTTTGTCCTTTACTTCTTGTTTAGGAACAAACCGTTAAGTGATAGGCGTCATCTTTTAATAATGCTTTCTTTAAGCGGTTTTATGCAATTCTTCTTTAACCGCACGCCGACGCTCACGTCTATGCCACTTCACCTTTGTAACACGGCAATTATAATAATGTTTTTCGTGTACGTTTTCAATGCGGAAAGCGCTTTCTACTTTACCTACTTTGTAAACGTACCGGGTGCGTTCTTTGCAATACTAATGCCTAACGGCGACGCGCCTTTTACAACCTTTAACAGCCTACTTTACTGGTACAATCACTGGTACGCGTTCTTCTTGCCGTTACTTGGCGTTGCGCTTAAACTTTTTGAACGCCCTTCGTTTAATATGATTAAAAAGGCAATACCCGCCTTTGCAGTTTACGTTTTACTTGCAGCGTTCTTAAACGGTTACATAAACAACTTACCACAATACGTTTCAGGCGAAGAACCCGCAGTTGACTATTTCTTTTTATACGACAACTTCTTAATAAATATGTTGCCGTTTGCTTACCCGCTTAAAAGAGATTTTATTTTAACCTTCCCGCTTGGCGACGTTACGGTTAAAATTTACTGGCTATACGTTATAACGGTATTCGTAGTATTTATAGGCTTTATGTTTATAACTTGGGGAATATATCAAGTATTCTTTAATTTGGCAGACAAGCACAAGGCGTTAGCCCGCAAAAAGAAAGTTGTAAACGACGAAATGCACAAACTCATTTTAGAACTTAACGGTAGGCCTTTAAGCGAGCCGTTACACCCCGAAGGAGTAAATATGATAAAAATTAAGAATTTTTCAAAAAAATACGACGGCTCGAACAGATACGCCGTTAAAAACTTAAATCTTGAAATTCACGGCGGTGAAGTATTTGGCTTTATAGGTCATAACGGCGCGGGTAAATCTACCACTATCAAGAGTTTAGTTGGCGTTCAAACTATTACCGAAGGTTCTATTGAAATTGAAGGTTACGACATTTCGCGCCAACCGTTAGAAGCAAAACTTAATATAGGTTTCGTTTCCGATAACCACGCCGTTTACGAACAACTTACTGGTCGCGAATACGTTGAATATATTGCAGACCTTTATAAAGTTAATAAAGAAGATAAAGAAAAAACTTTAATGCACTACTCTAATATGTTCGGTTTAACCAACTTTTTAGACTGTGAAATAAAATCGTACTCACACGGTATGAAACAAAAAATAAGCGTTATAAGTTCACTTATACATAATCCAAAAGTTTGGGTATTAGACGAACCTTTCACAGGTTTAGACCCTACTAGTACTTATCAAATTAAAGAATGTATGCGCGAGCACGCTAAAAAAGGCAACATAGTATTCTTCTCGTCTCACGTTATAGAAGTAGTTGAAAAAATGTGCGACCGCGTTGCAATTATTTGCGCGGGCGAATTATGCCTTTCCGATACCGTTGAAAATATTAAAAAGAAAAATCTTTCCGTTGAAGAATTGTACTTAAAATTCTCAAACTACGCAAACGTTAACGCTACGAGCGAAAATAAATAAAAATTAGGTGTACTTTATGTCAAACTTTTTTACAAACTTTAAAAATTCGCTTTTGCGTTTAAAATATTTGCTACTTTTGCAAATAGGCGAAAAATTACGCCCGTCGGGAAGCATTAAAAAGCGTATATTAACAACTTTATTAAAAGTTTTAGCGTTCGTTGCGGTAACCGCGGTAATTTACGCGCTTTTATTCGTTGTAAATTCGCTATTCTTCTTTAAACTTAACTCCGCAACTTTCGTAAGCATTATTTTAATTGTTCAAGTGTTCGACGCGTTCTCCGTTGCCACTAGTTCTTCAAACGTACTTTTTGGCAAAAAAGAAAATGCAATGCTTCTAGTTTATCCTTGTAAGCATAGCGAAGTTTTTATAAGCAAAATTTTAATCTTTATATTTAACGAAGTTCAAAAAAGCACGTTCTTTTTACTTCCGCTTATGCTCGCTTACGGAATAATTATTAAAGCAAGCGCAGTTTACTTTATATTTTTACTACCTTGTTGGTTTATGCTTTGCCTATTTCCAGTTTTTATAGGAACGTCGTTCTCGGTAATAATAGCCAACGCACAAAAATTCTTAAAACGCCACCTTATTGTTCGCGCCGTTTTATTAGTAGTAGTTTTAACCGCAGTATTCTTTGCAGTTGACTACGCTTTATCACTTATTCCAAGACCTATAAGGTTAATTGCCATTTACGGCAAGTTTATGGAAACGGTTGAAAACGTATTTAGCACGGCTTATACTTATTCTCTTTATTATAGGTGTTTAGGTAGCCTTATGTTTAACGAAAACATACCGCTTAACCTTGTTATCGTTTTAGGCGCGTTAATTTTAATTGTTGCAATTTGCTTTTTAGCGGTAATGCCGTTCTTCTTTAAAACGGCAAGTTCGTCGGCGGAAAGCAGTTCAACTAAAAGACGTAAAACTAAAACGAAAAAAGCAAAAGGTCTTTTTGCAACGTTTTTAGACAAAGAATTTAAACTTTTATTCCGCTCGTCCGACAACTTAAATAGCGCAATATCAGTAATACTTGTATATCCTATTTTAATTTACGTTTTAAACTTTATACTTTCGGCAATAAACACAAGCCAACTCGGCTCGTTTATGACCGTTGCGTTTAACGTTATGATTATTACGAGTTTACTTAGCGTTTATAACTCGAACGCGTCTATGGCACTTTCACAAGAAGGCGAAGGCTTTGCCCTTTTAAAAATGGCGCCAAGTAACACTATTCCCGTTTGCTACGCTAAAATGACTGTTATAGCAATAGTAAACGTTCTTGCAGTTATTACGAGCACGCTAGTTTTAACGTATATAAGCAACCTTACCACTTTGGATTTAATTTTAATGGTTGCTACGATTTTATGCGTATCAACAGGAACTTTAATGTGGAACTTTGAACTTGACGTTTTTAGCCCGAAAGTTAGAGAGTACATAGTTAAAGGCGACTCTTATACCGATAACCCTAACGTTTCAAAAGCGGTGTTTATAGGCTTTATAGTTTCAATACTTGCGGGAACTATCTCACTTCTTTTACTGTTCGATGGTTATATTTCCGGTTGGATTAGAGTTGTTTTACTTGCAATAGCCTTTTTAACTTCAAGAATTTGGTTATTAAACAGTTATTTAAAGGCTTACTTTAACGATATGCAAATTTAGTTTTTTAAAGGATGGCAACCTAGCAAAAGACGGGTGGTTTTAGCACACGGATATTGCGATGAAGCCAAAAGGATATTATGAACAAAAAATCACTTGTACTTGTAATAGTAGTAGAATGCGTGCTTGCAATTTTACTTATAAGTTTCTTTGGTAAAGCCATTGAAAGCTTATATGATAAAACACTTTGCACCGATATATATTTTGTTGACGACGATGGTAATAGACTTGAAAATAACGCTATGATAGAAATTGATATTAGTGACAGTAAAACTGACTATCAATTACTTTACGTTATTGAACCGAAAGCAGCAAGCGAAAAGAAAGTTGAATTTTCCGCAACACCTAACGAATACGTTATAATTGACAAATACGGCAATGTTACATTCTTAAAAGAATACGTTGACGTAGCAATTACAATTCACACTACCGATGGTAGCGGTAAACAAGCAACCATTAGACTTTCAGCAATTTAAAGATACTCGCAAAATGCAGTTTTTGCGTTTATATAAATAATACAAAGGAGGTTTTTTATGTATAGAAAAGCATTAAAAACAATTTTAATGGCGCTCATCTTATCTATTGTAACCTTTACTTTTGTTGCATGCAAACAACAAACGTTCACGGTTACAATTTACGATGGCACCGAAGTAGTAAAGACCTACGATTCTTTACCTTTAAATAGTGACCTTGAAGACATCACTAAACCAGGTTATATATACGTAGGCGCGTACTATGACAAAGAGTTGACAGATGAATTTGATTCTCAATCATTTGGTAACCTCAATGCCGACCTTGCTTTATATTTAAAGTATGAAAAACGAAGCTTAGTTGTTCAAGTTAACAGTAACGGCGGAAGTGACGTTGAACCTCAAATAGTTGAGTTCAACTCTAGCTACAGCATTCCTGTTCCTACTAAAGAAGGCTACACTTTTGCTGGTTACATGTGGAACGGTGAAGAATTCCCTACTACAGGAACTTACACAGAAACTAACAGCATTAAACTTTTTGCTACCTGGACTATAAACTCCTATAACGTTAAGTTCTTAAACGCAAACAACGATAACGCTCAACTTGGCGACACTTTAACTTTAGAATACAACTCTAAAGTAACTTCTATTCCGTCAGTTCCTACTGGTTACGAAATTGAAAACGGTAAAGTGTATAGTGATGCAGCTTGCACACAAGAAGTTAATTTATCTACTTATAAAGTAACTCAAAACGCTGACCTTTACGTTAAAGTTGCAGCAAAAAAATACACTGTAACGTTCAATACTAACGGCGGTAATGCTATTGACGCTATGCAAATTGCTTACAACGCTCAATACACTCTCCCTGCCCCTACAAAAGTTGGTTACGTATTTACAGGTTATACGTTTAACGGTGCTCCGTTTGCTTTAAACGGCACGTATGAAAATACTTCTAACGTTACTTTATTTGCCACTTACGAAGTTGCTACTTACGCTGTTAAATTCCTTGATGCAAACAACTCTAATGCTCAACTTGGCAACACTTTAACTTTAACACACAATTCTACAGTTGCACTTCCTCAAGCAGAAGCAGGTTATGAAATTGCAAACGGTAAAGTGTATAGTGATGCAGCTTGCACACAAGAAGTTGATTTATCTACTTATAAAGTAACTCAAAACGCTGACCTTTACGTTAAAGTTGTTGCAAAACAATTCACTATCAAAATTAACAAAAACGGTGGTGACGATATTGCTAACGTAACAGTATTATATAAAGGCACTTACACTTTAATTGCTAACCCTACTAGAACAGGTTACGAGTTTACCGGCTACGTTTACAACGGCCAAGCATTTAACGCAACTGGCACTTATAACTTTACAAGCGATATTACAGTTGACGCTACTTGGGAAGCAGTTGAAGGCTTCTACGATAGAAAAGTATTTTTCAAAGACGACAAGGGTGATGAACTTACTGAATATCAAAGAGACGTTCAAGTTGGCGATATTATAAAAGCCAACACTTTACCTACCCTTACAAAAGAAGGTTATTCATTTGACGGTTGGTACGTTGACGCAACTTTACAAACTGCATTTGCAGACAATACTGAAGTTGTAAAAGACATTACCCTTTACGCTAAATTTACCGCTAATAAATATACTATTACGGTTAACAGTAACGGTGGTACTACAGTTGCTCCGTTAGAAGTTGAATTTGGCAAAACTTACACTCTTGCAACTCCTACTTTAACCGGTTATACTTTTGCAGGTTATACGTTTAACGGCGAAGCATTTGATACTTCTCTTGCTTATAACAAAACTTACGGAATTACGCTCGTTGCTACTTGGACTATTAACGTTTACGACGTAGTATTCTTAAGCAGTGAAAATGACTATCAACTTGGCGAAACTCTTAAATTAGAATACAACAGCTTAATTTCTTTAGCTCAATTACCTGAAGCTCAAGAAGGTTACGAACTTGTTGGTGGCACAGTTTACTTTGACAAAGCTTGCACTCAAGCTGTTGATTTAGCTACTTACAAAGTAACAGACAACGTTTCACTCTATGCTAAATTTGCTAAAAAAGCGTTTACTATTGAAATTGTAACTAACGGTGCAGACGATCAACCTTCTAGAATTACAGTTAACGTAGTTTATGGCGAAGTTCCTACTATTGTTACGTTAACTAAGAACGGTTACAAATTCATTAAATTTGTTGAATTTGGCACTTCTACAACTTTCAACCATAAAGCTGAATATGTAAAAGCAACTAACGTTTTAATTGAAGTTATTTGGGAAAAACTTGAAGTTGAAGTTGGTGAAAATTCAACTGATGCTCAATACAACTTATTCAAACCTAACGGCACGGAATACTTTAAAGAAAAAGCACTTTATAATGAAGCTAGTGAATATACTTACGTATTCTTTACTGGCGTAAACTATAACTTTACAAGCGCTGATATGACTGTTTCTGCTAATACTTTAGTTGACGTTCAAGGCAACGCATTTACTCCAAGCAAAACTGGTGAATTTAAGTTAACTATTACTAAAGTGGTTGATGATACTAACGTAACTTACGTAAGAAACGCTAAAGTTGTTGAACGTATTGCAAGCTTTGTTCTAAACGATACTAGAAACGCAGCATACTTTAACTCTAATAAATTAGTTGACGCTATGAGCGTTGGTAAAGCAAACGGTTATAAACCAGACGTTACTATTGAAGGTAGAAACGGCGTTATGGGCTTTAGCGAAGGTAACGTTATTATTACTGCTAAACAAGCAGGTTCTAATGACACTATTGTTATTGACACTTCAGACTACAACTCTGCTACAGGCTTCAATTTAGCAGACTTAACTGACGGTGTAACTTACACGTTTACGTTCACTCCTAAATACTATACTGGTGGTAATGAAATTTCTGCAAAAGATGTCAAAGTTACTATTAACAACGGCGTTAACGTTTACACTAACGATGAATTACGCGCTGCGTTTGCTAACCTTAACGTACGCGAAATTAACGTTTTAAGAGATATTAAGGCTGAACTTACCAGCGACCAATACGTTGACGGCAACGTACACAACCCTTACCACACCTTATATAATACTACTACTGAAAAATATCAATACAATGATGGATTTATAAGTGAAAATTCTTATAATAATGACGGTAGCATTAATACTGACGTTATGAAGAATGGCTGGGTTTATTCACGTAACACAGTAGGTTCAAACGATAGTATTTCTATTAACGGTAACTCATTTAAACTTGACGCTTCTACACTTCCACGCGTAAACGGCGGTCTTGCTAATACGTGGGTAACGTTTGCTGATATGGAGCTTGGTACGGAAAGAGTTGTAAACCACCACGCGTTTATCTTCTCTTATATGTCACACGCTCCAAACGACATGAGCACTGCGGTAAACAATAACAACACGTTTAATATTGAAAACTTAGCTATATTTGGTAACAATACTGAACTTTCAGACGTAACAACTACGTATGGTAAAGGCGGCGAAAGCTACTATACAATGAGTGCTTCATATAATACACTACGCATTATGGGCGGTAACTTAAACGCTACTAACGTTGCTATTAGAAACTCACTTATTGGTTTCTTTATTTCAGGCGATAGCGATGCTACAACTGCTGGCGCAAATGGTTACGCTACTAAATCAGTATTAGACGACTGCTATGTTGACAACAGCTGGGCTAACAGCATTTGTACGTTCTACCTTAACCACTTAACTGTTAAGAACTCTACAATTAAGAGTAGTGGCGGTGCTGCAATTCACTTTGACTGCGCACCATACCCTAAAGCTACAGTACAAAACTCTACACTTGTTCTTGATAACACTCAAATTTCTAACTGGGTAACAGGTGAGGAATCATGGTTTACTGCTTATGGTATGGGTATTGTTGCTTCAGGAACAAAAACCTCTCTTAATAACGGTTTGCTAGATCAAAAGTTTACTTGTATTAAAAATATAGAAGGTAAAAGCGAGGCATTTAACTTTGCAATATTCTATCAACAAACAGGCAAAGCAACAGAGTGGGAAGAAACCGCATTAAAAATTCCTTATGTTATAGTTAAAACTCTTAATGATAATAATGCCCCTGTTGACTTTACGTCTTTAGGCTCAATGTTTGACCCTAACGTTGGTAAAATAGATTTACTTTCAGAAAATCCAACTTCTTTCTGGGTACAACTATTAACTGAAAATTTCGGTTTAAAGATTGGCACGTTAATGCCTATTTTCCCTATAATGTAACAACTTAATAAAAAACTTTTCCCGCTCGTTTGAGCGGGAAATTTTATTTTGACAAAAATAGTAAAAATTCTACAAAACTTATTCGTTTTTTATAAATTTTTTAAGGCATTATAAACGTAGTTTATACGCCTTATTTTTTTGCGTTTAACCTAGGAGTTTTTATGCCTTTTTACGTTGCATCGCTATCATTTTTAATAAGTTTAACGTTAATATTTTTTGCAAATCGCTTTTTTAATAAAAAACTTGATTTTATTTTAAAAGTTATTGCCCTTTTTAGCGCATGCTTTTTTATTTTTAGATATTTTTTAAACGACCTTTATTTAGAAAATTTTTTTCACTCTAACTTTTTAGCGCTTGATAGTAAAAGCAAGTTTATTTTTATATATTTTTTACACAGCGCAAATATTGCAGTTTTTTTACTTTTAATTTTAAAGCCGTTTTTTAATAAGGTTGAAACGCTTAATATTTTAGCGTCAACGATATCGCCTATTATTTTAAGCCTTATTTTAGTTTTTTTTAGCGACGTTATATCTATAAATTTTAAAAAAGATGATAGCGAATATTTTTTGCAAACACTATTTTTTAGTTTAGAACTTGGCTTACTTTTAGCGCTCTCATATTTCTATTTGTTTACTTTTTTTAAAAATAAAAAATTTAAAAACGCTAGTTTAAAGCAGATTTTTTATTGCATACTTTCGTTTTTAGGTATGCTCCTTGCAACAACACCAAACTACACTTTGCAAATATTTTTTGACCCGTATAGTTACGCGTATAAAGTAAACAACCTTAATTTTTGGCATAGAATTTACGTTTATCCTATAATTTTAATTCCTATATTTCTATATTTGGTTTTAAGAAAGCGTAGCCAACAAACTAAACTTTTTAGTATGCTTTATTACTCGCTTTCAGGGCTTATTTTATACAGTTTAACACATCAGTTTAAGGACTTTTTAAGCGTAACCAACCTACCTTTTCACCTTTGCAACACCGCGCTTTATATTACGCCTATCTGCTTAATTTTTAGGGCTAAAAAGGTGTTTTACTTTACTTACTTTATAAACGTTTTAGGCGCGTTTTTTGCTATTTTTTTGCCTAACTTTAATATGGACGGAATTAACGGAACGGTTTTACTTGAAGACGTTTTGCTGTTTTTTCGTTCGCATTACCAAGCGTTTTACATGCCACTTTTAATAGTTGGGCTTTCTATTTTTGAACGCCCGCGTTTAAGAGAGTTTAAATATTCAATGGCTGGCTTTTTAATTTATTATTTGTTGGTATTATTTTTAAACTCTTGGCTATCTAATTACGATAATTCCGTTGACTACTTTTTTATAAACAGTAACTTCATTGCAAGTAAACTTGGGCTTTGGGCGGAAAATTTACTACTATTTACGGTTGAGTTTAAAATTAAAAACTTGATTTTTAAATTTTATCCGCTATACCAAACCGTCTTTTTTTTAGTTTATATAGTGCTTGCGCTAATTACTTGGTTCGTTTACGAATTTTGCTTTATTGCAATAAAAAGTTTTATACAAATTGAAACTAAAAATGAAGAATACAAAAAAGATATGCTTGTTTTAATAAATGCGTTACAAGGCAAAAATATAGGAGAGCCTATGCACAAAAATCAAGAAAACAAACTCGTACTTAAAAATTTTACAAAACGCTACGGCGAAAGTAGCGTTTACGCGGTTAAAGACGCTAATTTAGAAGTTGTTGGCGGTGAAGTTTTTGGTTTTTTAGGACCTAACGGAGCGGGAAAATCAACCATTATTAAAAGTGTTGTTGGCATTCAACCTATAACCGACGGCTCTATTTCCGTTTGCGGATACGACGTAAAAACTCAAAGCGTAAATGCAAAAAAATTAATAGGTTTTGTGCCGGACCATTACGCGCTTTATGAAACGCTTACCGCGCGTGAGTATATAAACTTTATTGCCGACCTTTACGAGGTTGAAAAACATTTGCGTGATACACGCCTAAACGGATTTATAAAACAATTTGAGTTCGAGCGCGCTATTGACAGCCCTATAAAAACTTACTCTCACGGTATGAAACAAAAAGTTACTATTATGAGCGCGCTTATTCACGAACCAAAAGTTTGGATTTTAGACGAGCCTTTAACCGGACTTGACCCGAATTCTATTTACCAAGTTAAAGAGTGTATGAAAAACCACGCTAAAAAAGGAAATATAGTTTTCTTTTCTTCTCATATTATCGACGTAGTTGAAAAAATTTGCGATAAAATTGCTATTATTCAAAAGGGACAAATTCAATGCGTTAAAAGCGTTAAAGATATAGAAATAAATTCTACGCTTGAAAATTTTTATATGTCAGTTATAAACGATACGAGCGTTGAGCCTATAAAGGTGCAAAATGATAAAAAAGCAGAGTAATTTAAAAAAACTGTACGTTTTAACGGTTATGCAATTACGAAACGTAACAGATTTATCTTTTTTTAACGGTTTTAGAAAAACGATTTTTAAAGCGATATTTTACGTTTTTAAATTTGCGCTTGTAACTTTTTTGTTTTACGCGCTTTTTTTAGTATTTTCAATAATTAAAGCGTTCGGGCAAAGTTCTAAAATTCCCGATACCGTTTTAGCGCTAATTTTTACCGTAACGGAAATACTTGCAATAATTTCTTCAACGGCATCTCTTACGTCTTCGCTATATACTTCGAAAGACAATAAAGTTTTACTAACCTTACCCGTTGATACGAGCCTTGTATTTTTTTCTAAAATAATACTATTTTTTATTTACGAAGTTATAAAAAATTTTAATTTCACGCTTCCGTTGTTTTTGTCTTACGGGCTTTTTAACGGCGCGGTTTGGTTTTATTATTTATGGATTATTATAGGCTTTATTATAATTTCGCTTATTCCGGTTGCACTTGGTGCAGTTTTAAGCGTTTTTTGGCTTTATATTTCAAATTTTATATCTAAATATAAGGGTATTAAAGCAAGTTTAATTATTGCAACGGGCTTAATAATTACGCAAATTTTATTTAGCATTGTTTCGCTTATTCCCGAAAACATAAATATTTTAGCGCAGTGGAACAACCTTACTCAAAACGTGATTGCGCCGTTTTTAAATAAATTCGTTGCTATTTTTAAACCGTTTTATTATTTAACGCTTATGATAGTTGGCGGAACGCTTGCTATCTCTTCAAGCCCGATAACTAAAACTACGCTAATTTATTTTTTTGGTTTTGTTTTATTTATTGCTGTTTGCTTTTTAATTTGCTTTTTATTAGTTAAGCCCTTGTTTTTTAAAATGACGGCAAAACAATTTGAATACGAAAAAAGCGAAACCACAAAAAAGAAAAACGTGGTTCACTCTAAATTTTTTAGCCCGTTTTTCGAAGAATTTTTGCAAAACGTTAAAAGCGCCAAATATTTAGCCTTCGTTTTAGTTCAAATTATACTACCCGCTATGCTAATTTTTTTGCTTAACAAACTGTATAGCGCAATGCAAACGAGTTTTAACGGACAGTTTATGACTAAGGCTTTTAATATGCTTGTATTACTACTTTCCACCCTTTCGTTTAACAACGAATACGCAACCGTTTTAAGCCGTCAAGGCGCTATTAGAAATTTTAATAAAACACGGCCTATAAGCCCTATTACGCTAACGGTTAGTAAAATTACGGCAAGAATTGTAATTAGCGTTTTATCGGCGTTTTTAGGCGCGTACCTTTACTATTTTGCCAGCAAAGTTACCGTGGTTGAATTTATATGCGTTTTTTTAACTTGTTCGTTTTTGTCGGTTGCGCATTTGTTTTGGTGCACCGAACTTGACGTTATGAATCCTAAAACGGAAGAGTTTTTAACCACTACTAAAAGCGTTGACAACGCAAACGAAAAGAACGCTACGCTTTACTCTCTTTTAATTTCCGTTATATTTGCGTTTTTACTCTACTTCTTGGCAAAAACGAGTGCTATAACCGTTTTTTATAAACTTTTGGCGCTTGCAATAGGCTTTTTTATATTACGCTCGTACCTATTTTTTATACGAGTTAAACTGTTTTATAAGGAGAAATAAAAACTATGTCTAAACCAACGATTTTAATACTTTTAATAGTTTACGTTTCTTCAATTTTGATAGTTGGAATATTTGGAGTGCAAATAATGTCGTTTAACAATATAAATTACGTTGACGCTATAACGCTAGAAAAACAAAACGTTACGTTTAGCAAAAATAAGGACACTTTAAGTTTTATTTCTCAAAACGTTAGCGATACCGCTATTCCCTATATGCGCTATACTTTGGTTTTTGAATACGCAAACAATCAAACTATAAACGTAACGCCTAAAATAGTGGCTAAAAACCCGAGTTTAGACCCTACAAACAAAGAACTTGCCGTAACGCTAACTTACTCGCAGGACGCGTATTTAGACTGTATAACCTATGAAAACGCGCTTTTTAAAGTAAATAGACCGGGCGCTGTTACCGTAACTTATAGAGCGCAAGACCACTCTAACAAAATTATGGTGTTGTTTTTGTTTGCAACACCGCCTACTACCGTATAAAGGAGAATTTTATGAAAAACAGACTTATTACAATTTTTATACTTTTAGCCATTTCAATAATTTCGTGTTCTATATTCGGTTGCACGCAAGTTAAACTTGAATCACTAAAAATTAAAGATGGCACTTTTAAAACCACTTACGACTTAAACGAAGTAATAGATTATTCAAAAATTGAAGTAACCGCGCTTTATTCTAATAACTCAACCACCACTTTTAAACTTGACGGTAAAGGCGACGCTATTTACACGCCTATCGACACTTCAAGTTACGGGCAAAAACAGTTTAAAATTACTTACGAAGGCGTAACTATTACGGTTGACGTTACGGTTAAAGCGTCAAAGGCGCTTTCTTTTTCGTTGCCACAGTCGTATCTAAATTATTTAGAAAATTCTAAAAATAAGGACGCAAGCCAAATTAGCGAAAACGAATTTGCCGTAAAACAAGAGCCTTTTTTAGTTGGAAACGTTAATAAATTTAAGTTTTCTCCCCTTCTTATTACTGACACAGGCGAAATTTTAAACCCTAAAACGACCTTTACTCTTTACGAAAAGGACGGTGGTAATTTTAGTTTAATAGACCACTCTAACTACCTTACCGCAAATGATAATTTTTATAAGTTTAACGACTTTGCTTTAAATAAAACGTTTAAACTCGTTATTTCGCTTGACGTTTCCGTTTACGACGTTTCACTTTTAACTTTAACGGGTGCTGAGCCTACCGTTTCCGTAGAATTTACGGTGGTGAACGCCTATAACGTTTACGATACGTTAGGACTTTCGGTTATTGATAATTTAAACGTTAAAAACTGGGCAAAATTAAAGCAAACCACCCTCGTGTACGACGATAAAAAACTTTGCGAGTACACTGACGTTTCGCTTGTAGTTTTGCAAAACGACGTTGCAATAGACGCTGACCTTTTGCCGTCTAATTATTTTTGGCAAGATTATATGTCGGGCTACAACACCGCTTTAACGAGTGCTAAAAACGCAGATAGTGTAACGAATAATCAAATAGGTTTTGCAAGCAAGTTAAAAGGCTCGTTAAGAAACGGGATAAACGGCGACACCTACAACCATACGGGAAATAAAGGCCAAAGCGAAAGGCTTAATATTTACGACGAAGACGGCGACGGCGTAGAAGAAAACTACAATGAAACTTGGCAATGCGAAAACGTGCAAAAAGGCATTTTTAATACTAATAAATGCAGTATAAACGGAAACTATATGACTATAACGGTAAAAGATAGCGATGCAAGGCATTTTATTCAAGTTTTAGGGCAAAATTACGATATAAACGACTCTAATTCCGTTGCTAACCCATACTCTGCTTGGTCTATTTTTAAGTTTTACAAAGACCATTATAGAGTAGGAAACGCAAGCGGATACACGCCTACGGGTGAAGACGTTAATATTTGCGTTGAAAATTTAAAAATGATAGGAAATATGCCAAAAGAGAATAAAAACGGCACTCCCGCCGGGCTTATAGCTATAAATACTTTCGTTGACACTTTAACTGTAAATAACGTTATAACTACTCAATTTTACACTCATATAATAGCCGACGGAAATGAAGATAGAGCAATTTGCACGCTAAACTTTACTAATTCGCGTATGAGCGACGCTTTTTCAAATATGATATATTTATGGCGAAGCAAAGTAAATATTAAAAATAGCATTTTAAAAAATGCGGGCGGGCCGTTATTTATTTTGTGCGATTCTAACCGCCCTGCCTCAACCCCCGCGCACGACAGTAGCGTTCCTATAATAAATATAGATAATAGTTCGGTTTTATCTTCATACGCGTCGGGAACGGAAGCATGGTACGTTATGAATAACGCAAGCCTTTTGTTTACGAATTTAAAAAACAACCTAAATAACGCCATTAAAACGCTTACGAATAAAGGTTTTGTTCACACGGTAAACGGCGCGGAGCAAATAAATATGTTAGCCGTAATTATTCCTAACGCGGAAGACTTGGCTTCTTCACTAAATCCGCCCGTTAATATTTACGGTAAAGTTATAAGAGAACAAGAAGTTTTTGACCTTAACGACTCTATTACGAAGGTAGTTAAGCAAATAGGCTCGGTATGTTTTAACAGTAATAATCAATACGCTTTTATGTATAATGATACAACCGCAATGCCTATAAACGCGCTTGCAGGCGTGAACGCATCGCTTGCTACCGCGCCTTGTGATTTTAAAAAAAGTAGTGATTTACTTTCAATTACGATGAGCGTAAATCCACAAAGCAACACGCCGTATTTTAGCGTTTTAGTTGGCGATTTTAAATAAATTTAGTAGCTTAAAAAGACCCAAAGAGTATTTTTTTAGGTCTTTTTAGGCAATTTAAAATAGTTGCAGTGTGCCCACAAAACAGCAATATTACAGTAGTGTTTTTTATATAAAAGTTCCTTTTGATTTTTATTTTTTTATATAACACTTTTTTGTTTGACAAATCAATATTCATATTATATAATAATAAGGCTTAAAAACGAAATAAGTAAATGCGCCGTTAGCTCAGCTGTAAACTGCGGGTGGCGTCAAAGCAAGCCCATCAACCGTATTTCCTTACTTCGTGCGGGCACAGAGCGTTTGCAACGCTCCATCCAGCCAAACTTGGCACTTATAAAACAATTTAATAAAACAAACTAAATACTTATATGCGCCGTTAGCTCAGCTGGATAGAGCGTTGGTCTACGGAACCAAAGGTCAGGAGTTCGAATCTCTTACGGCGCGCCAACAAAAAACTACCCAAGCGGTAGTTTTTTTGTTTGTGTACCGTAATCATCTCGCAACAAGCGCCAACAAATACGGCTACCTTTATGGGTGGTCGTTTTTGTTTTATGCGGGCAGTAAAGCACTATAATAAGCGCAATGAAAAAAATAAAAATTTAATTTTAAAAATCAAATTAAACTATTTACAAAACCGTGTTAATGTGCTAACATATTACTGTTATTTGTTGCTATTACAACAAAATTTAGGTGTTTTTATGAAAATTTATAACTGTTTATTGTTTAACGGAATAAATGAAAGTCAAGTAAAGCAAATGCTTACCTATCTTAACGCTTACGAAGTTAAGTATAACAAAGGCGAAGAAATTTGTTCTTATAACAAAAATCCAAACACGTTTGGCATAATACTTAATGGAAAATCTTACGTTAAAAAATTAGACAGTAACGGCAACTTTTCAATTTTAGAAACGCTACTTAAAAATAGCGTTTTTAGCGATGCAATTTCCTACACCGCTACCGACACTAATTATATTAGCGTTTACGCGTTAGAGCCAACAACCGTTTTATTTTTAGATATAAACCGCATTTTTGAACAACAAAACTCGTGCGAAGGACACTCTACGTTTATTTATAACTTAATGAATTACGTTGTAAATAAATCTAAAATGCTTTCGGAACGCATTGAAATTTTATCGAGCAAGTCTATAAAGGACAAACTTTTAAGTTATTTTAGCCTACTTGCAAACAATAATAAGAGCAATACGTTTATCGTTCCTATGTCGTACACCAACCTTGCCGAATATCTATGTATTGACCGCTCGGCTATGATGCGCGAAATTAAAAAACTTAACGACGACGGCATAATTTTGTCAAGCAAACGCCAAGTAACTATTATTAACAACGAGTATATTTAGTTTAGTTTTATACATACTTTTTACGTAAATGGCTAAAAATACTTACTTTTCAACTCAATATCTTAAAAGAACGGCCATTTTAATAGCGCTCGTTCTTTTTTTATTTTCGTTTTACGCTACGCCCGTTTACGCAAATGCAAGCGCTTTTAAAATTTACGCGGGCAACCGCGCTTACGAGTTTTGCGATGCGGAAATTGCCACTACTGACGGCGTAAAAACGCTAAAATGTATTGACCAAGTTATTGACGGTATTTATTTAGACACAGTTAAACGCCCCGTAAACGCCGACGTTACTTACTCGACTGAAAAGTCAAATTTTATAATTACTGGCGAAAAAAACGGCTACTCTATAAACAAGGAAGAGTTAAAAGAGCAAGTTGTAACCGCGTTAAACAGTAATAAAAAGGAAGTTAGCGCAAAATTTTACACCGTTTTGCCTACCGTTACTAAAAGCGACGTTCAAAGTTTAACGAATATGCGTTCGCGTTTTACAACTTATTACTCTAACTCGATAGAAAACCGAAAACACAATATTTTAGTTGCCGTAGAAAAACTTAACGGATATAAAATAGAGCCTAAAACCGAATTTTCGTTTAACAAAACGGTTGGCGTTAGAACGGAAGAAAACGGCTTTAAAATGGCAAAAATTATTCTTAACGGCGAATTCGTTGACGGAGTTGGCGGTGGCGTTTGCCAAGTTTCAACCACCCTTTATAACTCGGCGTTACTTGCGGGCTTAAAAATTACCGAACAACATAGCCACAGTTTACAAGTTTCTTACGTTGAACCGTCGTTTGACGCTATGGTTAATTCGTTTAGTAGCGATTTAAAGTTTTTTAACGACACGCCCTACCCTATGTTTATAGTTGCAAAAGCGGACGGAAACGCGCTATCTATCGCTATTTACGGAAAAGAGCAACTTGAAAAATATGAAAGAGTTTCCGTTATAACGGGCGAAGTTTTACCAACCGAAATTGAAAAAGAAGAAGACGTAACAATGCTAAAAGGCACGGTAAAAGAAGTTAGAAAGGCTAAAAACGGAATTACAAGCGAAGGCTATTTAATAGTTTATAACGGTGAAACTCGCGTTAAAAACCTTAAAATTAGGAGCGACAGTTATAAAGCCGTAAACTCTAAAATTTTAGTTGGCACTTTATAAATTTAATTGACAAACTTATTATTACACTATAAAATTGTATGTATGCAAATATGTTTATAGTTTAAGGTGTTAATATGAAAAAAGAATATTTTGCAAATATTGAATATAACCGCCAAAAAAGGCGCAAAGCACTTACTTTAAGTTTAATTGCGTTTATTTTGTTTGGTGGAATGGCATCGGTTTTTTTTGCAACTAAAACTTATATAATAGGCGCTATGTTTTTGCTTGGCTTAATAATACCTATAACCGCACTTCCGTCCGCGTTTAAAAACCACCCTATTAAAAACGAGCCTATAATTACTTTTGACGGCGATAGCATTATTTTAGATAAAGTAACTCTTAAAATAAAAGAAATTTCTTCTATAAAAGTTACAATTGACCTTCCGCCGTACGAAGTTACTAGATTAGATTTTGACGCGATTGAAGAACTTAAAAATAGAAAACCGGAAGACTTGTATTTTGGTGCTTTTGATATATTCGTTAAAAATGAAAAGAAAAATATAAAGCCGTATTATACTACTATCGACCACGTTATTGACGCGCTTGAAACCGCAATAAGTTTAGGCTTAAAAAAATATGCAATCTTTTTCGTTATAAAAAACAACGCTATAAAGTCTAATTATGATATGATTAGTTTAGTGAAAGAAAAACAAAAAGAAGAATTTAGCAAATCAAGTAAACAATCAAAAACACGTCAACTAATTTAACTAAAAAAAGCCGTATATAAAATTTTTATAAAAAAATATTGAAAACGGCTTAAATTCATTTGCTCTTTTATAAAGTTTATGATAAAATACATATGCTTTAAATAGATGCGGTCATGGCGGAATTGGCAGACGCATAAGACTAAGGATCTTATGAGTACTTTCTCGTGCAGGTTCAAGTCCTGTTGACCGCACCACGAAAAAACCCGAAGCGAAATGCTTCGGGTTTTTTCGTGGTCGGCATCAGGAACAAAATTTGCTTGTCGAATTTTGAACCACTCAACTCGTTGAGCCCCACCGAGGGTGCCCTTGGGGTTTTTGAGCGATAACTAGGGATATACGTCGATTATTACAAGGTTTTGAACTTTTTCTTTCGCTTTTGCCAAAGGGTTTCGGTGGCTTGGCCGCTTTTACTAAATCTAAAAACTACACTTATACGAAAAACCCGAAGCAAAAGGCTTCGGATTTTTTCGTGGTCGGCAACAAGGAACAAAATTTGCTTGCTAAATTTTGAACCGTAGGGCTTGCCCTACCCCACCGAGGGTGCCCTTGGGTTTTTGAGCCCGTCCTTACAATTCAAGAGAGGCCTATTTTTCAAAATCAAGCCTCTCTTGGGGTTAACCCTCTTAAAATAATTAAGTCCGATAAGCAAAAACTAGCCTATAAGCCGATTATCGGGTAATTTTAACTGTTATCACTATTGTTTTTACGCCTTAAAATAAAAGGCGAAATAACATTATAAACACCGAAAACTAAACACACCGTTGACGCAACCATAAATGCGATTGGGAAAAAATATCCGCCTTTTGCGTAAGTGATTTTATACGGACTGCTAGGCAAATAATAAACCGAAACGACATCACCTTCTTTAAGCGCAATCGAATAATAATCTAATTCTTCAACGTAGTCCTTTTCGCCCACCGTATATTTTACGTAGACTTTCACCTTTTCTTCGCCGTCATCGTCGTAGTCTTTTTGGATACGGACTATTTTGGCTTGCGTTTTGACGCCGTTTCGCTTAAACTCGGTTTTCTTTGCCATCATAAAAAAGCCCACGACTAAAAAAACAACTGTGCAAACAAACAGCATCGCCGTTTTGATAGCCTTTATTCTTCTCATACTCGCCTCCTTTTTCTGCCTAATCATTTTAACATAAGTATGCGATTTTTGCAAGGTTATACCGTTTTTGTCTTTCAATTTACAAAATTTGTCATACTCTTAATTATAGTCGTGAAATTTTGAAATTCGCTTGCAAAGAGTTATATTTTATTATAATATTGTATTAAGAAACCTTGAGGAAATCCTATATGAAAAAGATAAGTTTGAACGGAAAATGGAATATGTCGGGAAACGGGTATAACGTAGAGGGAAATATCCCCGGCTCGGTATACTCTTTTTTACACGTTGACAATAAAATACTGCCCGACCCTTATTTTAGAGATAACGAAGACCTTTATTTTGAAATTGCAAACCATGAATACTCTTTCGAAAAGGTCTTCTCTCACGAAAAGCCCGCCCACCCAACGAAGTTGGTTTTTGAAGGGCTTGACACTATTTGTAGCGTATACTTAAACGGCGTACACCTTGGCGATACCGAAAATATGCACGTTGAATATTCCTTTGACGTAACCGACCTTTTAAGCCAAACCAACACCTTGAAAGTCGTTTGCCATCCAGTAAATCCCTATATGAAAGAAAAAAACAAGACGGCAAGGCTTTTCGGGGCGTTTGATTGCACCGAAGGATATCCGCACGTTAGAAAAGCCCACTGCATGATGGGTTGGGACTGGGGCCCA
>JAZOMW010000005.1:0-5118 GCA_045654225.1 Christensenellaceae bacterium | reverse complement strand
TAAGCGCGATACTGTGATGTCGGCAAGGTAAATCGTATGGTTTTTTAACTATGCTTATTACGCTTGCCAAAAATTTAGGCAAGCGTGTATTTTTTAAGGAATATGAAAGTTTTAACCGCAAAAGAATTTACACAAAATAATAGTAAATATACAAATTTATTAAAACCGATTTTATCGCAAAACGATTGCGATAATATTTTTGTTTTTCCAGGATTCTGTGACGTGCACGTGCATTTTAGAGAGCCTGGATTTTTTTATAAAGAAACGATAAAAAGCGGTAGCCAAAGCGGTGCAAGGGGTGGATACACAACGGTGTTTACAATGCCTAACCTTAACCCCGTTCCCGACAGTTTAGAAAATTTAAAACCTCAATTAGAAAAAATTGAGAGCGATAGCGTTATAAAAACTATACCTTACGCGTCTATAACCAAAAACCAACAAGGCAACGAGTTAAGCGATTTTGATAATTTAGCGCCTTACGTTATTGCTTTTTCAGACGACGGCAAGGGCGTTCAAAATAGAGAACTTATGAAAAGCGCGATGCTCAAAGCAAAAGCGCTTAACAAAATTATAGTTGCGCATTGTGAAGACAATTCGCTTTTAGACGGCGGATATATTCATAAAGGCGACTACGCTTTAAAAAACGGGCATAAGGGCATTTCAAGCGAAAGCGAATATATGCAAATTGCGCGTGACGTTGAACTTTTAAAAGAAACGGGCGCTAAATACCACGTTTGCCACGTTTCCACGAAAGAAAGCGTTGAAATTATAAGAAACGCTAAAAAGTGTGGCGTAGATATAACTTGCGAAACCGCGCCTCACTATCTAGTTTTAAACGACGGTATGCTTAAAGACGAAGGTAGGTTTAAAATGAACCCGCCTATAAGAAGCGAAGAAGATAGGCTTGCGTTAATTGAGGGTATAAAAGACGGAACTATCGACATGATAGCAACCGACCACGCTCCGCATAGCGAAGAAGAAAAGTCAAAAGGCTTAAAGGGTAGTTTAATGGGAATAGTAGGGCTTGAAACTTGTTTTCCCGTGCTCTACACTCATTTAGTAAAAACTAACGAAATAACGCTAAACAAACTTATAGAACTTTTAAGTGTAAATCCGCGCAAAAGGTTTGGCGTAACCGACAATCAAGGTTTTACCGTTTGGAACTTAGAAAAAAGTTATAATATAAACAGTAATGAATTTTTAACCAAAGGCCGTAGCACTCCGTTTGAAAACGATAAAGTTTTTGGAAGGTGTTTACTTACGGTTTACGAAGATAAAATTGTATATAAAGAATAGGAGAGAAGAATATGGCAAAAAGAACTGACATTAAAAAGATTTTAATAATAGGCTCCGGCCCGATAGTAATCGGTCAAGCGGCGGAATTTGACTATGCGGGTACGCAAGCGTGTCTTGCTTTAAGAGAAGAAGGTTACGAAGTTGTTTTAGTAAACTCTAACCCCGCAACTATTATGACTGACACAACGGTTGCCGACAAAGTTTATATGGAGCCTTTAACGCTTGAATACGTTGCAAAAATTATAAGGCACGAACGCCCTGACGCAATACTTCCGGGCATTGGCGGTCAAACGGGCTTAAACCTTGCTATGCAACTTGATAAAAAAGGCGTTTTAAAAGAGTGTAACGTTGAACTTTTAGGAACGAGTAGTGAAAGTATTGAAAGAGCGGAAGATAGAGAACTTTTTAAAGAGTTATGCCAAAGTATAGGCGAGCCTACGATTCCGTCTGAAATAACTTACTCGCTTGAAGAAGCAAAAGAATCTGCAAAGCGTATAGGTTACCCGGTAGTTTTACGCCCTGCGTTTACGTTAGGCGGTACTGGTGGCGGTTTTGCCGACAACGAAGAAGAACTTATTGAAATAGGCTTAAACGCGTTTAAACTTTCTCCCGTTCATCAAGTTTTAATTGAAAAGAGCGTTAAGGGTTATAAAGAAATTGAGTTTGAAGTTATGCGTGACTCGTTCGATACTGCAATTACCATTTGCGGTATGGAAAACATTGACCCGGTTGGCGTACACACGGGTGACTCTGCGGTTGTTGCGCCTATTATGTCGCTTAACGATAAAGACTTAAAAATGCTTAACGATAGCGCAATTAAACTTATTAAAGAGTTAAAAATTGAAGGTGGTTGTAACGTTCAATTTGCACTTAACCCTAAAACGAGCGAGTATTACTTAATTGAAGTAAATCCAAGAGTTTCGCGTTCTTCCGCACTTGCAAGTAAGGCAAGCGGATATCCTATTGCAAGGGTAACTGCAAAAATCGCCGTTGGTATGGCTTTAAGCGAAATTCAAGTTGCAAATACTACCGCTCACTTTGAACCACGCCTTGATTACGTAGTTGCTAAACTTCCACGCTTCCCGTTCGATAAGTTTACAAACGCTTCTAATAAATTAGGCACTCAAATGAAAGCAACGGGCGAAGTTATGGGCATAGGCTCTACCTTAGAAGAAGCGCTTTTAAAATCGGTTAGGTCACTTGAAATTGGCGTTTGCCACTTCTATATGCCAAAATTCGACAAAATGAGCGTTAAAGAACTTTACGACTATTTAGTAGATTTTAAAGACGATACGCTTTACTGTGTAACCGAACTTTTTAGGCGCGGTGAAAGCGTTGAAAGTTTACATAAAGCAACGGCTATAACCGAACTTTTCCTTGAAGCCATTTTACGCATTGTTGAAATGGAAAATATCTTAAAGCAAAAGTTCGATATCAAAACGTTAAAATGTGCAAAAACGTTAGGTTTTAGCGATAAATTCATTGCAAAACTCGTAGGCAAAACGGACGTTGAAATTTTCAATTTAAGAAAAGAAAACGGAATATTCCCGTTCTATAAAATGGTTGACACTTGCCATACTAACGCGTATATACCATACTTCTATTCTTCGTATATCGGCGAAACGCAAGTTAGGTTTGGTGATAAAAAGAAGATTATAGTTTTAGGTGCGGGACCTATTAGAATAGGTCAAGGCGTTGAGTTCGACTATTCTACCGTTCACGCCGTTTCAACTATTAGAAAAGCAGGCTACGAAGCAATTATTATAAATAATAACCCTGAAACCGTTTCTACCGACTACACAACGTCCGACAAACTCTATTTTGAACCGCTTACACCGGAAGACGTTATGAACATTATTGAACTTGAAAAGCCTTACGGCGTAGTTGCGTCGCTTGGCGGTCAAACTGCAATTAACCTTGCAGAGCCTCTCAATAACTTTAACGTAAATATAATAGGTACGGACTGTGCCGCTATTGAAAGAGCGGAAAATAGAGACGCGTTTGAAAAGATTTTAACTTCTCTTAATATTCCACAACCAAAAGGAAGAGCGGTAACGAGCATTGAAAAGGGTGTGGAAGCCGCAAAAGAAATAGGCTATCCCGTACTCGTTAGACCAAGTTTCGTTTTAGGTGGTAGGGCTATGAGAATAGTTGGCAACGAAGAGCAACTTAAAAGTTACTTAAAAACCGCCGTTGAAATTGATGAAGACAAGCCTGTTTTAGTTGACAAATACATAGTAGGTAAAGAAGTTGAAGTTGACGCTATTTGCGACGGAAAGGACGTTTTCGTTGCGGGTATTATGGAACTTGTTGAAAGAACGGGCATACACTCGGGCGACTCTATTAGCGTTTATCCAACGTTTAGCATTTCAAACAAAGTTAAAGGCACTATTTTAAGATATGCAAAAGAACTTGGTTTAGGAATAGGCATAGTAGGCTTATACAATATTCAATTTATCGTAGATAAAAACGAAGACGTTTATATTATTGAGGTAAATCCAAGGTCTTCGCGTACCGTTCCGTTCTTATCAAAATCAACGGGATACAGTTTAGCGGATATTGCTACCGAAGTAATACTTGGAAAATCACTTAAAGAACAAGGATTATTCGATATTTATCCGGAAGAAAAGAAACGTTGGTACGTTAAAGTTCCCGTATTCTCATTTAATAAAATTCGCGGTTTAGACGCGTACCTTTCGCCTGAAATGAAGTCAACGGGCGAAGCAATCGGTTACGACGACAAGTTATACCGCGCTTTCTATAAGGCACTTCAAGCGTCTGGGCTTAAAGTTCAAAATTACGGTACCGTTTTCGTAACGGTTGCAAATAACGATAAAGAAGAAGTTTTACCGCTTATTCGCCGTTTCTATAATTTAGGTTTTAACATACAAGCAACGCGCGGTACGGGCGAATTCTTAAAGTCAAACGGAATACGCACGCATATTCTTAAAAAGATTAGCGAGGGTAGTGAAGAAATTCCTAACGCAATAAGACAAGGTCACCTTGCTTACATTATCAACACGAGCGACATTTCTACTTCAACGTCAACTTTCCACGACGGTTACGAAATTAGAAAACTTGCAACGGAAAATAACGTAAACATATTTACTTCGCTCGACACCGTTTCAACGCTACTTGAAGTATTAGAAGAAACTACGCTTTGCATTTCAACTATTGATGCGTAAGGGGTAATATGAAACAAAGTATTTTTGAAATAAAATCAAACGTAAAAATCGCCGAAAACGTATATAAAATGGTGCTTTTTGGCGATACGAGCGATATAACAAAAAGCGGACAATTCGTAAATATTTTAATTGACGGCTTGTATTTGCGCCGTCCTATATCGGTTTGTGACGTTAGCGAAAATTTGCTTACTATTATTTATAAAGTAGTAGGCAAAGGCACTAAAATTTTAAGCGCTTTAAATAGCGGAAAACTCGATATTTTAACGGGTTTAGGCAACGGTTACAATCTTGATTTTAAGGGCGAAAACGCGCTTTTAATAGGTGGTGGCGTTGGCGTTCCGCCATTATATAACTTAGCAAAAAGGCTTATAAAAAACGGTAAAAAAGTAACCGTAATTTTAGGTTTTAACAGTCAAAAAGAAGTGTTTTTTAAGGAAGAATTTGAAAGTTTAGGCGCAACCGTTTTCGTAACTACGGTTGACGGTAGCCAAGGAATTAAAGGCTTCGTTACGGACGCTATTAAAGGTTTAGATTATTCCTATTTTTACACTTGCGGTCCAGAGCCTATGCTCAAAGCCGTGTATAACGCAACTACTACGAGCGGTCAATTCAGTTTTGAAGAGCGTATGGGTTGCGG
>JAZOMW010000004.1:0-7230 GCA_045654225.1 Christensenellaceae bacterium | reverse complement strand
AAATACCCCGCCAACGGTAGAAACTATAAGCCTGTTTTTAACGTCAAACGCAATTGCCGAAACTCCGCACGGTGTTTTTTTAACAGTTAAAGTATCACTATTAAAATCGTATATTAAAATTTCCTTTTCGTAGCCGTTAGTAAAGTAGAGTTTTTGCTCTATTTCGTTATAAATAGGACCTTCGCCTATAACGGCGCGTTTTTCAGTTAAAATTTTCATAAGTATTTATTGTGATATATTTTCCGCACGCAAAATGTACGCATCTTGCTCAACTTTTGGCATATTGTTCCATAAAACGTTCCAACCGCAAACGCGGACTTGCAAGTTTTCATATTTTTCAGGATGAAGTTGCGCGTCTTTAAGCGTTTCGCTATTATAAATATTAAACTGTATGCTATGCCCGCCTTTATCCATATAGGTGCGCATTAGGTTATATAAAACGTCTAAACCCTCTTCTCCTTGAACGGAAGTTGGATGAAGCATAACGTCTAAACAAAAACCAACAGTACTTAGCGACGTGTCTATATTAGTTGCCGAATTTATCAAAGCGGTTACGCCGTTTTTATCCATACCCGGATGAGCGGACGCGTTTTTAGAAGTTTCTTCGCCCGCTTTTCTACCGTCAGGCGTTGCCAAAGTTTTTTTGCCGTGGATTATAAATGCGCGCGCAGAGTGCATTTCTAAACCCAAAGCATAGCCACGCGCGTTTTTAGTTTTGCTTAAAATGTCGTAAACGAAGCGAACTATATCTTTTGCATAGCGGTCGGCAAGTTTGTCGCCTACGCCATATTTATGAGAGCAGTTAAGCGCTTTACGCCTTAAAATTTCGTAGCCTTCCCAGTTACTGTCAAGCGCGGTTTTAAGTTCTAAAAGCGTTGTAACTTTCTTTTCGTAAACAAGTTCGTTTATAGCCATAAGCGCGTCAACCGCCGTACCTAAAGCGGAAAGACCTATTGAAGAAAAGTTTGGTATTCCGCCGTCAAGCGCGTCAGTCATAGTTTTTACGCAATATCTATTTGCGCCCGTAAACATTAACGACGGGTTAACCGTGCCTATTTTTTCTTCCATAGGTAAAATGTTTGAGCAAGTTAGTTTTAAAAGATATTCAAGATGTTTTAAGTAAGCGCTGTAAAAATCTTTAAACGTTTTAAAATTTTCAACTTCGCCCGTTTTTATGCTAATTTGCTTTTTAGAGTACGCATCGTAGCCGTTGTCGAACACGAGCGAAACGGGTTTTAACGCATTTGCCATAAATCCGCTTATTGCAACGTGTTTATTTTTGTTAAAATACTCGTAACATCCGCTTATACCGCTATCGAGCGCTTCTTCCTTGCTTGCGCCGTCTTTAAGAAGGCTTAACTCAATCATTTCATCGTTACACAAAACTATACTTTTGTTTTTTTGCTGAATCATTTTTAGCGCTTGATAAACAAAGTCTTTCGGCGTGTTTTTAGATATTTTAACTTGAATTTTTGGGTTGTAAATATCAATTTTATCGTAAACTTCTAAAATTAAGCGCGTTAAATCGTTTACTTTTGAATTGCCTTGCTTGTCGCGCCCTGCTAAATACATAGGCTGATTCCAATAGTTGCCTATCGCCGAAAATTGCATTAAAAAGTACGCTAAAAACTCCTCTATTTCGTCTTTTGTAAATTTTCCGCTTTCTAAATCTTTTTTATAGAACGGATAAAGCGATGCGTCCAAGCCAAACCCGAGTGAGCGAACTTGATAGTTATCTATATGTTCGCCTATAAAGAAATAAATCCAAATAAGTTGGAGTGCTTCGTAGGTGTTAGTAGGCGCGCCGTCACGCAAATTTTTTAAACACTCGGCGTAAGTTTTTGCTTTTTCGTGCGTTTTTGTAAGCGCGTAATTATATAGCCTATCAATAAGCGAAATTATTGATTCGTACGCCATAACGCACGCGTTATATACGTCCGTTTGCTTTTGAGTTGCCCCGCCGTTTTCTTGTAAGTTTTTATAGTTTTGGTGAAGTCTATCTACTATGCCTTTAAAACCAAGTTCTAATAAAGAATCCCAGTCGGGAACGGTATGGTCAAAGTCTAAACCGCCGAAAGCAAAGCCCGCATCGTTAAGGTCGTTCATAATTTCAACGTTTTTAGGAAATTCAAGTTCAACGGGGTAATACCACCTTGCAAAAAACATAGTAGGCCTATTCCAAGACCAAATTCCTATAAAGTAATCGTGCTCGCTTACGTCAATGCGAGTGTTTTCTAAAACGTATTTAAAATATTTTGCCTTTTGAATAGGGTTGCTTTCGCCTTTTATTTGCTCTTGCAATTCTTTTAAACCGTCTTGCAACTGCTCATCACTTAATCCCGTAGTTTCGTCGTAAGCGTAACCGTGATAATTCCAGCGCGCAAAAGAGTTGAAAGGCTCGCTTTTTAAGTGAAATTTATTTTCAATAAACTTTCTATCTTCATAAAACGTTTTAAACATATTTTAGGCTCCTTTTCTCTTTGTTGTAATAATAGTATAAACAAAATATAAACAAATTGCATTGACTATTTAAATATTATTTGACTATTTCAACACAAAACTTTATAATTAAAGTAAAGGAAAATAAAAATGTTAGAGTATTTTGTTAAAAGAAAAATAATTTCACAAATCGTTTTAGCGTGTCGCGTACCAGCGGGCGAAGGCGGAACAGTGCATAAAAACCGCCCGTCACACGGGCTTATGCTTAACTGTAAAGGCATAAAAACTTATAGTTTTAGTGACGGAACGGTTTGCACCGTCAAAGAAAATGAAGTTCTATATATTCCAAAAAACTCAACTTACGTAGTAACGGTTATAGAAGCTGGGGACGTTTACTGTATAAACTTTCAATGTTTTGATGAAACCCCTTATAAACCTTTCGTTTTAGCAATTACTAACGTGGACGAAGTTTTAAAAGCCTATCAAAGCGCGGAAAAGGCTTGGCAAAGAGTTATGGACGGTAGAGAATATCGCGTAATGTCGTCACTTTATAAAATTTTATACGAAATGCACCGCACAAAAAACGCGCCTTATTTGCCTAAAACGAAACAATCTTTAATAAAGCCTGCAATAGACTATATTCATAAATATTACACGAAAGAGTTAATAAGCGTTGAAAAGTTAAGTGGTTTGTGCGGTATTAGCCCAAACTATTTAAGGCGTTTGTTTGAAAATTTTTACGGTTTGTCGCCTATAAAATATATAAACAATTTAAAAATAAAGCGCGCAAAAGAATTATTGCTTTCAGGGCTATATTCGGTTAGCGAAACGGCGTACGAGTCGGGTTTTTCAGATTTAAGCCATTTTAGTAGATTCTTTAAAGAAAACGTTGGAGTACTTCCAAGCGAATACGTTGAATAATAAAATAATACGATTTTTTTAGGCATAAAAAAGCGGAGTTTAAACTCCGCTTTTAATTTCTATTTGTACGGCTTTCATTGCGTTTAGCGCGTTTAAGTGGCTTTCTTTGGTAACCCCCGCGCAACAAGACGCGTCAACCGATATTTTAACTTCCGGAAAAGAAGCTTTTAATATAATGGCGTTTGATATAACGCAAATATCGGTACATAAACCGCAAAGTTCTATTTCTTCAATTTCTTGGCCGTCTTCCTTAATAATTTTAGGTAAGTTTACGCTACCAAAAGTTTCTTTATCAACAACGTTTTTTACGTAAGGTGCTAATTCTTTTGCAATTTGCCAACCGTCCGTATCTTTTATACAGTGCATAACGGGAAGATTTTTGCCTTCTTGCGTAGTTAAGTATTCGCTAAAATGCGTGTCCCTTGTAAAAATAACTTTGCCGTTAAAATTTTTTACTTTTTGAACTACGTTATCAACTATCGCCTCTGCCATACCACTTCCAAGGCTACCCGTTATAAAGTCAACTTGCATATCAACAACAATCAAATATTTCATAAAGCCACCTTTTTATTTTTTCTTTTCTATACGGTATATTTCGGTTGGGTCTTCAATAGCGGAGCAACCTTTACTAATTATTTCTTCGGCTTTTTCTAAATTAGAAACGGATAAAATCATAAGCGCCTTGCCCTTTTTATGCGAAGTGCAAGCGTACATATATTTAACCGAAACACCACCCTCCGTAATTCGTTTAAGCGCAGTTGAAAAACCACCTGGCTCGTCGCTAATAGAAACGGCTAAAACGTCCGTAACCTTACAAATAACGCCGTGCTCTAAAAGAACTGCTTTTGCTTTATACGGGTCGCTAACAATCATACGAAGAACGCCGTATTCTTCCGTGTCTGCAAGAGAAAGTGCGGAAATATCTATATTGTTTTTTGCTAAAACTTCCGAAATTTCTAAAAGCCTACCCTCTTTATTTTCAATAAAAACGGATATTTGTTCAACTATCATCTCGTTTTCCCCCTTATATTTTACGCAAGTCTAAAACTCTTTTTGCTTTGCCTTCGCTACGCGCAATGGTTTTTGGATTTACTAAATGCACTTTTACGCCAAGCCCTAGCGTAGAGCGTAATTTTTCGCTAATTTCTTTTTCTATTAAGGTTATACTCTTTAAGTCGTCTGCAAAAAGTTGTTCGCTCATTTCAACGTCTAAGTCAAACGTGTCGTTATTGTTTACCCTATCAATTCTAATTAAATAGTTAGGCGTAATTTTGCCGTTACTTACGTTAATAAGCACTTCTTCTATTTGTGAAGGGAACACGTTTACGCCCCTAATAATTAACATATCGTCACTTCTACCGCTTGGCTTGTTCATGCGAAGATGCGTTCTTCCGCATTTACAAGGCTCGTATATAAGCGAGCAAATATCTCTCGTTCTATATCTAATTACGGGAAAGCCTTCTTTCGTAATGCTTGTAAACACCAACTCACCAGCACTGCCTTCCGGCAATACTTCTAACGTTTCGGGGTCTATAATTTCCGCAATAAAGTTATCTTCCCAAACGTGCATACCGCATTGATATTCACACTCGCAAGCAACGCCCGGACCTAAAATTTCGGAAAGACCGTAAATATCGTAGGCTTTAATGCCAAGCTTGTTTTCAATTTCTTTACGCATTGACTCGCTCCAAGGCTCTGCGCCAAAAATACCTACTTTTAATGAAAGTTGGTCTTTAACACCCGCTTTTTCAATTTCTTCGGCAAGGTACATAGCGTATGACGGCGTACAACAAATAGCCGTTGCCTTAAAGTCAATCATAGTTTGAATTTGAAGCGCCGTGTTTCCAGAAGATATTGGGATTACGGTTGCGCCTATTTTTTCCGCGCCCGCGTGTAAACCAAAACCGCCCGTAAAAAAGCCGTAGCCGAACGCAACTTGGAAAATATCGTCTTTCGTAATACCAACGGCTTCAAGCATTCTTGCAACGCACTCCGCCCACATATCAAGGTCGTTTTCCGTGTAGCCTACAACTATTCTTTTGCCCGTTGTTCCACTTGAAGCGTGAACTCTTTTAATATTTGTTAAAGGCTCGGCAAACAAGCCGTAAGGATAGTAGTCTCTTAAATCTTTTTTGTATGCAAAAGGGAGTTTATGTAAGTCTTCAACGCCTTTTATGTCTTCGGGTTTAAGACCCTTTTCGTCCATACGGTTTTTAAAACACTCTACCCTTTCATACATTCTTTTAACTTGCCAAACAAGCCTTTTTCCTTGAAGTTTTTTAAGTTCCTCTCTTGGCATTGTTTCTATATTTCTATCTCTAATTGGCATTTTTTGCCTCCTTGTTTTTGTTGCGATTACCTAAACTTAAAATTACGCCAAGCGCTACCGAAAGCCCCGCCGCCATCATAACTTGATATTCCTTAGGTAATAAGAACGTTACCGTGTGCGCGGGTATCCAAAAAAGCGGTACGGTTTTTAATATCGTAAAGCCCCAAAACGAAGCCCAGTCAATACCCTTTACTATTGAAGTTAA
Organism: Christensenellaceae bacterium; assembly: GCA_045654225.1. Classification (GTDB taxonomy): domain Bacteria; phylum Bacillota; class Clostridia; order Christensenellales; family Borkfalkiaceae; genus HGM11412. The sequence goes on along the minus strand of JAZOMW010000004.1, from coordinate 1,336 downwards.
GGTTACTTTTTCCTTTTTAGCAAAAAGTTCAAGCATTTTGTCCGTAATTTTGTGCACTGCCATAAAGGTTGGACCAAAAGTGGTGTTCATTAAAACGCTAGTGTATAAAGCGCTTAAAAATTTACTTTCACCGCCTAAAAGTAAGCCCGATGCCATCATTGAAGACACCGCAGTAGAATAAACTTTCATCATAAAAGTTATCCACACGCCAATGAATCCCCAAATTATAAAACGCCATACGATTTTTACTGGCAAATCGAATTCTTTTTTTGAAATAGCCAAAGCGATAAGTTCGCCCGCCGTTGCAAGTAATGAAAATTTAACAAAACCCATAATATACGGAATTGAAGAAGAAAGTTTTTTAAATTCTTCTCTTAAAACGGGTACGGCAAGCATAATTATGAAAACGGAAATTGAAAAAATAATATAAGAAAGTATAAGTATGCTTTTTGTTTTTTTATTCATATTATTCTCCAAAAGTATAGCCTAATTCAAACGCCTTAATATTAAGGTCTAAAAATTTTGGCGGTACGGTTTCTTTAATAACGTCAAGCCAAACTTGCTTTTCAATTTGCATAGTTTTTGCTAAAACGCCTATTAAAACCACGTTTACCGCTTTTAAAGAGCCTGCTTGTAAACTTAAATTAAGCGCGTCAAGAGAAATTACTTCCGCTTTTGATTTAAGTTCTTCAATAATACCCGTAGGATATTCGCACGCACCCGTAATTACGGGCATTGGCGCAATTTCTCTATCGTTTAAAATTATTTTTCCGCCTATTTTTAAATAAGGGAGCGCCCTTATTGCCTCTAATTTTTCAAAAGCCAAAATAACGTCCGCTTCGCCATTGTCAATTATAGGTGAATTAACAACTTTACCGTATTTAACGTACGTTACAACGCTTCCACCGCGTTGGCTCATACCGTGAACTTCTGAAACTTTAACGTCGTATCCGCATTTAATTGCAACGTTTCCAAGTATTCTACTTGCAAGTAACGTGCCTTGACCGCCAACGCCAACTATCATAATATTTTTAGCCATTAGTTATTCTCCTTTTCTATTGCCCCGAAAGGACAAACGTTTGCGCATAAACCGCAACCGTTACATTGCGTAGCGTCAATTTTAGCCTTGCCGTTACTATACGTTATTGCAGGGCAACCAAGTTTCATACACATTTTACAAGAACGGCATTTATCTTCTTTAACCGTAAACTTACCGTCGTATTTAACCCCTTTTAATAGCGCGCAAGGAGGGCGTGCAATAATAACCGAAGGCTCGTCAGCGCATAATTCTTCCTTAACCGCGGTCTCAAAACCTTTAACGTCAAACGGGTCTTCA
>JAZOMW010000003.1:0-2876 GCA_045654225.1 Christensenellaceae bacterium | reverse complement strand
CCGATTTGCTTATAAGTTGAACGGCTAATTGCGTGGCGTGTTGAAGATTCGCTAAATACGTACATAGGTAAACCTTCGTATTCTGCGCCGTTTTCATAAATAACGCGTTGAGCAATACCAACCATTTGAAGTTCGGTAACGCCTGGTTTTAAAGCCTTAATAACTTCGTCTGTTGCAATTTCAATAATTCTAAAACCTTCTTTCATACAAGCAATTTCGTTTTGGCTCTTGATAGAACGGAGTTCAACCATAATGTCGTTGCAGTAAGAAATTTCAGCTTTTGGAAAACTTTCCTTTAATCCGTCTAAAATAGGAAGTGTACATTCAACGTAACTACCTAAACCGATTTTAGCGCATTCACCGTTTACACCGATGTAATTGAACGCGTCTTTAAAAGTGTCTGGAACGAGTTCAGGATATGCAGGGTCGGCAGATTCACGGAATTCTCTTAAAACCATAACTTTGTCAATTTTACCAAAGTCTTTTGCAAATATTGCTGATTCAGGACCAACTAATAAAACTGCTTTACCGTTTGCACCGATTAAAACGCCTGCCCTTTCAAATAAAGGCCAGAAGCCTGAAAAATATCTTGCGTTAGCATAGTCGCTTTCAGTTGAAACAACGAGCATAGCGTCAAGACCCCTTGCTGCTACGAGTTTAGCGGCCTTTGCAATTCTCTCTTGATATTCGTAATCTGGAATACAAATTCTACTCATAATAATTCTCCTAAATAATAAATTAAAAATTAAGGACATCTCCTTACTTAAAAAAATTATACAACACCGTGCTTATAAAGTATTTATAAAATCGTTAATGTTTTTTGCACAATCGTAAATTTATTTATTGACAGTATATGTTTTTTGAGTTAAAATAGCGGTAGGAGTATAATTATGGAATTTAAAATAAAGCCGATGAGCGACACTTTAAGCGTTACGGGAATAGCAAACGTACACTTTTTTGACTTTGATAAAAACACCGTTACCGAGTTTGACAAGCACCCTTTTTACGAACTCGTTTACGTTTCAAGCGGAGAGTTAAAAGTTAAGGCGGATAATTTTAACGGAACGCTTAATAAAAATATGATGATAATACACAATTTAAACGAAAACCACAGTTTAAGTTGCTTTGAAAGTGAAAAAACTACCGTTATTATTATAGGATTTACTTGCGACGGGTTAAATAGCGAATACTTTTCAAACACACCTATACTTTTAAGCGATACGAGCGTTAAAAAACTTGCTGAAATAGTTAAGGAAGGTAGAAACGTTTTTGCTCCACCGCATAACGTACCAGTATATAATATGAAAAAGAACAAAATTCAACCGTACGCAAGCGAGCAACTTTTAAAAATTTTGCTTGAATACTTTTTGCTTTCTATTTCGCGCGAACTTTTAGGTAAGCAAAACACGGTTGACGTAAACAGTCTATACACGTTTAACGTTAGCGAACTTATAGGTTATTTAGACGATAAATATAAGGAAAAAATAACGCTAAAAGAACTTGCGTTTTTGTTTAACACTAACCGAACTACGCTATGTAAAGAGTTTAAAAAAGCAACCGACACTACAATTATTGATTACGTTGCAAATAAAAAACTTAACGACGCTAAAAATTTAATCGTTAGCACGACCAAAACTTTTACCGAAATTAGCGAACAGTTAAACTTTGAAAGCGTGCATTACTTTACAAGGTTTTTTACAAAACGCGTTGGCGTTTCGCCAAAACAATATAGAAAACTAAATTAAAAGCGGTCGTTTGACCGCTTTTAATATTTATATTAAATTTCACCTATTTCTTTTAAGTAGTCTTCAATTTTTTTAGCGTATTCATCGCTATTATTTTTTTCCATATAACCGTAACCGTAGTTGCCTTCTAAGTTAAGCAAATTCATAGCGATAGTAAAGCCCGGCCAAATTCCAGATTCGGCTAAAATATTTCTAAATTTTATCATATCGTTAAGGTTTTTAGTAAGCGCGTTCATATCGCCGTTTTCTATTGCCAAAGCCACCCTTTTTGAAGTTTTTGGCATACACGCAAACATACCGTCTAAAACCTTGTCAATTCCAAAACTTACGCCTACGTCGAACGCGTCTAAATTACTGTGGAACGCTTCAAAATTATTTAGTTCTAATTTTATTTGACGGCACAAAACCGTATCGATAGATTTAACGCCTTTAATGTTTGGATGTTTTGCAATTTCCTTAACCATATCAAAGGTTATTTTTTGCTTGGTTATAACGGGCAAGTCGTATAAATATACGGGCTTTTCACTAACGTCTGCACAATCTTTAAAGAATTTAACTAAATTCTTTTGCGTGTCCATTTGATAAAACGGCGCGGTTAAAACTAAACCGTCGTAATTTAAACCTTTGAGCATTTCCACCCTTTCTTTTACCCTAAAAACCGAATTATCCATAGCGCCTATTAAAAGTGGAACGCGTCCATACGCCACTTTTGACGCAATTTCGGCAGTTTGTTTATATGTTGCGGTAGTAAGCCCTGCTTCGGCACCCATCGAACCCATACACAATAAACCCGAAGCGCCCGCTTCTATCATATATTCTATTTGATTTTTAAAACTTTCTACTAATAAATTTCCGTTTTCGTCAAGCGGTGTGCCAAGCGCACAGTAAAAACCTTTTTTAAACAACGTAATTTCACTCCTTGATTTTGTTTACTAAATTTTAGCAAATATCAAAGCGTTATTCAATTTAAAAAAAGGACAAGTTTTAAAATCTTGTCCTTTTTGTATAGTTTTTTTATTATTATCGATAATGTTTTTTACCCTTCTTTTTATTTTATTTCTTACTACCGCTGTTCCAGTTTTTGTAGGTACTGATATACCATATCTATTCTCTTTATTATTATTTCGGTAG
>JAZOMW010000002.1:0-5956 GCA_045654225.1 Christensenellaceae bacterium | reverse complement strand
GCAATATTTCAAATATAATAATTTGTAAAAATAACGATAATATCGAAAATAATGCAATATTTTATATTTGTTATATAGTATGCGTTGCACTAATAACTAAACTACTTTATGAAGTTGTAAATTACTCTGTTTCAGTAATTCAAAATATAACTACTTTAATTGAAGTTACGTTTCCTTTAATGTTTTCACTTTCAGGGCTTGTTGGCAATTTTGGCGTAACGTTATTTAAACCGTTTACCGCAGTAATATCATTATTTACAACGTCGATAGTAAATAACTTTTTTATTCCACTTATAATGATGATATCCGCTTGCGTAATTGCAAGCAATTTAAGTAAAAATTTAAGTTTAAACTCTTTAATTAAAAACCTATTTTCACTTTTTAAATGGTCTATCGGTGTTTTTACTTTAATATTTTCGGCTCTCGTTGCAACGCAGGGTTTTGTAAATATGCAATTTAACGGTGCATCCGTTAAAATTTTTAAATATGCAACGGGCTCGCTAGTGCCGATAGTAGGCGGTTTTTTAAGCGGTGGTGTTGACGTGTTACTCTCATCCGTTCTTTTAATAAAAAACAGTGTGGGTTTGATTACGGTTGTATATTTAATTTTTTACGTTGGTAGTGCAGGCGTTTCAATACTTTTATTTTCGTTTATTATAAAGTTCTGCTTGTCTTTTTGTGAGCCTATTATAGATGCTAGATTTTTAAACTGCACTCTAAAAATTACCGACGTTTTTAATTTGCTTGCATCTTTAATATTTATTTGCGGTTATATTTTTATAATAGTAGTTATATCGTTTATTAGTGTAACGTTAGCGGTGATTTAATGAAAAATTATTTAATTGTTTGCGTTGTTACAATTTTGTTTTTTTCACTACTTGAAAATATGCTTATTAAGGGCAGTTTAAATAAAATTGTTAAAAGCGTTTTTTCAATAATTTGCGTTTTAATAATTGCTTATCCTATAACTAATTTGGTAAAGAGCGGTTTTAACTTTGCAAGCGTAAATTTTAACGAAGAATTTTCTAATCATTTATTGAAAATTGAAGAAAATACCGTAGAACTTGAAGTTAAAAATTTGCTTATTAAAAATAATTTTAGCGTAAAAAACGTAGAAGTTATCGCTGAAAATAGCAACGGAATAGTTGCAGTTAAAAAAATTAACGTTATTATTAAAGCCGAAGTTATAAATGAAAACGACGAGCATATAAATATAATAAATCAAGCCAAAAAATTGCTTGAAAAAAACTGTTACAACTGCCAGTTAGAGGTTATTATTGAAGAATAAATTAGACGGTAAAAAGGTTATAAGAAAAGTTAAAATTGAATATATTATAGCAGTAATTTTAACGGTTTTAATCGTTTTAATATTCTTATTTCAAAGTTTTGACTTGTCAATTTTCAGTGCAAACAACTCAATTACAAGTTATCAAAGCGAATTAGAAAACAAACTTGAAAACACTATAAAAAATATAAAAGGCGCTGGAAAAACTAACGTTATAATTACGACTGATGGTACTAGCAGTGAAGAAGTTTTAAAAGAAAGTGTTACAACTTATGAGAACGGCGTTAAAAAAACGACGGAAAGCGTAGTTATGGTAAACGGAAAGCCTTACGTTTTAAAGACTCATAATCCTAAAATAGTTGGCGTAGTAGTAGTTTGTCAAGGCGCAAACGACTTATCGGTAAAACTAGCAATAACTGAAATATTAACAACAACTTTACACGTTGATTGTGAAAATATAAAAATTTTAAAAATGAAATAAAAGGAGAATAAAAGTATGTCAAAAAGGAAAAAAGTAATAATTTTAAGTTGCATGATAGCACTTTTAGCGGTAACTGCCGTTCTAAACTTCGTGCTTTCGGGAAATTCTGTTAATATCGATTCAACGTCTGCCGCTTACTTTACAGAATATAGGTCGCAACGCTCGTCATCAAGAAATCAGCAAATTTTACAACTCGACAAAATTATTCAAGACAGTAGCGACGATTCCGCCGTTAAAGAAGATGCTCTTAACCAAAAATTGCAACTTACCGCAATAACTGAAACAGAACTTAAACTTGAAACGCTTATTAAAGCGTACGGTTATGAAGAGGTTGTGGTAACTATGAATATTACGTCGCCAAACGTTAGCGTTATTGTAAAAGACGCGGAATTTGACCAAGACGACGCGGTTAAAATATTCAATTTACTCGTTACTGAAAGTAACGTTGATGCAGAAAACGTTAGTATAATTCCGTATTTATAATAAAAATATGCATAAAAACGCTTTTGTATTTAAAAAAAGTGTGTTATACTTAAACTAATATTACATATTAGGAGAGTATTATGGCTACTTACAAACGCGGTAAATCCGAAGGCAAAGTAACGTACAATGCCGGAATTGTTAAAGGTATCGTTGTTTTAGCGGTTTCTGACGTTCAAGGCGTTGCGCTTGAAAAATCTAATAAGGATAATTTAAACCTTGTAAAACTCAATTTTAACGATGACGTTGTTAGCATTGACGTAACCGTTAAAGTTTTATACGGTTATAACGTTCCTGACGTTGCATTTAATATTCAACAAAGCATTAAAAATAGTTTAGAATCAATGTCTAAATATAAAGTTGACTCTGTTGACGTTCATATTAGTGGCGTTGTTTTTAGTGAAGAAGGTCATATTTGACAAAGGCATGTATGCCGTACCAAATGGTACGGCAATTTGCAATTTTTTTTTAGATTATGAGAAGAAACGCGAGAGAATCTGTTTATAAATTATTATTTAGCAATCAATTTAATGAAAAATTTACCGAAGACTTTAAGTTGTTTATTTTTCAAGAAGATAAATTAGGCGAAAGCGATATAAACTTTGCTAACCAAATTATCGACGCATTTTATGAAAATGAAGAAGAAATAAATAACGTTATATCAAATCTTTCAAAAGGGTATAAACTTGAACGCATTTACACTACTGATAAATGCGCTATTCAAATTGCAATAACGGAAATGGCTTACTTAAAAGATATTCCGCATATCGTTTCAATTAACGAAGCGCTAGAATTAGTTAGGAAATATTCAACCCCTGAAAGTCCTAATTTTGTAAACGGCATTTTAGCTGAATATAAAAAACGTTTGGAAGGTGAAGTATGACAACTATACTTAACGGTAAAGAATACTCATTAAAATTTAGGCAAGAATTAAAAGAAAAAGTTGCCACGTTAAAGGAAAAGCACGGCATAGTACCCGGTTTAGCAGTTGTAATTATCGGTGAAGATAGCGCGTCACAAATTTACGTTAGAAATAAAATTAAGGCTAGTGAAGACGTTGGCTTAAATTCGGTTACGGTAAGATTAAGTGAAAATATTTCACAAGAAGAAGCCGAAAACGAAGTATATAAACTTGCGTGTCGCACGGATATTGACGGCATTATAGTTCAACTTCCACTTCCTAAAAAGTTTGATTCCGCTAAAATTTTAAGCAAAATTCCAACGGAAAAGGACGTTGACGGCTTATGCGCTGAAAATTTAGGTAAACTTTTAGTTGGTGAAGACGCTTTAATTTCTTGCACTCCTAACGGAATTATTCAACTTTTAAAAGGTTACGGTATAGAGTTTAACGGTAAACACGCGGTAGTTTTAGGTAGAAGTAATATGGTTGGAAAACCTGTTTCCGCACTTTTACAAAAAGAAAACTGCACGGTTACTATGTGCCACTCTAAAACGCAAAACATAAAAAACTATACTTTACAAGCAGACATTTTAGTTGCCGCAATAGGTAGGGCAAACTTTGTTACGGGCGATATGGTTAAAGAAGGCGCTATCGTTGTTGACGTTGGTATAAATAGGGTTGACGGCAAACTTTACGGCGACGTTGATTACGACGCGGTATTTAATAAAGCATCTTACATAACTCCCGTACCCGGCGGTGTAGGTCCTATGACGGTTACTATGCTTATGTTTAACGCGTTTACCGCTTGTTTAAGGAATAATAACATTGAAGAATTTTAATTTAGAATATCAAGAAATTAAAACGCTGTTTGAAACTGAATTATATAAAAAGATTGACGGTTTAGTAGGTGTTGAGTCAACTTTACACGACGCTATGAAATATAGCGTAAAAGCGGGTGGAAAGCGTTTTAGACCCGTTTTGTTACTAATGACGGCAAAGGTTTTAAAGGTTAATTTTGACGCGGTAATGCCATATGCAATAGCGCTTGAATTTTTGCATACTTATTCACTTATTCACGACGATTTGCCCGCAATGGATAACGACGATTATAGGCGTGGCAAATTAACTAATCACAAAGTTTACGGTGAAGCAATGGCAATACTAGCGGGCGATGCGCTTTTAAATTTAGCCTATGAAACTTTATTTAGAGCAAATAAAAGTATTTACGACGTAAACGCAAGCAGAATTTTATCAATGTATGCAGGCGCTCACGGTATGATATCAGGACAAGCACTTGATATTTTAAACGAAAATAACGATACCGCCACCGAAGACGTGCTTAAAAAAATACACGAATTAAAAACGGGAAGACTGATTACTGCATCAACGATTATTCCGTCTTGTTTTATAGGTGACGAGTATTTTAATGAACTTAAAAAATACGGCGAAAATTTAGGTTTGCTTTTTCAAATTACCGATGATTTGCTTGACGTTTTATCAAATTTTGAAGATTTAGGTAAAACGCTTAATAAAGACGAAAACTCAAAAAAATTGACCTTCGTTACGTTATACGGTATTGAGGGCGCTAAACAACGCGCTAAAACTGCGTATGAAAACGCTGTAACGAACGCTAAACTCGTTCCAAATAGTGAACTTTTAATTGAAATGGCTAATTTAGTTTACAATAGAAAAAATTAGTATGAGAATTGATAATTTTTTATATTTGAACGGTAAATACTCGTCTCGCACGAAAGCGAGTGAAGCCGTTTTAAAAGGCGAGGTTTTATATAACGGAAAGCCGTGTAAACCTTCAAAAGACGTTGACAGTTTTAAAAATATTACTTTTATAAGCGTTGCGTCAAAATACGTTTCTAACGGTGGATATAAACTTGAAAAGGTTTTAAACGAGTATGAATACTCGGTAAAAGACAAAGTTTTTGTTGATATAGGTGCGTCTAACGGCGGTTTTACAGACTGTTTACTGCAAAACGGTGCTAAACTAGTTTACGCGGTTGACGTTGGTAAAACTCAACTTGAACAAGTTTTGCTAGAAGATAATAGGGTAGTCGTTTTAGATAATACTAACGCCCGCCACCTAAAAAAAGAGCAGTTCGATAATAAAATTGATGGAGTTACTTGTGACGTTAGTTTTATATCGGCAACCTATATATTACCTGCAATTTCTAATATTTTAAAAGACGGCGGAATAGTGTTTTTACTCATAAAACCGCAGTTTGAAGTTGGTAAGGAAAAACTAAATAAAAGCGGAATAGTTCTTAATAAAAAAGATAGATTTAACGCAATTCAAAAAATTTACGATTTTTCAATAACTCAATCGTTAAAACCAAAATTCATTACCACCGCGCCTATTAAGGAAGGTAAAAACGTTGAGTATTTAATAGTTTTACAAAAGGACGACACTGTGGCAGAGCCACTATTTAACATTTTAGAAGACAAGTTAAGGAGTGAATTACGATGAAGGTAGGAATTTTTATAAATACAACCAAAAGCGATGCTAATAAACACGCTAACGAATTTGGCGCAATTTTACACGATAAGGGTATCGATAGTAAGGTTGTAAATTTAAAAGAAGACTGTAAGGACGTTGACCTTATTGCAGTTTTTGGTGGCGACGGTACAATATTACGCGTAGTTGAATACGCAATAAGTTACGATATTCCTATTTTGGCGGTAAATACGGGTACGCTTGGATTTTTAACTTGCATTGAGTCAAACGAACTTGAAAAAGCACTTGAAATAATAACGAGTAACAAACCGCTTATTGAAAAACGTTCCGTATTAAAAGTTC
>JAZOMW010000001.1:0-11216 GCA_045654225.1 Christensenellaceae bacterium | reverse complement strand
GTGTGGCAAACAGTAGGTGGCTACTGTTTGTCGGCAACTAATAACGAAAACTCAAACTTTTAAGTTGCCGATACCCACCCGTTCAACTCCCTCTTTAACTTAACCAAAGTAAAAAGAGTAGCGTTTTTTGCTACTCTTTTTACTTTGGTGGAGATGGAGGGAGTTGAACCCTCGTCTTAATCGGGTCTTTTGCGCTTTCTACGTGCGTAGTTCGCCTTAATCTTTTACCACACTACTAAACGAACAAACTTGCATGGTAGCATATTGCTAAATAACTTTTATAAAAACGCAATAAAATTTAAATAAAAGTTCCGCCTAAAATGATGCCCTTTATAGAACGGCGGAGTTCTATATTAGACAACTGCTTTAATTAAGCAGCAAATGCTAAATTTCTGTTATCAGCATTTAAATTTAAATTCCCGTTTTTACGAAGCCTCGGGAAACTTCGGCACGCTTACGTCAACGCCACCGACCAATCAAAACCGGTGCATCCCCATATATTAAATTAATATTCTTTTATTTCTCTTTCGTATTGCCTTTTTATATCTTTTTCTTTAATAGATTGCTTTTTATCAAAGGTGTGTTTACCTTTGCATAAACCTATTTTAACTTTAACTAAACTACCTTCAAAATACACTAAAAGCGGAATTAAAGTGTAGCCTTTTTCATTAACTTTTCCTACAATTTTATTAATTTCCGAGCGCCTTAAAAGTAACTTTCTATCACGCTTTGCGTCGCTACTATTAAACGCGCCTATTTTTTCGTAAACGGAAATATGAGCGTTTTTTAAAAAAACTTCGCCCTTATAAACAATGCAAAAACTATCTTTTAAATTGATAGCCCCTTTGCGTATAGACTTAACCTCCGCGCCTTCTAATACGATACCCGCGGTGTAAGTTTCGTCTATAAAATATTCAAATTTTGCTTGTCTATTTTCCGTAATTACTTTCATTTTTATTTTTGTTTTGAAAAATACTTGTCTTCCGTTATTTGCATTTCAACGCGTCTAGAACTAGTTTCCGCACTTAAAATTTTAACCGTAACTGGCTCGCCAAGTGCGTAATATCTACTATTAGAATACAACGAAAAAGTCTTTTCGTCAAACTTATAATTGCCTTTTGGCAACGTTTCTACCCTAACTAAACCCTCAACGGTGTTTTCAAGTTCAACAAAAACGCCAAAATTCGTAACGCCACTTATGATACCGCTAAATTCTTCGCCTATATGCGCGCGCATAAAACGGCATTTATAATAATCGTCCATAGTGCGTTCAACTTCGTCGGCTTTTCTTTCGTTTTCACTAGATATTTGGCAAATTAAATCAACCTTGTCTTTATCTATTTTTTCAACGTCTTCACCCTTTAAAATACCCTTTAAAACGGCGTGAACGGTAAGGTCTGGAAAACGCCTAATAGGTGAAGTAAAGTGACAGTAACACTTGCTTGAAAGACCAAAGTGCCCTAAATTTACCGTAGAATACTTGGCTTTTTTAAGCGAGCGGAGCATTACCTTATTTACAACTCCAAAAATCGGCTCGTCTTTAATGCTTTCTAAAAGGTCGCTAAAATTTTTAGGATAGCAAGTTTCGGCGTTCCACTTAACCTTAATACCAAGCGCGTTTAAAAAGTTTTTAAAAGTGTCTAACTTGTCACCGTCAGGTCTTTCGTGAACGCGATAGCAAAGCGGAGCGCCTATATAGTAAACGTATTCGGCAACGCACTCGTTTGCTATTATCATAAACTCTTCAATAATTTTGTACGCGTCCGCACTAGTTCTTGGCTCTACGTTAATTTTGCCGTTTTCTACCGTGATATGACTTTCCTTTATATCCATTTCAATAGTTCCACTTTTCTTGCGTTTTAAAAGCAAAACGTCTTTTAACTTTTCACAAAGTTTTATGGTTGGAACTAAATTTTCATACTCTTTTAAAGCGTTTTCATCACCGTCTAATATTGCTTGAACAGCCGTATAAGTCATACGCTTTTTAGAACGTATTACAGACTCGCTCATATCAAAACTAACAATATTACCGCTTTGGTCTATATCCATTATAACGGAAAGAGTTAACCTATTTACGTTTTCGTTCAGCGAGCAAATGCCGTTAGAAAGTTTTTTAGGTAGCATAGGAATAACGCGCTCTGGGAAATATACGCTCGTAGAGCGTTTTAACGCTTCCTTATATATAGCCGAGTTAGGTTTAACGTAATGGCTAACGTCTGCAATATGAACGCCTAGCGTAAAAGTTCCGTTTTCATTTTCCTTAATGGAAATAGCATCGTCAAAATCGCGCGAGTCTTCGCCGTCTATCGTAATAATAAGGTCGCTAGTAAAGTCTTTTCTACCCTCAAACTCACTATCTAATACTTCGCTATTTATTTTGTCGGCTTCTTTTAAAACTTCTTTTGGAAATTCTAAATCAAGCCCGGCGTTTTTAATAATTGAAAGTTCTTCGGCTTTTAAGTCGTAACGCCTACCTATAATTTCTAAAACTTTACCTTCGGGATTTTTTCTATTTTCAGGGTAGCCCGTAATTAAAACTAAAACTTTATCGCCCGTTTTTGCGCCCATTGAGTTTTTTACGGGGATATAAATATCAACGCAAAAACTTCTATCATCGGGTAAAACGAAGCCAAAACCGTTTTCGCCTTGGAAAGTTCCAACTAGTTTTTTAACGCCACGCTCTAAAATTTTAACAACTTCAACCTCGTCGCTACTACCGCGCTTGTACGGTGTTTTTTTGGCGATAACCGTATCGCCGTTAAACGCGCCGAATAAAGAGCGGTTTGGAATAAAAAAGTCGCCGTTATCGGTTATTAAAAAGGCAAAACCACGCTCGTTACCCTTAACTACGCCTTTTATGCAAGAACTGTTTTTAAGAGTTAAAAATCTACCGCTTTCAAAAACGATATGACCTTCGTCAATAAGTTCGGTTACCGCTTTACGAATAATATCTTTTTCTAAATTAGAAGATGCGGAAAAAACTTCAAAAATTCTTTTGAAGCCTAAATTTTCAATTTCACCGCTATTAAATTTTTCTAATAAAACACTTTTTATCATAATGCTAAACCGAATAAAAAAACGGCTTTGATAAGCCGTTTTCGTTTGTTAATTAAAAGAATAAATATGGTAGTAAGAAAAACACAATCATGCAAACTGCTAAAACCGCAATTGCAATAATCGTAAGTTTTTTCATTTTACTTTCAAGCGTTTTTGACTTGTTTTTACCGTAAAACGTTTCACTATGACCGCTTATTGCACCAACGCCGTTTGAATTGCTTGGTTGCATAATTACTACTATTATAACGAAAATTGCTGCTATTACCGATAAGATTACGCATATAACTGAAAGCGTAACGTACCAGTCGTATGAAGTTACCGCAAGTAAATTTAACATAATACACCTACTTAAAACATCTTTTTTTAATGCTTTTGTATTATAGCATATAAATTTTATTTTTACAACTGTTTTTTGGTTCTTTCAAAAAACTATTTTATAATAAGGCTTTTACCCGTCATTTCGCTTGGTTTTTCTTCGCCTAAAACTTCTAAAAGCGTTGGAGCGATATCTGCAAGCACGCCACCACTTGAAAGTTTAGCGTTTTTATACTCGTTTGAAACAAGTATAAGCGGAACTTCGTTAGTAGTATGCGCAGTAAACGGTTTTTTACCCGCTTCGTCTTCAAACATTCTATCCGCGTTGCCGTGGTCGGCAGTAATTAAAACGCTACCGCCTTTTTTAACAACGAGTTCGGTTATTTTTTCAACGCATTCTTCAACAGTTTTAACGGCTTTAACGGCAGCGTCTAAAACACCAGTATGACCAACCATATCGCAGTTAGCAAAGTTTAATATAATAACGTCGAATTTATCAGCGTTAATTTCTTCAATAACCTTGTCTAATACGAGATATGCGCTCATTTCAGGTTGAAGGTCGTAAGTTGCAACTTTTGGCGACGGAATAAGGTCGCGCTCTTCGTTTCTCTCTGGCGCTTCAACACCGCCGTTAAAGAAGAACGTTACGTGAGCGTATTTTTCAGTTTCCGCAATACGAAGTTGAGTATAACCCTTGTCCGCTAAAAATTTACCTAACGTGTTGTCAAGCGAAATTTTTTCAAACGCAATTTTAACGCCAGTAAAAGTAGCGTCGTATTTAGTAAAGCAAACGTAGTTTAAGTTAAGGTATTCTCCCCTATCAAAACCGTCGAATCCTTCTACTGTGAAAGCGCGCGTAATTTCCCTTGCTCTATCAGGGCGGAAGTTAAAGAATATTACCGAATCGCCCTTTTCAATTAAGCCAACCGACTTGCCGTCTTCTACAAAGTTAGTTGGAAGCATAAACTCGTCCGTAACGCCGTTTTCGTAACTAGTTAAAACGGTTTCAACTAAATTAGTTGACTTTTCGCCGTTGCCTTTAGTAAGCATATTATACGCTTTTTCAACTCTATCCCAACGGTTATCTCTATCCATAACGTAGTATCTACCGCAAATTGAAGCGATAGTACCAACGCCAATTTCGTTAATTTTTGTTTGAAGTTCTTTAATAAACTCTACGCCACTTGTTGGAGCAACGTCACGTCCGTCCAAAAAGCAATGAACGAAAACGTTACTAAAATTCTTTTGCTTGCAAAGATTTAAAAGCGCGTAAAGGTGCGTGTTATGACTGTGTACGCCACCGTTTGAAAGTAAACCGAAAAGGTGGAGTTTTTTACCGTTTTTAATTGCTTCGTCTATTGCAAAATTGAGTGCTTTATTTTCGTAAAAAGTTCCGTCTTGAATTTCTTTGGTGATACGCGTTAAGTCTTGATAAACTATTCTACCCGCACCCATATTAAGATGGCCTACTTCACTATTGCCCATTTGCCCGTCTGGAAGACCAACGCTCATACCGCTTGCGCCGATTAGCGTTGACGGATAATTTTCTTGATATTTTTTAATAACGCCCGCGTTAGCAATTTCAATAGCGTTGCCGTAAGCGTTTGAAGTTACGCCGTAACCGTCTAAAATTAAAAGACATACTGGTTTAGATTTCATTTAATACTCCTAAAAATTTAACCACTTAAAAGTGGTTAAAAATTAATATTTTATTTGTTATAATTTACGATTTTAGCAAATTCTTCGGCTTTAAGCGAAGCACCGCCTATTAAACCGCCGTCAATTTCTTGCATTGCCATAAGTTCTTTGGCGTTACTTGGTTTCATTGAACCGCCGTATTGAATTCTAACTTTTGAAGCGCAGTTTTCGCAGAAAATTTGAGCCAAAGTTTTTCTAATAAAACCGATAGTTTCGTTAGCTTGTTCGCTCGTAGCGGTTTTGCCCGTGCCGATAGCCCAAACAGGCTCGTAAGCAATAACTAATTTAGTTAAATCTTCAACGCCCTTTAAGCCGTTTACTATTTGAGTATATAAAACTTCCTCCGTTTTATTAGTTTCTCTTTCTTCAAGCGTTTCGCCTATACAAACGATAGGAATAAGACCTTTTTTAAGTGCTTGTAAAGTTCTTTTATTAACCGTTTCATCGGTTTCGTTAAAGTATTGTCTTCTTTCGCTATGGCCAATAACTACGTATTCAACGCCGAGTTCTAAAAGCATATCGGCTGAAATTTCGCCCGTGTACGCGCCGTTATCTGCAAAGTGTACGTTTTCCGCGCCAAGTTTAATATTTGAGCCTTTAATAGCCTTGCCTACCGCGTCGATATCAGTTGCGGGAACGCAAACAACAACGTCACAGTCCGCGTCTAAAACAAGCGGTTTAAGTTCGTTTACGAGCGCAACGCCTTGGCTTGGCGTTAAGTTCATTTTCCAGTTACCTGCAATAATTGCCTTTCTCATAAAGTATTACGTCCTTTTATTATTCTTTTTCGTTAAGGCAAGCAATACCCGGTAAAACTTTGCCTTCAAATAATTCAAGCGAAGCGCCACCGCCCGTTGAAATGTGAGTCATTTTATCCGCTAAACCAAATTGAGCAACCGCAGCCGCGCTATCGCCACCGCCGATAATAGTAGTTGCGCCTTGTGCTTTTGCAAGCGCTTTTGCAACCGATACCGTACCGTTTGCTAAACTTGGATTTTCAAATACGCCCATAGGTCCGTTCCAAATAACCGTTTTTGCGCCTAAAACTACGCTTTCAAAAAGTTCAACGGTCTTTTCGCCGATGTCTAATCCCATCTCGGTTGCAGGCATATTGTCAACCGCGTAAGTAACCGTTTCAATAGGCGCGTCGATAGGGTCAGGGAAAGATTTAGCAACTTTTGCGTCAACAGGTAAATATAAGTTTTTACCTAAATCTTTTGCCTTTTTAAGCATATCTTTACAGTATTCAATTTTTTCGTTATCAACGAGTGAAGTTCCAACTTCGTAGCCTTGCGCTTTTAAGAAAGTGTAAGCCATACCACCGCCGATAATTAAAGAATCGCATTTTTCTAAAAGGTTAGAAATAACGTTTAACTTGTCCGCTACTTTTGCACCGCCTAAAACTGCAACGAAAGGTCTAACAGGGTTTTCAAGCGAGTCAGCCATAACTGAAAGTTCTTTTTCAATTAAGAAACCACAAACCGCCGTTTTAACGAAACCGTATTCAACGATAGCGGCAGTTGACGCGTGCGAACGGTGAGCCGTGCCGAAAGCGTCGTTAACGTAAACGTCACAAAACGATGCGAGTTTTTTACAAAATTCTTCTTCGCGCTTTTCTTCGCCTTTGTCAAAACGTAAGTTTTCAAGTAAAACTACTTCGCCTTCTTTTAATGCGTTTACTTTTTTAGTAGCGTCTTCCCCTACCGTGTCAAAAGCGAAAGTAACTTTACCGTCTAAAAGTTCGCTGAGCCTATCAGCAACAGGTTTTAAAGAATATTTAACCGCGTCCTTTTTAGCCTTTTCTAAATATTCGTTAATAGCGCTTTGTCTATCTTCTTCTTTAAGTGCTTCAACGGCTTTCTTTTCCTTTTTGTTTAAAGAAATAACGTCGTTAAAAACGTTGTGTGGTTTACCCATATGTGAGCAAAGTATAACTTTTGCGCCGTTGTCCATTAAATACTTAATTGTAGGAAGCGCGCCGTTAATTCTATTTTCGTCGGTTATAACGCCGTTTTTCATAGGAACGTTAAAGTCAACTCTAACAAGACATTTTTTGCCTTTTACTTCAATATCGCGTATGGTTTTTTTGTTCATTGTTTTACTCCTTAAAAGTTAGTTTACATTTTATAATGTAATTTTAGCGGTTTTACTAAAAATTGTCAATTACATTATACCCGTTTTAACGATATTTTTGGCGTTTGTTTAAATTTTAAAAACAATTTATCTAAAATTTGAGTAAAAGACTTTAAAAACGGAAGTAAAATTACGGTTACCACCAAGTTAAAAAAGGTGTGAAAACAAGCAATTTGCCTATCAATTCCGCTTGAAAACATGTTAAAACTATTAACTATTTGTCCTTTAAAAAGCGTTAACGGCACAAAAAATATTAGCACGCCTAAAACGTTAAATAAAAGGTTAAAAAGCGCCGTTTTTTGCGCTTCTTCGCTCTTGTTTAAGGACGCTATAATTACGGGTAAACACGTTCCTATATTAGCGCCTAAAATTAAAAATACGCTACTTGAAAAGTCAACGAGTCCGTTAGAGGCAAGTATTATTATAACGCTTGAAACGGCGGAAGAACTTTGAACGAGTGCCGTTATAACTATACCGTTTAAAAGGAGTAAAAAGTCACTTTCAACTAAAAAAATTGAGCGGAAAAAGGAGTAATTTTTAAAGAAAATTATGCCGTTATTTATAACGTCTAACCCTAAAAAAATCATGCAAAAACCCGTTAAAACGTTGCCGAATAAACTAACGTTTTTGCGCTTGTTAAACGAGAGCAAAAAGCCTATAAATCCAACTAGCGAGCCAACTGCCGTAACGTTAAAAAAAGTGCTTTGCGAAAGCGAAACTAAATGCGCCGTTACGGTTGTTCCTATATTTGCGCCCATAATAACCGCGCAAGCGTTATAAAAAGTTAAAATTCCGCTTGACACAAAGCCAATAAGTATCACGTTTGTTGCAATACTGCTTTGAATAAGCGCGGTTACGCCCGCGCCCGTTAAAACGCCAACGCATTTGTTTTTTGTAAAGTTGCGAATTAGGTTTTTAACCTTGTTTGAAGATAAATTTTCCATATTTTCGCTAATATACTTTAAACCGAGTAAAAATAGCGTTATACCACCTATTGAAAGCAACACGTTTTCTAAAATAAGCATAAAAAAACCCTTTTTATATGTATATTAAGCGCGCGGTTTAAATATTTATGAAACAAAAAAACTCCCTAAAATTAGGGAGTTAATTTTGTGTTTTTTACTTAAATATCAAGCGTGCGTGATTTAAAGTTTTTGCAAAGTTCTTTGTTTGTTTGAACGTCGTTTAAACCGCTAATAGCGTCTTGTTTAGTAAGTGACGCCGTTGCGCAAACGGTTGCCGTTTGCAAAATTTCTAAATCCGTTTTATCGTAATAAATTGCCGTTAACGCGCCCGAACAGTACGCGTCGCCCGCGCCCGTTGAGCCTGCTATAAAGCCTTTTGGCAAGTCAAAAGAAGGAAGCAACGTAAAGCCGTTGTTCGAGTAGCATACGCCACACTCTGGCGCGTGAATAATAACCCTTTCTCTTACGCCTAAGTCTTTAAGTGTTTTTGCAATTTTTTCTAAGTTCTTAACGGTAGGCTCAATACCCGTAATTTTGCCCGCTTCAACTTCGTTGATAATTAAATTATCAACGTATTTAAGGCAAGGAATAACGAGTTTGTATCTATCCGCGTTTTCACTAACCAAGTCGATAGAAGTTTTAATTCCGCACTCTACCGCTTTTTTAAGTATTGCTAAACCGTCGCCACCGTCAATCTTTTCTAAAAGTAAAAAGTAGCCAAGGTGTAGCATTTTATATTTATTGCTATCAAAATCAATATCGTTTACGCCGAATTCCGCGTTTGCGCCGTTGTAGGTAAAGAAAGTTCTTCCGCCCGCCTCAACGCTAATAACGGTTGTAAAACTCGTTGTTAAATTATCGTCGAATTTAATACCGCTAGTGTCAACACCGTATTTTTCAAGATTTTCTTTAACGTATTTACCGTCGTCGTCGTTACCAACTTTTCCTATTGCGTAAACGTCAATTTCAGGGCAGATTTTTTTAATACCGCAACCGCAGTTAGGCACTAATCCGCCCGACGCTTTCGATAAGCCTTTTACAGGCGCTAATTCGCCAAGTGACGGGTATGCCGTTATAACGCTAATTTTATCAACTATAACGCTACCCGCTACCGCAATACCCTTCATATTAGTTTGCTTCTGGGCAAAGTGGGCCCGCAAGTTCTTTTAAGTAGAACAATTTACCAGGAATTGTAGGAATAAACGTTGACGTGATGTGACGGCTTACACCATATCTTAAAGTCATCCAAAGTGACATACCTTGCCATTGCATACCTCTACCTAAAACGCCGTCTGCACCGCCGATAGCGTAGTCAGCCGAGAACATAAGGCCAGGGCCGATAGTGTTTGCGCGACAAGGAACTAACGTAGTTCTTGATTTAAACGAAGTAAGCGCGTTTTGTTCGATAGTAAGCGGGTGAAGTTGAACGCCTATTCTATAATTTTGCTTTCTCCATTCTTCGTCACTATTAAATTCAGCGCCGATTTGTGGTTCCCAGAAAGCAATATGGCACATTCTACCTATACCGTAAACTAAAACGAGTTTAGCGCCTTCCGCTCTTAATTTAGCCATTTTTTCAGGGTAAAGTGGTAAATTGTCTTTCGTAGCAAAATTTCTTTGGTCTTCTGGAACTGTAAGAGAGCCAAGTGGGTTATAGAAAGCGTTTTCCATAGCCGACTTAAACGATGCTTCGCCGGTTATAGTGTTACCTTCGCCGTCAGCCCATTCATCCATGTTAAAGCAGTAAACGTTCTTACAAGATACGTTCCACTCTTTAATAAAGTAAACAGCCCATTTGTACATACCCATAGGGCCAACCGGTAAAATGAACATAATTTTTTTATTTTCTTCGTTAGCCTTTTTAATTTCAAGCGCTATTTCGTGACCCATTTTAACGTTAAATTCTTCAACGTTATCACAAGCAATAGGAGCAAAGTCTTTGTTCCAATAGTCTTGCCTATCGTTAATTGATTCAGGTGCGTTTGAGCAACATTTATCAATTTTTACCATATCCCAACCAGCAGGATAAAAACCTTCAAGCATACTGCCTTTAACTGTTGAATTAAAATCCATAATTTATCTCCTTAAAAATATATATTTTTAATTTTTATTAATTTTGTTTATAAACTTCGTCAACTACTTGTTGAACTTGTACCGCGCGGTTAGCAAGTTTATAATTGAGTTTACCGCTATTAACTTGCTTTGCAAACGCTTGAATTTGTTTAAGGTACATATTTCCGTTTTTGCCCTTATACTTTTTAGGCTTGCCCGCAACTCTGTTTTGTTTTGCTTCGTAGTCGCCTTGTGGTGAATATAAGTAATTTAAAACGCCTTTTTCTTCTTGCGCAAGCGTTCCGTTACAAATAATATAACCTTTCGTGCCGTACATTTCAAACTTGCTTTCACTTGCTTCGTCTGGAATATTAAAGTTTACGTCAATATGACCTAAAACACCGCTCTTTGTTTTGAAAACTATAATTGCGGTATCTTCAACTTCGTAGTTAAACGTTTTAGTGTTTATAATACCCTTAACTTCAATAATTTCTTCGTTTAAAACGTATTCGATAAGTTCAATACAGTGAACGCCTAAATCCATAAGAGCACCGCCACCGCCAAGCGCTTTGTTTTGACGCCAAGCGCCTACGATATCTGGATACCAGCAAGTAAATTGTAACCTTACGCTATTCACGTCACCAATAGCGCCCGCTTTTAAAAGCCTTTTTGCCTTTTCGTGAAGATTGTGATATTTCATCATATAGCCAACGCCTATTTGCTTACCCGCTTTTTTATAAGCGTCAACTATTGCTTTTGCTTCCGCCCCGTCTTTACCGATAGGTTTTTCAATGAACAAGTGTCTGTCGTATTTTAAAACTTCCATTGCTTGTTCGTAGTGAAGGAATACTGGTGTTGCAACGTAAACGCAGTCACACTCGCATTCTTTAAGCATTAACTTATAGTCGATATAAGATTTAACGCCGTACTTTTCGCCTACCGCTTTTGCTAAACTTTCGTTAGCGTCCGCTACGGCTACAATTTCATTAGATTTAT